>JAFGIS010000189.1 GCA_016929495.1 Polyangiaceae bacterium | reverse complement strand
GCGGCGAGCAACGAGAGCGCGGCGAGCAACGAGAGCGCGGCGAGCAACGAGAGCGCGGCGAGCAACGAGAGCGCGGCGAGCAACGAGGGCGAGGCCCAGGTCCCCGCTTCGGTCCCCAAGCGCAAGCCCGGAGGATGGCTGCGAAACTTCTACTGGTTGGATGAGCAGATGGCAGTGGCCGTCCGGGACGGTTTCCACCCAGGCAGCCCCGGGTACGCAGCCTACGAGCGGGCACAGGCCGCGCTGTCCGCTGCGGAGCGGCTTCATGGTGCGGATGAGCTTGCCGATGGCCGCCTGCTGTTGCTGCGAGCTGGAGTCGTGCTGCTCAGCCGGGCAGCGCTCATGCGAGCCGGCGAGGCGGCGGACACACCGCCAACACAGCTCACCGGAGCCGACTATGCGCTCGGTTGCGGGGCGCTTCGAGCTGCCGAGCGGCTGCGTGACCTCGATGGTGACGAAGGCGGGATGGCTCTTTTGCATGAGGAGGTTGCGAGGCTGTTTGCCCGCGCCCAGCTGCCAGCGGAGGAACCGATAGCCCCCGCGATCGCGGCGGAGCTTTCGGAGGCGGATCGGCAGCGCCTGGTCGCCACCGCCGGCGTCGATGGGGTCAGCTACTTGGCCACCCTGTCCGCCGAGGAGCGCGGGATCACGGCCAAGCTTCTCGAGCGAGTAGTGCGGAAAATCGGTGCGCCCCTGCGCGCCGACGCAGCTCGCGTGCGTCGTGTCCATCGGTCTCGATGGCTGCGGATCGGCATCACGGTAGCAGCGCTGGTCGCGCTGGTCATCGTCTCGCTCCCTGGAGAGCCGAAGAACCTGGCCCTGCACCAGCCTGTGAGCACCAGCAGCACGTACAAGGCGGGCAACTTCCGCTACGACCCGAGGGGGCTGGTGGACGGTGACAAGAAGAACATCGGCTTCCACACTGAGCGCGGTGGCGAGCAGTACGCGACGATCGATCTGGGAGATGAAGAGAAGATCCACTCCGTCGTGGTGTACAACCGAACCGAGTGCTGCAAGGAGAACGCGGTGCCGCTCCGGATCGAGGTGAGCACCGATGGCAAGCGCTACCGCGAGGTAGCGAAGCGGAGCCGCAACTTCGACGAGTGGAAGGTCACGCTCTCCCCTGTCACCGCACGCTACGTGAAATTCGTCAGTTCGAGCGGTACCTACTTCCATCTGGCCGAGGTGGAAATCTACTGAATGAGACCCGGAGAAAGCGTTGCCACGCCCACCAGGCCGGAGTGGCGTTCAGGTCGGGGCGTAGCTGCGGGGTTGCTTGCGCTGGGGGGTGCCGCGTGGCTGCTCGGCAAGCTCGGAACGGTCTATCCCGTGCAGGACTGGCTGTTCTGGCGGCTTGCGCTGCTCTGGCTCTACAACCTCCTGCTGTTTGCCGCGTGCTTGAGCGCTGGAACCCTGATGCTGACGCGCGTGCTGCGGCTTGCCCTGTCGCCCCTGGATGCGGTGGCCTTCGGCCTTCCCGTTGGTGTGGTGGTGTTCTGCCTGCTGATGTACCTGCTCGGTGCGCTCGGGCTGTACAACGCTGCTTCAGCGTTTGCGTTGGCAGGCGGACTGGTCGCCCTCGGCGCGGCTGCGTTGTACCGACTCGGGCGTAGCGCCGTGCGCGCGTGGCACGCGCCGACCGGCGCCCGGTCGCTGATGGCGTGGCTGGCTGTTCCGTTCGGCGTGGTGTGCCTGGCCCTGGTCTACTTCCCGCTGATTACGCCCGAGGCGCTGAACTTCGACTCCACCTGGTATCACCTAACGGTCGCACAAGACTACGCGCGGGAGGGGCGCCTGATCCGATTCGATGCGGACTACACGCGCTGCATGCCCCAGCTCACGGCCATCATCCACACGTGGGGGTGGCTGCTGCCGATGCCCGAGCTCGCGCAACGCTGGACGATGCCGCTGCACACGGAGTTCTTCGTGCTGTTGAGCACGCTCGTGGGCATTGCTGCGGTCGTCGGGTATCTGATCCAGCCCGAGCGTGCCCGCTTCGCCTGGGTCGGTTTCTTCCTGTTCCCGTCCATCTACGTCTACGACAAGAACCTGGGAGGATCCGCCGACCACTTCACGGCACTGTTTGCCCCGACCCTGTTCCTGGCCGCCGCGCGGGCGCGCCGGCTGGACCCGCGATACCTGGCGCTCTTCGGCATCCTCGCCGGAGGCGCGATCCTGACCAAATACCAGGCGGTGTACCTGATTGGCCCGTGTTGTGCTCTGCTCGCATGGGCATGGGCAGCACGCCTGCGGCGCTGGCTCAAGCGGAGACCGGACGGCGAGGCAGGCTGGTCGGATCGGCAGGCAGTCGTTTTCGGACCGCTCTTGGTCGTCGCCGTCGTGCTCGGCGTGACCGCCCCCCATTTCGTCAAGAACCTGCTGGACCACGGCAACCCCGTGTACCCGTTCGGGTTGGATGTGTTCGGTGGCCATCCTACCGTGAAGGATGCAGCGTACCAGGTTCAGTACTACATGGTGGACGATTCCTATCGTCCGCGTGGATCCCTCGGCGAACGCCTGCTCGGCTCCCTCGAACTGCTCTGGACCTTCTCGGTTACGCCCTTCTACTCCTTCACCAAGGGGTGGCCGGACTTCGGCGCGCTGTTCACGTTGAGCCTACCCCTGCTCTTCTGGATCCGCAGACCCGGGCGGCTGTTCGCGGCCTCCGGCGTCGGGTTGTTTGCCGTATTCGTCTGGGCGATGACGTATCGGGTCGACCGCAATCTGCAGGCCGTAGTGCCGCTGCTGGCAGCGGCGACCACGGCCACGCTGATCCGGGCCTGGGCGCTGGGAAGCTGCGCGCGGGTCGGCACGGTGGTTCTGGTAGCTGTCCAGGTGGTCTGGGGCGGAGACAGTCTGTTCTATTCCCAGAAGGATCGGATCCATGAAGCCATCGAGCTCGTAACGTCGGGCTTCCGCGGCGCAGAGCAGGACCGAGACCGGTATCGAACAGACTTCCGTGTGCTCGACGAGGTGCTCCCTCCGGATGCCACGGTGCTGGTGCGGCCCATGCCCGTCTCTCTCGGCATCAACCGAAGAGTGATGCTCGACCAACCGGGGAACCAGGGGCTCATCACCTATGAGGGGATCGGAGGCGCGACTGCCCTGCGCGACTACTACCAGCGGCTCGGCATCACCCACGTGGCGTGGAACGAGCACTGGCCGAGTTGGACCAAGCGGTCGGAGATCCTCGTGCGTGAGCTGTTTCGCGTGATGCCGCACGAGAGGCTGGGCGCGTTCACGGTGGGCGAGGTAGCCAGGGCCAGGCCGAGGCCAGATCCCGCAGAGTATCTGGTCTACGTGCATGGGATCCCGAAGTATGCGAACGGCCTGTACCGACTCGATGACCTGGGGACCTACGAGCCGGTGTCCTCCGACCTGAACCACTACGCCGACCCCTTGGCTCGCCTACCCAGGGACGTCGAAAAGCGCGTGGCGCTGCTGCGTCGGGCCTCGGCGGCGTTGGTGGGGTCCGCGGGGGCTTTGGCCCCACGGGAGCGCGACGAGTTGGAGTGGAGCTTCGTACCGGACCACCGCTATCAGGCCTTCGAGGTCTACCTGATCCGGTAAGGCAGGTTCCCCCGGGCCTGCGGATGCAGGCGCCCGACGCCCAGGAGCAGTCCTTGCGGCAGGGCGCTCCTTCAGGGATACTCCCGCCACGACACAATGGACGAAACTCAGCAGCCCGCATCGGATCCCGGGTGGCCCGCGGTGCCCCAACAGCCTGCAGCCGACCGTGCCGCCGCCGAGGTCGAAGGCGCTCTGACTGAGCCGGGGCCCGCGGCATCCGCTGCTCCCGCCGTCGAGCCGGTGGCATCTGACCAACGGGAAGGCTGGCCAAGCCGGTTCTTCCTCATGCGACAGAAGCTGGCCGCTGCGCAGGAAGAAGCTTTCGGGGGTTCGGCGGCTCGGCGCGCTGCGTTCGAAGAGGCAACCGCGACACGTGAGGCCGCCGAGGTTCTGTTGGTGCATACCCCTGGGGCGCGGGAAGCCGCGTGCTCGCTGCTCAGAGACGGGCTGTTCTCGGCCGCCCGCGCCGTGCTGCCCGATCCACCGCAGACTCCTGCCGAAGCATGGGCCGGTCTGTCCCTGCCGGGCGCTGGCCGACTCGATCCCTTTACCGACGCCGAGCGGGCCTCGCTCGAGCGTGCCTTCGTAGGCACCGGAGACGAGCAGACGCCGTCCGACTCCGAGGCCAGGCTGGCCGTGCTGCGGCTTGGCCTCGACGTTGTGCTCGCCTCCGCCAGGGGTGAAGTTCGCAAGGTGGCGCGCGTACGGTTGGCTCGAGCCATGCGCTGGACCGTGGCCGTGTTGGTGCCGCTGGCGATCGTCGCCGCCGTCGTGTGGCTACAGCATGTTCGGTGGAAGAAGTCGGATCTGGCGCTCAACAAGCCGGCAACAGCGAGCAGCTACTACGGGAAGTACACCGATGCTAGCGGCGCGGTCGACGGCGATCTGTGGGGCATCGGGTTCCACACCAACAACGACGACCACCCCTGGCTGCGCGTCGATCTCGGGGCCGTGCACAAGATCCGCCAGGTGATCGCGTACAATGCCGACCATTGTTGCTTCGACCGAGCCGTGCCGCTGATCGTCGAGGTCAGCACCGACGGGAAGGTCTACAAACAAGTTGCACGGCGCAAGCGCCCGTTCGGGGAGTGGCGCGCGAACTTCGCTCCGGTGGACGCCCGCTACGTCAAGCTCACCGTGGACAGGGTCTCGATGCTTCACCTCTCCGAGGTCGAGGTCCGATAGGTCGGGCGAACGTCAGCGGGGCAGCGTTAGACCCAACGCCCGTGCCGCTTCACGATTGTGTCTTCGGTCGGCGCCCCTCTTCCAGAGCTGGAAGGCTCCGCGTGTCTCCAGGATCCCGTACTCGCCGGAGTTGACGACCTCGGCCATCGTGGCGTGGCTGGCAGAACCAGCGGCCCGACCTTCGGAGATGCGCACGAGCACGTAGTCGGAGCTACTGTGTCCGCGGCTCAGAGTGAAGCAGTCCCTGCGGCTCGAGACGTGCGGCAACTCGTACTCGGAGACGGTGACCGACGCATCCGGGGGGATCCGGGCAATCAGCGCGCGCAGATCGGCGAGCTCCTGCCGATCCGTATCGGTGTAGTCCCAGGTCATCTCCAAGAACCCACCGACGAAACCGTTGTCCCTGACGAAGGCACCGAACCGGTAGCTCATCAGGACGCCCACGACGACCATCGCCACGACGGCGGCTCGGATGCGGGCCCAGCCAGCGACTTCTTCGCGCCAGGTACTGATGGCGATGGCGGAAGCGACGAAGATGAACGCGGTCCATGCGGCCGTGTACTGGAAGCTGATCTCGAGCAGCGGCGGATACGCATACGAGAAGACGGTGATGAGCCCGCCCATGGCCAGGAACAGCCAGGTCCGCGGGTGACGCAGCGGGAGCAACAGCACGGGCACCATCACGATGAGGAAGTACGTGAATTTTTCCTCGTTCAGCACCCTGCTCGCGAAGAAATACGGGTTGGTCAGCCAAGTTCGCACCACTCCGGAGAAGCCCGGCGCGTCCGTGGTCGTGTACTCCTTGTACGCGTAGAGGAAGCTGTCCGCGAGCGAGTGCGAAAACAACGGCATGAACACGAACTTGCCGAACGCGGCGTATCCGATCGACACGATACCGGCGACCAGGGCCACCCGCGGGCGTTCCCCGGCGATCAAGTAGGAGAGAAACACTGCGGACAGTCCGATTCCCAAGTCTTCGCGGTCCAGCAACGCGAGGGCCAAGGCGATCCAGAACCAGAGCCTCTTGCGCGTTTCGAAGCAATAGAGCGCCGTGATCACGAACGGCGTGCTGATGGTCAGGAAGTGGAAGTCATAGAACATGGCGCCGTGGGCCGGACCGTACAGGCAGTACGCAGCCACGAACGCCACGCCCAGCCACGGGCTGTCGAGTCGACGCCGAACGATTCCGTACAGCGGGAACCCTGCGAGCGAGCACAGAGCGGCTTGAATGACGATCAGCGCCTCGGTATGGGGATAGAGGGCATAGAACGGCAGGAGTAGGTATGCGGTCAGCGTCGCGTGGTACTGAAGCTGCGAGCCTCGCATGCCCAGGCACGGGCTCGAGTAGAAGAGTTCACCGTGGAGCAGATTCCAGAAGGTGTTGTTGTAGATCCCGATATCGTACGACCGGGTAACCATCTGGTAGTGGCGGAGCAGTGTGCCGTAGCTCATGTACGCGAAGTAGCCGAGCACCATGAGGGTCACGAGGGTGAACGGTGCCCAGCGCACGAGCCGCGGGTAGAGCAGCCGCAGATCCGCCAGGATGCTGGACCGGGGCCAGGCCTCGACCGCGATCCGCAGACTCCGCTCGAGGACGAAGCCCCAGATCAAAACCGTGCTGGAGAAGAACAGCTCGCGGTTCTTCCACAGCTCGAGGCGAAAAAAGAGCGGCAGTGCGAACACGAGCGACAGTGGCAGGAGCATGGAAGCGACCCGGTGCACCTGCTTCACCGACTGCCGCGTGCGAACGATGAGACAGTACACTCCAGCCGCAGCCGAGCACGCGGCAGCCGTGGCCCCTGACGAGATCAACAGGTCCCACGCGCTGCCTTCGATCAGGGCGTTGTCCTTGGCGTAGGTCACCAGATCGCGCCGAAGCAGGAACCACACGCCCATCGCAACGCCGGCCCCGATGAACGACAAGAACAGTCCGGCTCGTGCCAGTAGCGTCGCGAGAGGCAAAGCCTCGCCGGGAGAGGTGGGATGGCCGTTGTCTCGGATGCTCATCACGTGGGTCCTGGAACGCTAGGGCATCGTTTCAATTGAAACGATGCCTGAAAACGAGGGGTGCCGCGGGTCAGATCGGTGGGAAGCGGCGGTTTTTTCGCCGCCCTCGCCCGGTCGGGGGCGGCGAGAAACCCATCACTTCGATCGGAATGCGGCACTAGGCCAGATTCCTACATCCAGAATCGCTCTCGGGCGAGGGAGGAGCTGTCGGCCCAGAGGCCGATTCATGTGGACCTGGAGCCGCACGCGTGCGGAAGGACGCACCCGACGCTGCCATCACTTGGGGTACCAGCACGTACTTGAGCCGCAGCGCGGGCTCCGCGCGACTGCCAGGGCACACCCGCGGTGGGTCTTCCCGTTTGCCCGCAGGCGCGGGCAGGAGTACCCCTCGGCGAACCAGCATGAAAGTCGTCATTCTGTGCGGAGGAATGGGTACCCGGCTGCGCGAGGAGACCGAGTTCAAGCCGAAGCCCATGGTGGAGATCGGAGGACGGCCCATTCTGTGGCACATCATGAAGATCTATGCCTACCACGGGTATCGCGACTTCGTGCTTTGCCTCGGCTACCGGGGCGAAGCCATCAAGGAGTACTTCCTCAACTACGAGGCGATGAACAACGATTTCACGATCTCGCTCGGTCGGCGGCACCTCATCGAGTACCACGACGCACATGCCGAGCAGGATTTTCGCGTCACACTAGCAGACACGGGCCAGACGGCGATGACCGGGGCACGTGTCAAACGCGTGGAACGCTATCTGGAGGGTGACACCTTCATGGTGACGTACGGTGACGGCGTTTCGAACATCGACGTGAGCCAGCTGGTCGCTTTCCACAGATCCCACGGCAAGCTCGCGACCATCTCCACGATGTGGCCCGCCTCACGCTTCGGCATCGTCGAGACGGACGCGACCGGGACGGTCACCTCATTCGTCGAGAAGCCGAAGATGCAGGGCCGCGCCAGTGCCGGATTTTTCGTCTTCGACCGACGGGTGCTCGGCTACCTGAGCGACGACGAGGATTGCGTGCTCGAGCGCGAGCCGCTCGAGCACTTGGCACGCGACGGGCAGCTCGTGTCCTACCCGCACGACGGCTTCTTCTTCGCGATGGACACGTACCGCGAGTACCAGAGGCTGTCCGAGCTTTGGGCGACCGGGGAGGCTCCGTGGAAGGTCTGGCCATGAACGCGTCGCTCGGGGCGCTCGCGGGGCACGCGCAGCCTGACTCGGCCGAGCGAATGCGGGCGGCGACCCTCGCGGACATCGCCGACCACGAGGGGGCCGGTGGCGCTGGCTGACGAACCGAGGGTCGCGTCGTGCGTGTGCTCCTGACGGGTGCGACCGGCTTCGTCGGGTCTCATGTTCTGGCCCGGCTGCTCCGAGACGGCGACCATTCCGTGGCCGTGGTGCTGCGCGCCGCAAGCGCGCGCTGGCGCATCGCGGACCTGCTCGGGCGCGTGCACGTCATAGAGGGAGATTTGGCCCGAGCATCGGAGCTTGCGGAGCCGGTCGGCCGCTTCAGTCCCGAAGCAGTGCTGCACCTTGCCTGGGGGCACGTCGCCGACCGGGAGCAGAGCCCGCTGCTCCAGGTCGACAACGTTCGCGATACCGTCCAGCTCGTCACGTTGGCCCACTCGGCCGGCGCGCGGCATTTCCTCGGCGCCGGATCCCAGGCCGAGTATGGGCCCTGCCCGCACGGCATCGACGAAGGGCAGCCGACGCGTCCTTCGACACCGTACGGCATCGCCAAGCTGTGCGCGGGCCTGCTCGCAGAGCAGATGTGCCGTGCTCTGGACATGCGCTACGCTTGGTTTCGCATCTTCTCCGCCTATGGACCGATGGACCTCCCGACCACCATGATCTCCAGGGTGGGCCGAGCCCTGCTGTCCGGCGAGCGGCCCGCGACCACGCGGGGCGATCAGTTGTGGGACTACCTGTACGTGGCGGACGCCGCCGAGGCGATTCACGGCGTGCTGGAAGAGCCGGCGGCGCGCGGCGTGTTCAATCTGGGCTCGGGCCGCGTCCAGACGATTCGCAGCGTGATCGAGCGCCTGCGCGACCTCATCCGGCCGGGCGCCGAGCTGGGGCTCGGGGAGCTCGCCTACGGACCTGACCAGCTCATGCATCTGGAGGCCAACGTGGAACGCGTGCGACGGACCATCGGGTGGGAGGCCGTGACCGATCTCGACACCGGGCTTTCGAACACCGTAGCATGGCTGCGGCGAGTACAAGGGTCATGACTACCGACGCCAATCAACGCAAGCTGATCAGCATTGTCACCCCTTGCTACAACGAGGCCGAAAACGTCGAAGAGTGCCATCGCGCCATTCGGGAGCTGTTCGAGGGAGAGCTCGCCGCGTACGACTTCGAGCACATCTTCTGCGACAATGCCTCCACCGACACGACGCCTGAGATCCTGCGGCGGATGGCGGCGGCCGACCGACGCGTGAAGGTCATCCTCAACGCGCGCAACTTCGGGCCGTTTCGGTCCGACTTCAACGGACTGCTGCACGCGAAGGGCGACGCCGTCCTGGTGCTGTTCGCGGCCGACCAGCAGGATCCCCCGGAGGTCCTCCCGGAAATGGTGCGGCGCTGGCAGGAGGGCTACGAGGTCGTCTACGGCATTCGCGCAAACCGCGAAGAGGGCATCGTTATGCGCGGTGTGCGCAAGCTGTACTACCGGCTCGTGCGCAAGTTCGCGGAGGTGGACATACCGGTGGACGCTGGAGAGTTCCAGCTCATCGACCGCGCGGTGGCCGACCAGCTGCGCAGAGTCGACGACTACTATCCGTACATTCGCGGGCTGATCGCAAGCTGCGGTTTCCGGCGCACATCGATCCCCTACACCTGGAGAGCGCGCCGTCGCGGCCTCTCGAAGAACCGCCTGTACCACCTGTTCGACCAGGGCCTCAATGGCCTGATCTCGTTCACCAACCTGCCGATGCGGCTATGTCTGCTGGCAGGGCTGATCATCGCGGCGCTGAGCGCCACGGCAGCGGTCGTCAATTCGGTCATCAATCTGATGCATCGCGGGATCGCGCCGCCCGGGATCCCGACGCTGACCGCTGCCGTGTTCTTCTTCGGCGGCGTCCAGCTCGCCTTCCTGGGCGTGCTCGGCGAGTACATTTCCGCGATCCATTCGCAGGTGCGCCGCCGGCCGTTGGTCGTCGAGCGCGAGCTCATCAACTTCGACCCCGAGCCGCCGCCATGAAGGCCTCCGACTGGATCGCCCGGTTCCTCGTAGAGCGCGGGGTGCGCCATGCGTTCGAAGTCTCGGGCGGGATGATCACGCACCTGCTCGACTCGTGCTATCGGCTCGGCGCTCCCGAGCTCGTGAGCGTGCGGCACGAGCAGGCTGGCGGCTTTGCCGCCGAGGGCCTGGCCCGGATCACGGGCGTGCCCGGCGTGGCCATGGCGACCAGCGGCCCGGGCGCGACCAATCTGCTGACGGCCATCGGAAGTCTCTACTTTGATTCCTATCCTGCGGTCTTCATCACCGGCCAGGTCAATCGCCACGAGCTGAAAGGTGAGCGAGCAACGCGCCAGGCAGGGTTTCAGGAGACCGATATCGTGTCCATGGCGCGTCCGGTGACCAAGGCCGCGTGGTTGGTGGACCAACCGCAGCGTCTGCCCGAGATGCTGCACGACGCGTTCCACACCGCGTGCGCGGGCCGTCCCGGTCCGGTGCTGCTCGATATTCCGATGGATGTGCAGCGCGCCGACATTGCGGTGCCGGTGGCGGGCGCTTGCTGTCCCGAGGCCGATCCGCCAGCGAACGCAGGCCTCGGGGATTCCGTCGACCGCATGCTCGAGTCTCTGCAGACGGCGACCCATCCGCTGGTCCTGGCCGGCGGCGGGATCCGCAGCGCACGCGTCATCGAGCCCTTCCGGAAGCTCGTTGCCGCTCTGAAGGTCCCGGTCATCCATTCGCTGATGGCCGTCGACGTGCTTGCCTGCGACGATCCACAACGCGTTGGGATGCTGGGGACCTACGGCAATCGCTGGGCGAACCTCGCGGCGGGCCGCAGCGACTGGCTCTTGGTGCTGGGCAGCCGTCTCGATATTCGGCAGACGGGGTCGGACGTGGCGGCGTTCAAGGCCGGGCGCCGGATTTTCCACGTGGATGTCGAGCCCGGCGAGCTCAACCAGCGGGTCACCGGTTGCGATGCTATCGTGGCAGACCTGCGGTGCTTCTTGCCCGCCGTCCTCGAGCGCGCAGCGGGGATGCCGTTTCCGAGCCGGGACGGCTGGCTCAAGGAGATCGCCGCGCTCATCGAGAGCTGGCCCGACGCGGCGGAGCTCGGCGATGTTCCCGGCATCAACCCGAACCGCTTCATGCACGCGCTGTCCGAAGCCTCGACACAGGCCGCCGCGTACGCCGTGGACGTGGGTCAACATCAGATGTGGGCGGCCCAGTCCCTGAGGCTCCACTCTGGTCAGCGATTCATGACTTCGGGAGGAATGGGGTCCATGGGCTTCGCACTGCCGGCGGCGGTTGGCGCGGCGTTCGGCCTAGCGCCCCATCCGGTGGTTGCGATCGCCGGGGACGGCGGGTTCCAGCACAACATCCAGGAGCTGCAGACGGTCGTTCACCATCGCCTGCCGCTCAAGATGGTGGTCATCGACAACGGGGGGCACGGCATGGTGCGGCAGTTCCAGCAGAGCTACTTCGAGTCTCGATACCCGTCGACACGGTGGGGCTACAGCGCGCCCGACTTCCGTCGCGTGGCCGAGGCGTATGGCATTGCGGGCGACAGCGTCGACCGGGAAGCGCACCTGCCGCGGGCCCTGGCCGCGCTGTGGCAGGATCCGAGTGCCCCTGCACTGCTGCACGTGCGGGTGGACCGCGACGTGAACGTGTATCCCAAGATCGCCTTCGGGCATCCGTTCACGGAGATGGAACCGTTGGTCGCTCCGGCCGGGATGGAGTGAGCCCAACGCAAGCGGGCGGGCACTGGACCGCGGCCTCGGCGCGGAGCGCCTCGACCTTCACCCCCAATCGTCGGACTGCACCGCCTCCGGACGTGCTCCCAGCCCGAGCAACTCGCGCCGGAACCCGTCGACCATCGCCTTCGGACCCGAAAGGTAGTAACGCGCTCCGAGCGGCTCCTCGAGCGCTTGCCAGGCTCGCGCGACCGACAGGCGCCCGAGGATCAGACCTTCGGCGTCGGTCGCCGTCTCGGCGTAGTAGTAGGCCCGGAGGTTGGTCAAGCTGCGAGCTCGGCAGCTCTCGACCGAGTCGCGATAGACCAGAAGCTCGGGGGTGCGCGCGCCGTAGTGCAGATCGATCGCCGCGCCAGGGGCTCGCACGCTGGCCCACTGTAGAAACGAAACGAAGGGTGTGATGCCGCTGCCTCCTGCCATCAGCACGGCGCGGCCGCCCGCCGACGTGTCCATGCAGAACGCACCGTAGGGCAGCTTCAGCCAAACGAGGCTACCGGCAGCCAGCTCCTCGAACATGCGACCGGTGAATACGCCCTGCCGCGAGACGGTGATCCGCAGGCGGTCGCGTTCGAGCGGCGAGCTGGCGATGGAGAACACGCGGGACTCGGGCCAGTGTGCCGATGGGTCCCAAGCGTCCAGCGCCAGATGCAGGAACTGACCGGGCCGGAACGCCGGCACCCGTCGTTCCGGAGCCAGGACGAACGACCGCAGGTCGGACGAGTGCATCACCACATCCACGATTCGGGCAGGAACTTTGACGGAGGTGGCCAAGATCTCCTCTAGCGGGACCGCAGAAATGCGCCCATCGTCTCGAGGACGTAGGCGATCTGCGCCGGACCGAGCCCGGGGTAGGTGCCCAGGAAGCAGGCGTCATTCATCACGATGTCGGTGTTTGCGAGCGAGCCCACCACGCGGCAGTCGATGCCCTGGTAGGCCGGTTGCCGCAGCAGGTTGCCCCCGAACAGGTTCCTCGTCTCGATCTTGCGCTCGTCCAGGTGACGCGTCAGGTCGGTGCGCGTGAACCCGGCACCGGCTCGAACCGTGATGGGGAACCCGAACCACGCAGGATCGCTCTCGGGCGTGGGCTCCGGCAAGACGAGTCGGTCTTCGTAGTGCAGAAGGCCGGCACGCAAGGCCGCGAAGTTGTCTTTGCGCGCCGCCACGAATCGATCGAGCTTCCCGAGCTGCGCGCAGCCGATGGCGGCCTGCATGTCCGTTGCCTTCAGATTGTAGCCGATGTGCGAGTAGACGTACTTGTGATCGTAGCCGGCTGGCAGCGAGCCGAGCTGCTGCGAGAACCGCCGCCCGCACGTGTTGTTCTCTCCTCCGCTGCAGTAGCAGTCGCGGCCCCAGTCGCGGAGCGATCGCGCT
Organism: Polyangiaceae bacterium; assembly: GCA_016929495.1. Classification (GTDB taxonomy): domain Bacteria; phylum Myxococcota_A; class Polyangia; order Polyangiales; family Polyangiaceae; genus JAFGIS01. The sequence goes on along the minus strand of JAFGIS010000189.1, from coordinate 17,862 downwards.
GCCCGGGCCACGCCCTCGTGCGAGGTGACCAATGCGCCGCCTTCGCCGAGGGTGATGTGGTGAGCCGGGTAGAAGGAGAGCGAGCCGGCCACGCCGAAGGAGCCGCAGGGCCGTCCGCGGTGCAAGCTCCCGAGCGCGTCACAGCAGTCTTCCACGAGCCAAAGGCCGCGCTCGGCGCAGAAGGTCTCGAGCTCGCCGACGGGAAAGGGGTTCGCCAGGGTGTGAGCGAGGAAGATGGCTCGGGTCTGGGGTCCGACTGCCTCGGCCAGCGCCGCGAAGCTCGGGACGTACGTGCCGAGGTCGACGTCGACGAAAACGGGTCGCAGCCCATACTGCAGGATCGGGTTGAGCGTCGTCGGAAAGCCCGCCGCCACCGTGACGACCTCGTCTCCCCGCCGCAGGGCGCGATCCCCGAGCAGCGGTGAGGTCAGCGACGCGATGGCGAGCAGGTTGGCCGAAGATCCCGAATTGACGAGGATCCCGTCGGTTCTATCGAGGCGTTCTGCGATGCCGTTTTCGAATTCTTCGGCATAGCGGCCGGCCGTGAGCCAGAAGTCCAAGCTCGCATCCACCAGGTTGGCTACTTCGTCCCCATCGTAGACGCGGCCGGCGTAGCGAACTGGGGTCTGGCCCGCAATGAACTGCTGCTTGCTCAGCCGCTCGGCCACCAACTCCCGGGTCTCTGCAAGGATGCGTTCGCGGAGGGCTTCAGGGGTCACGAAGCCTCTACTAGCACGAATTCGCTTTCTTTGGGCGCTGCGTCGAGTCCACCTTGCCCCAGAGCGACAGTCTTGGTGTAGCTAGAACCAGCCCACAACGCCCGCCGAGCCAGCTCCGATCCACGGACGGACGGCGGCTGACATAGGCGGGGCCTCGGGCGTCGTCAGCAGCAGCACGCCGCCGGCAGCCAAGCCCACGCCGCCGACGATGAAGCCGACCGTCGAGATAGTGCGCAGCTGGTTGTAGGAGTCGACTTCGTCGTAGGCCGGCTCGGAGCATGCATTGCCGTCGCAGTCGTCTTCGATCGAGTTGCGCGTGTTGATTGCCATGAGCCCCGTGATGCTGCCCGCCACGACACCCGCGCCGCCCGCTGCAAAAGCCGCCCAGGTGGCGGTCCTGTGCAGCTCGTACGAACCTGCGCGGTCTTCCGGTGCGGCGGACGGCCGTGGACGCTGTGGCCTGGGTTCCGGCGCGGGACTCGTGCTGCCGTGGCTCGGGGCGGGCGCCGTTTCGCGGGATGCAGCCGTGCCGTCGAACACGAGGACCACCGTCGAGTTCTGTCCTTCGACGACCTCTATGTCCTGGTTGGTGACCTGGTCGCCCCGTCGGCCCTCGACCCTATGGGTTCCGGGGTTCATCGGGCGAGGCTCGCCCACCAAGGCGGGTGGGATCGCAACGCCGTCCACTGCGAGGCGGACGTTCTCCCGGCTACTGCCTTGCACGCTGATGCGCACTCGCGCAAGTCTCGGCTGCAACGCTTCGCGCTCGGTTGCCGCGTCTGCCTGTGCCCTCTTCTGAACCTGGGAGTCCCCGACGAGGATGGGGAGCCGAACCACCTCCGCGTACCGCTCCGAGGCTTCCACCAGCCTGCCGTTCTTGGCCAGAGCCCGGGCATGCCAAAGGCCCACGGTTGGCACGCGCACGACTTGGTACGAGCGACCGAGCTTGTCTTCGGCGCTGGCGTAGCTGCCGCGTTGGTATTCCTCGATGCCCTCTCTGGCCAGTTGTCGCGCTGACGCCCGCGTGGCATCGTCGACGCCCTGCGCGGATGCAAGCGACGTGGTTGCGACCACGAAAAAGAAGGAACCTGCCCTGAGGGTCCGCTCGTACCAGCGGTGCATGCCTGTCGTCTCCGGTGTGTCCGAGCTCCGGTGGCGTTTCCCGCGCCGCGCAGCTACTCGCCGCGGGGAGCGATCCCGAGCCGGTGCCGCGAGCCTATAGTCTCTTTGTGCCAAACGCCACGACTGGCGAAGGCGTCGCAAGGGCTGCTTCCGGCGAACCGTGCCGGGTTTCCCGAGACCCTCCCCCGGCCATGGTGCACAATCCCACGCCGGCAGACGTCCTGTGGCCGGCTGTTTCGTCTTGCCACGGACCCGAGGCCAAGAGCTGCCGCCAGGCCCGCCTGATGCACTTTCGGGTTGGACGAGGCCCTGGGCTGGCCTATTCTCTGCGGTGGCCCCCCATTGTCTTCTGGGGGGCTTGTGTGGTTCTGCTCGCGAGGTCCTCATGGGTGTGACGTACGAACGGGCCAGTGTGCGCCTGGCTGGGAGTTGTTCCAACAGAGTCCTCGTCGTGGCTGTCGCGATCGGGCTGTCGGGTTGCGCATTGTCGCCGCTGACCAGGTCGACCAGCCAAGACTCCGGAGGCAGCGCCGGTGAATCAGGCGCGGACAACGCCGGGTCAACGGGGCAGTCGGACTCGCAGCAGACCAGCGGAGGGCGTTCGTCGGGCTCTGACGACAGCGATGGCGCTGGAAGCGGCGGAATAGAGCGGGCAGAACCGAGCGGTGCAGGCAGCGCAGCAGCGCCCGAAGCTCACGCTGGCGAAGACGGGCGTGGCGGGCCCGGTGGCGCTGGCGGAGGGAGGACGTCGGGTTCGGGTGGCGAGCGGACGTCCGCTGGTGCTGGCGAAGAGCCAACGTCCGGCGGTGCTGGCGAGGAGCAGGCACCGGGCGGTGCTGGCGAGGAGCCAAGGTCCGGTGGCGCTGGCGGAGACCATACGTTGGGTTCGGGTGGAGCGACGAGCTCGGGCGGTTCGGGTGGAGCGACGAGCTCGGGCGGTTCGGGTGGAGGGACGAGCTCGGGCGGTTCAGGTGGAGCGACGAGCTCGGGCGGTTCGGGTGGAACGACGAGCTCGGGCGGCTCGGGCGGAACGACGAGCTCGGGAGGTTCCGGTGGGACCGCCGTGCAGGGTGGCACGGGGGGCCCTACCGATACCGGCGGCTCGGGCGGAGCGACCCACGCGGGCGGTTCGGGCGGCATGGAGCCGCCAACGGGCGGAACCGAGGCCGGCGGCACGGCAGGACAGGGTGGCGAGCCGTCGGATGCCGGCGCAGGCGCCGGGCCAACCGGCGGAGCAAACTTGGGAGGAAGCGGGGGAACAGCTGGAGGCGGACAGACCGGCGGTGGATCCTCGGGCGGCGCAAGCGGCGGCAATGGGGACCCCTGCGAGGACCACGACGAGTGTCTGAGCGGCTACTGCAACCCGGCCAAGATATGCGAGCCGCTCGAATGTCATGACGGCTTCACGAACGGACTCGAGACGGATGTCGACTGCGGCGGCAGCTGCGTGGCCAAGTGCGGCTACAACATGTCGTGCAAAATCAACGAAGACTGCGTGAGCAACGCGTGTGGAGCAGGCTACCTGTGCGCTGCCACGTGCAGCGATGGCATCGTCGACGGCGCCGAGACGGACGTGGATTGCGGCGGGACGACCTCCGGTTGCTCTCCGTGCGTCGGGGACCAGACCTGCGCGGGCGGCACGGATTGCTCGAGCGGCTCATGCGTCGACTCGGAGTGCGTACCGCGACTGACCAACGTGGCAGCTGGCACCGAGCACGCCTGTGCTCTGTTCGACAACGGGCGCATCAAATGCTGGGGTCACAACGACTTCGGCCAGCTCGGACTGGGCGATCGCGAAGACCGTGGTGACGGTCTCGACGAGATGGGCGCCAAGCTGCCCTACGTTTCGCTAGGCACGGGTCGCAGAGCGAAAGCGGTCACGGCTGGGCAGTCCCACACCTGCGCTCTGCTCGACGACGGCGAGGTCAAGTGCTGGGGCCACAACGAGCACGGAGAGCTCGGACTTGGGAACGGGTGGGACCATGGCGATGACGAGGGCGAGATGGGCAACAACCTGCTTCCCGTTTCTCTTGGGGCAGGGCGAACGGCAACGGCCGTCTCGGCTGGCTCGGCCCACACGTGTGCGCTGCTCGATGACCAACAGATCAAGTGCTGGGGCTTCAACTACTATGGACAGCTCGGCCTCGGCAACACCGATAGCCACGGCCACGCTGCGGATACGATGGGTGACGCCCTGCTCGAGGTCGAGCTCGGAGAGGGGCGAACGGTCAAGGCCGTTTCCGCAGGCGGGCTGCACACGTGCGCGCTGCTCGACAACGGTGAGGTCAAGTGCTGGGGTTTCAACGACTGGGGAAGGCTCGGCCTCGGTGACACGACCAGCCGCGGCGGCGGGGCGGACCAGATGGGGGATTTCCTGCCGCGCGTGGAGCTCGGCGCGGGCCGCTCCGCCAAAGCCATTGTCTCAGGATCCGCGCACACCTGTGCGCTGCTCGACAACGACCAGATCAAGTGCTGGGGCTGGAACCAGTACGGACAGTTGGGCCTCGGCGACGGCGGCGACCTCGACACCCACTGCCATGGTGACGCCGCCAACGAGATGGGTGACGATCTGCCCACCGTGGCTCTGGGCACGAGCCGAACCGCCGTGGCCGTCTCGGCGAGAGGGCCCGCTACCTGCGCCCTGCTCGACAACGCACAGGTCAAGTGCTGGGGATCCAACACCGGCGGCGCTCTCGGACTCGGGCTCAGCCAGGACGCCAATCGCGGCACCTCACCCACCCACATGGGGGACAACCTGCCCTTCCTGGATCTCGGCGACGACGTCTATGCCAAGTCCATCTCGTGTGGCATGAATTTCGCGTGCGCGCTGCTCGATACGGGCGAGCTCAAATGCTGGGGCGACGGCAACTGGGGCCAACTCGGCCTTGGCAGGCAGGACACTCTGGGCGATGCGAGCGGTGAGATGGGCGAAGACCTGCCGGCGCTCGTGTTCTTCGATGACTGACTACGGCCTACAGCGCCAATCAGTTTGCCGGAGCCGCTGCGCTCGCCGCCTCGGTTCCCCCCGCAGGGCGAGGGACCGAGGCGGCTCGAACAGCCCAGGACTCTGCGAATGGTCGGCGCTCTGGCTGGTTGTCTGGTCGCAGCCACCAGTCCGCCTGGCGGCAGACTGATTGCTGCTTTGGAGCCGTTGGCTTGGATCGGAACGACCGCGGGGCCTCCAAGACCCGACGCCCTCACGTGTCCAATGGGCCACGGAGGATCTCCCATGCGTCGTCCCATTCTAGTCGTGTTGTTCGTGGCTCTGTCGAGCGCGTGCGCTTCTGCCCGTCCGCCCGCGGCGGCTCCCGCGCCCCAGTCCGGGGCCGAGCGCGTGCACGCCAAACCCGTCGAGGTTCAGGCGTTGGCGCCTGTCGCCTCCCCGCCGAGTCTCGACCCGATACGAGAGCAGCGCCGGGCCGAAGAGCAGCGGGAGCAGGAGCAAGACGCGGCGCTGCGCGAAGCCGAGCAGCTCTTTGTGCAGTTCATCGACAAGGCCGGCGACGACCCCGCGTACGCCGAGGCCGTGCAGCGGTCGCGCGAACGCGTTGCGGACATCGAAGAGATCCTTCGTTTCCGGGCGCAAGGGCGGCTGGAACGAGCGCGCGCCGAACACGCGCAGTGACCTCCCGGTCTCGCCGATAGTCGTCGTCTCGGCCGAGAGGCGGGGGCCGCGACCGGGGTAGGTTCGTGGTGGCTTCTCGTCGCTATTTCCGGTAGCTTGGTCGTCGCGAGCTCGAGTGGGCCCACGGTCGGTGAGGAGCCGAGTACGATGTTTTCGTTTCACCGGGATCCGGCGATTGCCGAACAACAGATGCACGCGATCATCTTCTCGTTGGCCGCTTTCGGCCACATCGACGGAGACTTCGCGCCGAGCGAGAAGACGTACGTGCTGGACTACATCGGTCGACTGGTCACCCACCGCGCGCGTGACGCCATCGGTCCCGACCTGTCCGCCCATCAGGACGTCATCGTCCGCTGGACGGCCCACTTCCGGGACGTACTCGGCCGGATCGAGCGGGACATCGCCGCGCTCTTTTCCGAGAGCGTGGCGGAAGGCGAGTCCACCCTGGACTTCGTGCTGGCCAAGCTGAAGCTGCGAGCCTTCGAGCTGTTCCGTCGCTTCGACGAACCCGTGCGGGAAGAGCTCCTCGGGACCGTCGACGAGCTGATGCACGCGGATGGGCAAGTGCATCCCAGCGAGGCCAAGTTCCGCGCCGAGCTCGCGGCGCTGTTGCGCGAACCCGTGGAGCTCGACGATACCGATCTCGAGCCGTTGGAAGAGGGCTCGGTCGTCATCCACGGGGCCAAGCCGCTGTTGCCGCGCGAATTCGATCATCCGTTTCTGCAGCGCTTCGAGTGGAACTACGCACGCGACCACGAAACGTTTCGGCGGCAATCGACTGCGGAGCTCGACCTGATCGAACGAACCCTCCGGCAACTCGAAGCGCAGCGCGCCGCCGGGCGGGGCAAGCTCGCGCGCGCCAAGACGTTCCGGGACTTCGCGGGCGGCGATCCCTTTCTCGACGGTCATGTCTATGTCGCTCCCCCTGCGGCCGGGAAGGACTACGAGCTGTTGGTCATCGGCGATCTGCACGGTTGCTACTCGTGCCTCAAAGCCGCGCTGTTGCAGGCCGACTTCTTCGCCAAGGTGCAGGCCTATCGGCGGGACCCGGCCGCCAACCCGCGAATGATGGTCGTGTTTCTCGGCGACTACATCGATCGCGGCCGGTTCAGCTACGACGGGACGCTGCGTACGGTCATGCAGCTGTATCTCTCGGCACCCGAGCACGTTTTCCCGCTGCGAGGCAACCACGAGTACTACATCGAGTACAAGGGGCGTGTGCTGGCGCCCGTGCGCCCTGCAGAGGCCATGACCTCGCTCGAGGGCCTCGCTCCCGTCGAGTTGTTCGCCGGGTACATGAAGCTGTTCGAATCGCTGCCGCACATGTTGGTGTTCGATCGGACCCTGTTCGTCCACGCCGGGATCCCGCGTGACGATACCCTGGCCGAGAAGTTCCGCGGGCTTTCGACCCTGAACGACCAGGACCTCAGGTTCCAGATGCTGTGGAGCGATCCGAGCGACGCGGATTTCATTCCCCTGGAGCTGCAGAAGGCCAACGCCCGGTTTCCGTTCGGAAGGCTGCAGTTCAAGCGCTTCATGTCCAAGCTCGGCTGCACGACCATGATTCGCGGCCACGAACGGATCACCGAAGGGTTCAAGAAGGTCCTGGACGAGCCCGACTCGCTGCTGCTCAGTCTGTTTTCGGCCGGCGGCGAAACCAACGACGACTTGCCGGCAGACAGCAACTACCGCGAGGTCAGGCCCATGGCGTTGACGATTCGGCACCGCGACGGCACCAGCGAGCTGATGCCGTTCGCCATCGACTACGAACGATTCAACGATCCTCGGTACAACGCGTTCTTCCGGGAAAGCCTGGGGCAGCCGCCTGTCTTGGAGACAGGGCGCTAGTTCCTGTCCCCGAGCCGCCTCAACAGTTCCGCCGCCTGCGGGTGGTGGGGCGAAAGGCTTCGCGCATAGCGGGCCCAGGCCCGAGCCTCTTCGTTGACACTGAGGGACAGCAGAGCCTGCGCAATGCCGAGAGCGGCGTCGACATTGCCGGGCTCGAGCACGGCGACCCGACGGAAGAAGCGCTCCGCCTCGCCCCATGCGTGGTGGCCACGGTGGCGGCGCGCTGCACGTGCGAGCGACAGGAGCAGTGCACGTCCAGCGCCCTCGCTATCCACCGCGAGCTGCGCCTCCTCGTGCCAGGCTCGCCTCGCTTCCTCGTAGCGACCGAGCCGTGCCAGCGCGTCCCCGAGGAGTCCTTTGAGCACGCGGCTGCCTGGGTCGAGTTCGAGCGCTGTCTCGACCTGGCGCAGGCCAGCATTCCCGTCCCGGCGTATCAACAGCAGCCTGGCAAACTCCGCCTGTGCCGCTGCGTTGCCCGGATCGAAGCGCAAGCTAGAGCAGTAGGCACGCTGCGCCGCGTTCACGTCGCCGCGGACCAGTGCGCGACGCCCCTGGAGCATCAACTGGTAGGACAGCGCGGCCGACGGCCCCTGCACAGGCGCCGCGCCCTTCAACAGCTCGTCACAACTGGGCGCGGCCGGGTTGTCCGCTGGCGGCAGCGCCCGCTTCAGGTCGAGCGCGGCGCGGCCCGCGTCATCGGGCGCCTTGGTGGGGGCTGTGGGCGGAGCCGCTGCGGTTGGGCCCGTGGGCGCCGGGGCCGCTTCCGGCGGCGCGCTGCGTCCGCCAAGCAGGATCGCGACCAGCGCAACGGCGAGCAACCCGATCAAGACGCCCAGCGCGACGTTGATCTGCAGGGTGCGTGGCCACGCGTCGATCCGCAAGTGCCGCGAGAGCTGGCTCATTCGAAGGTGGCGTGACAGCCCATTGAACCGGACACTGAGCGTCGCGAGCCAGCGCGCGAGAGGTGGTCGTTGGGGCGATGCGTTGTCGGTGCTCGTCGAGGCTGTGACCGGCTCGTCGCTTGCCACCGGTTCGGAGTCGGTCTGACCCGCGGGGGCTTCGATCATCGGCACGGGCGCGGGTGAAGTAGGTTCCTCTACGATGGCAGGCGCCCGCGATCCTCCCGCGAGCACCGGCAGTGGCGGGGGGAGCGCGGCTCTTGCGTCGCGCAACGCGGCGGATTCCTCGGGCAGCGCGGCGGTTTCTTCGGGCAGCGCGGCCGCGACCGGGGGCGGCGAGGCCGCCACCGGGGGCAGCGCGGCCGTTGCCCCGACGGGGGCGACGCTGGGGATCCGCGGTTCCGGACGCACCGAGAAGGAAAGCACTCGGCCAGCCTCCAGTTCCTTGTCGGCGAGATCCAAAGCCATGTCCACGGCAGCCATGATATTGGCCGCTGCCGGTCGTGCTACCGGCATCACCCGGACGCGGCCGCCCGAAAGCGTGAGCAGCGCGGCTAGTGCCGCCGGTCCTTGGAGGCGCTCATCGATGCTCGGTATGCGGCTGGCTGTAGCCCCGACGATCAAGTTGTCCGAAACGTCGAGCTCGACTCGCGCTCGCGGAGTCTGCACGGTCACGCGAAGCGGAGTGGGTGAATCGGCGAGGGCGTACAGAAGCCGCGCCGGACCGGTGATTTCGAGCCGAGTGTCGAAGTTGTCGCCCTCGAGGACACGCCGGCGCAGCTGCTGCTCGGCCCCCGTCATGGAGACCAGTCGCGCGGCGAGCTGGTCGAGCGCGAACGGTTGACCAGGGTCCGGACACACCTGTTCCCACTGTACGACCAGGAGCGTGGTCCAACGCAGTCGAGAATCGGAGTGCGCGCGACGCACCAAGCCGTAGCCAATCCCGCTGAGCTGCTCCTCGCCCACGATGAGCACGTTGGGATCGAGACGACGCAGTCGACCGAAGCGCGGCTGGCTCGGGCTGAGATCGGTGACCAACACGGTGGCGCCGCGTACCCGCAGGTCCTGAGCAACGACGTCCGCCCGTGCGACGTCGTCATCCGCGAGCGCCACCCGCATGCCGGTGAGGGACAGGTCTCCGAGCTGCAACTCGGCCTCGTTGAGCAGGTCGCGATCAGGCCCCAGCTCAATGCGGGCATCCGGAGCGAGGGATTCGGCGTGAACGACGTGATGCTCCAACTGCTGGACGAAGTCGTCCACGAGCCTCGCCAGGGGCCGACCTCCCCCGAACACGAGCCGCACTTCCTTGTCAGGGCTAGACGGCACCTGGACGAGCAACCGGGCGCGCAGCTGGTGGGACAACGCTTCGGTGAAGTCGCGCAGAGTGGATTCGCCGAGCCCGCCGGGCCGTTGGCTCGAACGCTCGGGGATCTCCTGTGCCAGCTCGATGAGCGCAGCCGCCATGCCGTCCATACTCGGCAAGCGGGGGACGACGGCAGCAGCTCCACGCCGAAAGGCCTCGAGGCGCTGCTCGAGGCTCGGCTCTTCGCAGAGAATAGCCACGGGCACGAGCGAGGTCAGCGGCGAGCTCCCGAGCTCGTCCAGCACGCGGCTGCCGCCGTCCTGCACTGCTCCGTCCGCCAAGACGACGATGTCCGGGGCCGTGACGGTCACGGCTTTCTGCACGCTCTCGACCGGAACCGTCTCGACGTACACTCCGCGGCGCGTGAGCGCCTCGACCAGACCGTCTTTCAGAGACGGGGTCGCGCCCACCAGCAACAGCACTGGGGCGGAGGTCTCGGAGCTGATTGGACCGTCGTTGGTCACGACGGCGCATTTTCGCCCGAGGCCACGACCCGTGGCCAGTTGTGCGAGCGCGTCGCGGGCCAAGGCGATCCGATCGGCTGAGATCTACGCCGCACGGCCCAATCCAGCTGCCCGGACGTTTTGTCGCTGGTGCGCGTGCGTCGTGTCTGGCCCCGAGGCCAACCGGTCCGGAAAGGTGAGGCGAGGCCGACCGTCAAGCGACGTGGACTCAGTCATCAGCGCTCAAGGGCGTCAAACCATGTCTTCGCCGGAGTGTCGTTCACGTGTCCCTCGACGTCCGGGCCGATCGGGGGCCACGGGACACCGTCGAAGCCGTCGGGTGCGCTCTTCCGGTACAAGGATGGCGGAAGCTCGTGTTGCGCGATGCCGGGATCCCAGACGGTTTCGCCGCTGACGTAGTCGAAGTTGCCATGGCGAAGTAGCGTCGCGGAGACCTGTGGATCGCTGACGCTGTCCACGGCGCAGTTGCTGGGATAGCCGAGCCTGTAGACGGAGACCGTGTCGAGGCAATTGCCGCCCTGCTGATCGTAGACCGCGTCCGATAGCTCGCTGTCACCAGGACGCCCGAGCACGTTGCCCACGACGTTCATGAACCGGTTGTTGGCGGCAAAGACGACGCTGCACAGGTTCCCCGTGTGGACGAAGCCGGCGTGCTGGCGATCGACGACGTTGCGGAAATACGTCTGATGGCTCGATGAACCGTGGATGTTGTCCGCGGAAATCTGGCTCCCCATGTTGCCCTCGAACAGGCTCATGAACGGATGGGCACAGTGATTGGCGATCAAGTCCGCCATGAGCCAGGAAGCGTCGGGATAGTCCCTGCCGAACATGGCATCCGTGTAGTTGTAGGCGATGACATTGCCCGGTCCGCTGCTGGCGAGCATCAGTCCCGCGTTCAGATAGTAGACGATGTTGTTCTCGACGAGCGTCTCTGTCGTTTGATTGTCGAGCACGATGCCGTACGCGTTGGCTCCAGGATCGTAGACGTGCGCGTGGTGCACGTAGCTGCCCTTGACCTCGCAGCGCAGCACCTTGGTCAGCTGGATGTGGCGGCCACTGACATTGGCGCTTTCGACGTTGCGGATCCAAGAGTAGGCGACGCCCCAGAAGCGGATGTTGGCCCGGTTGTCTCCGCGATAGCTGCGGTCGGACACGGCAAGGTCTTCGATTCCGACGTCGCGCGTCACCTCGGCCCGCACCCGCTGGATCTCGGGCTCGAGGCTCGCGTCGAGGCCCATGGCGAGCGGTGGATCGATGCCCATGGCGCCGCTCGACGCGTCGAGCGACGTCACCTCCACCATCTGTCCGAGCAGGCGCGTGCCATCGTCCCGACTGCCCCACGTGCATGGCGACTCGCTCGGATCGGCATCCTGCCCATTGAGCCGCACCAAGTCCCCGTCGTTGAGCTGGTCGACGATGACGAAATCGCCTACCGTGAGCCCCGCGGTGCTCTCGAGCACGAGCGTCGTCGAGCCTTTCTCCAAGCCGCTGGCGACGGCCGTCTCGGGGCTATTGTCTTCGTCCCAGCTTCCCGCCTGTACAATGGCTTTGGTGCTCGTGCCGTCCCCCTCGAGCTGGGTCTTGTCTGGACCGGCGCCGCGCAGCACCACGCCCGACGGGATCGCGAGGCCGTCGCCGAGCCGGTAGGTGCCTTCGGGAACGAACACGACCTGCCCCGCAGGACACGCGTCGAGCGCGGCCTGGATCGCCGCGCGATCATCAGCGACCCCGTCGCCGACCGCGTTGTAGGGAGGCTCGGTTACGGTGGCGCAGAGCGTCGTCCGCTCCGGGATCCCATGTGGAAGCCCCGGGTGCCACGGCACGCGTCGGTCATCCGGGATGATGTCCGACGCTGGCTCGCCTCCACCGGCGCTGGTCACGCCCCCGCGCGACGGCGCTTCGCCGCCCTGCCCCCCGGGAGCAGCCGTGCTGCCGCCGAGGGCCTGTCCGCCGGTTCCGCCCGTACCGCTGCCGTTCGTGCCGCCGTCCGGACTGCCGCCATTGGCGCCAAGAGCCGGGGTGCCCGCAGCGTGCAGGACCGTACGGCCGCCGGCGCTGCCCTGGGTCGTGGCGGCTCCGCCTGACGAGGTAGGGCCGCCGGCTGCGCTGCCGTCATCCCATACCTCGCTGCCCGCGGCCTCTGCGCCTGCGCCCGAGGAGCGCGAGCCCGCGTCACCACCGCCGCCGCAGCTTCCCCCAGCGATCGCTCCGAGCATCATGGACGCGAGCGCGGCCGACTTGCTTGTTTGCATGGCTTGCCGTTCCTGAGGGCATTCGCCGTGGCATTCGACGGCTTCGCCCAGTTCGAGGCTGTCGAATTCTGCCGCGAATCGCTGAGCTTGGGCACTCGGCCACGGGGCTCATCGGTCCGTGCTTCGTGCTAAATAAACTTGATCGAACACCCGACTTCGGTGAGGCTTATCTAATGTCAAGAGCGTCCGGCGCGTACACGTCGTTGCCCCCGTTGGCAGCCGGGGCCTTGAAGAAGCTCGGCGAGAACCTGGCCATCGCACGGGTACGGCGTCAGCAGTCACAACGACAATGGGCGAAACGCCTCGGCGTGTCGATCCCCACGCTGATTCGCATGGAGCGGGGCGAACCTGCCGTGGGTGTCGGCATCTACGCGACCGCGCTCTGGCTGTTGGGACGGGTGCAGACGTTGCCTGACCTCGCCGATCCCAAGGACGACCGCGGCGCGCTCGAACTCGACGTGCTCAGGGCGGTCAAGCGGCGTGCCGTGCGCGCAGCGGCATCGATCCAGGCGCGACTCGCCAGAAGGCCGAACCGGTGATGCCCGAATCGAGGCAGCGTACCGCAGTCAGTGCGCCCGTTGGCGCTTGGAGGCAACGTAGAAGAAGTCCCTTGCCGACGGGCGTCTGATGTACTCGGAAGGCGAGGGCTCCATCCCAGGCAGCAGCGTCGACGTGACTCGCGGCTGTGCGTCTGTCTCGGAGCCTTCGTAGAACCACAAACGGGTCCAGTTCCAGTTGATATCGAGCTCGGCAGCGCTGACGGCGCCCGCGTGGCCGAGGGCTTCGGCGAGCAGCCTGGGGCCCACTTCGATGCCAATGGCGAACAGCAGCACGTTTCCGGTGCCGTCGATGCCGATCGCCGATCGCCGACGTGTCTTGCGTCGTGGGTCGTGACCGCCCCAACGCCGTTCGCGGTCCCTCAGCAGCTCGGGATGCAGCGCGCTGTCGTGAAGCAGGCACGGCGGGGTCTGGCGATAGGCGCGAAGCTGGCGCGCGTCGGAGCGGAGCAGCGACCATGGCGCGATCGACACGCGGTCGTCATGCTGCAGGGCCACGGTGCAGCCCTCGGGACGCGCGGGAAGAAGCTCTAGACCGTGCGTCATCATTCCCCAACGCCCGTGCCGTGGCTGCCAGCCGCCGTTCATGATCGCCACGAGCCTTGGCTGGGCCTCCAGAGGGACGAGGCCCGGCGCTCTTTGGGGTGGAAGCTCGTCCATGCGCGGATCGTCTGCGCCGGGCACCCACCCGAGCTCGAGCGCGTTCAGATCGAACGCTACCACCACCACGGAAAGGAATCTGCTGACCGGGTGGGGGTGAATCGTCGTCTGTACGATCGTGGGGGCCTCGCGCCGGGCGCCTTCGCTCCCAGCGTTGCCTGCTGGAGTCCAGATCCCATCGCCGGGCTTTGCCGAGCGCTGGCTCGGAAGCAACAACGGCTTGGGCGGGAATGCCGTGGACGGCCGAGAACCGGTCGGCTCCACCCCGGGTGCGGCCGGCGAAGCCACGTCTGGGGCGCCGTCGGGGCCGGATGGGCCCCGGGGCGGAACGTCTACGGGAGCGCGACCGTTCTGCTGGGTCGGTGCCGGTGATGCGGTGCCCCAGGCCGCCGACGCGGGTATCGGCACGGTGGAGCTGGGTGCGGGTCGCTGCTGTGCCGTGCACGACGCCACGAGCAGCGCCGTCGCCATCGCCTTCAGCGAGCGTGGATTCCTTGCCTCTCGCCGCAACGCAGGGAACGTCATACACCGGTTCGCGCTGGCGCGATAGCCGGTCTGCTCCGCCTACTCATCGAGAGCCGTCGGACAGCTGCCGGTCTCGCTCAGCTTGCGAGCCAGCTGCGTCGCGTGGTCGCGTAGGGCCGCTGCATCGGAAGAATCGACAGCGGTCACGTTCACTCGGCCGCCCTCTTGAGTCTCTTCGTACTGCGCGCGCGTCTTGAAAGAAGGCGTGGGCCAGTCGAGAGGCGTTGCTCCAGCCTCTGCAGCAGAACCGGCGCCCGGTGGGTTGTAGCTGCTGGCGATTGGTTCGACGCGCTGCCGTAGCTCGTCCACCTGGCCCGGTGTGGTGCTGAACGCCAACGCAACCCCATAGGCGATTGGAGATGCCACCACGGTGACATCGTCCAGGAGCATGGGACAGCGAGGATCGCCAGCAGGGGCCGCTGCCCCTTTGGCTTCCGCCCGGTTCTGGCCCTGCGCCGACTGCGCAGGCGGGGTGGACGACCCCCCACAAGCTGTCGCGAGCGCGATCGCAGCTGCGGCTCCGGTCAGGTTCAGGAACTTGGAAGATTGCATGATGCCTCCTCTCCAATAGCCTGCTCAGGCTGCCGAACGTCACGCGCTCACGCAGCGATCGTGCCAGCAGACCAACCGGTTCAGCCGAGGCTCCGCGGCCGCGGGCCATTCGGGCACGGCACGATGTGTGCATGCCCTTGCTGGAAACGCGTGCCCTCGGTCGCAGAGCGACCCGACAACGTGAGGCCCGATCGCTAACCACAATCGAGCGCGCTCGTCAACCGTGGGTTGCGGCCTCGCTGGGAGAAGCCTTGACCGTATCGGCACGTCGTTTGACCATCAGCTCGCGCGTTTCGCGCAAGGCTGGTGCTCCTTGAACGACGAGCCCCTGAACATCCGCACCTGCTACGACGCGATCGCGGCCAAGTATGCGGAGAAGTTCCAGGACGAGATGGACCACAAGCCCTTCGACCGGGACTGTCTCGATCGACTCGTCGAGGAGGTAGGCACACGGGAGCCGATCTGTGACCTCGGGTGCGGACCGGGCCAGATCGCGCGCTACCTGCGGAGCCGCGGCGCCCAGGTACTGGGCGTGGATTGTTCGGCACGGATGATCGCCGAGGCCAGGCGCCGCAATCCAACCATCCCTTTCCACGTCGGCGACATGCTCCGTCTGCTGGAGGCGGACGGCTCGTGGGGCGGTATCGCCGCGTTCTACTCTGTCGTCCACATCCCGAGCGACCAGATGGTCGCGGCGCTCACGGAGATGAGACGGGTGCTCAAGCCGTGCGGGGTGCTCCTAGTCACGTTTCACGTTGGTGATGAGACGGTCCACGTCGACGAGTGGATGGACATCAAGGTGAACGTGGACTTCTTCTTCTACCAACCGGAGCAGATGGAAGCCTGGCTCAGGGACGCCGGGTTCGAGCTCGAAACGACGCTCGTGCGAGAACCCGATCCCGACGTCGAGGTCGCGACGAGGCGAGCCTACATCTTCGCCAAGAAGAGCCGGTAAGCACTCGAAGGCGAGGCTGGTGCTCGGTCATCCAGGGATGCTCCCCCGGCGGGCTGCGGCCCTGTGCCGCCCGGCGGGCTCGCTCTGCTCGCGCGCCGGGGTCCCTCAAGCCTGGCGCTGCCGCGCTAGGCGAGGGTCCCCTCGTGGGCAACGAACTTCCGTTTCCCGACATCGAACGTGACCGCGTGGCCGGGATAGCGCTCGAGGAACTTCATCGGCGTCTCCTCGCGGCCCGTGTTGACATGGTAGTCACCCAGAAGCTCGTGCGAAACTCGATACGAGCCTCCGGTACCGAGCTGTTGCAGTCTGAGTTCGTAGGTGAGAGACTGTCGCTCCGGATCGCGGCGTTCGCCAACGGGGTCCACTTCTGGGGTCCAACGCAGCTCCGCCGTTCGGCCATCCCAGAGCAGTGAAGCCATTCCGCCCTGGGCCAGGATGGCCGCCGACAGCTTCCCACTGCAGGCGTCTGGCGTCTTGCAGCAGCTCGAGGGCGCGCAGCAGGTTAGACTTGCCGGATCCGTTGGGACCGATGAGGACATTGAGCTGCCCCGGCCTCCAGGTCACGTCCCTGAGGGATCGGTGGCCCTCGATTCGAAGCTCGCGGATCATGGTCCCAGCATAGCCTTCCTCTCCCGGCCTGTTATCCAGGGCAGGAAAGCATCCGGCACGCTACTCTAGCGTGACCTCCATCGCCGCTCCCGTGTAGCTGACCGTCTCGTCCGCCGCCGCAGTGGACGGATAGCCAACGGCCTTTCCTGCCGCAACGAGCACGACCTGAAACGTCCGCGAATCGAGCATGCCGGTGAACGAGCCCTCGCGATCGCCGATCGACAGGGTCTTCGTAGCATTGGTCCACTGTAGAGGGATCTCGCTGAACGCTGCCTTCTCGTAGTCGTTGGTCGTGCCCTGGTCCTCATAGAGCGTGAAGGCGCCGTCCGCGCCCGCATAGACGTACAGAGTGACGGGGTCCGCCGGTTTTTCAGCGGTGTATTGCAGATCCGGCCCCAGGGGGACGATGGAGCCAGCGCGGACATAGACGGGCATGGCGTCGAACGGGGCAGGGGCGCTGACGCTCGCGCCCCCCGCTGCGGCTGCCCCGGTCCAGAACAGATACCAGCCACCCGTCGTGTCCGGCAGGTAGACGGACCGCGTGGTCGCTTTGTACGTGGTGACCGGCGCGACCAGGAAGGCCGGGCCGAACATGTACTGGTCGACGATGTCGCGCGCCGCAGCGTCGGTGCGGAAGTCCATCACCAGCGGACGCAGGATGGTTCCCGCCCGCTGCGTGACCTCGCCCGCGAGCGAGTAGATGTACGGGAGCAGGTGGTAGCGCAACCGATCGAACTTCAGCATCGCCGCGTAGGCGGGGCTCGTATCACCGCCGAACTCCCAGATCTCACGCACCGGCGCCTGGCCGTGCACACGCATCAGGGGAAGGAAGGTCGAGTACTCGAACCACCGGGTGTTCAGCTCGCGCCACTCATCCAGATCCGCTGCCGCCGGATTGCCCGCGAACCGGGGCGGCACTGCGAAGCCGCCGCTGTCGAGCGTCCAGTAGGGCATGCCCGAGACCGAGAATCCGAGACCGGCCGGGATCTGCTTGCGCATCGCGGTCCAGGTCGAGGTGATGTCCCCGGACCAGGTCGTGGCCGAGTAGCGTTGCTGCCCGGCGAACCCGTTGCGCGTGAGGATGAACACGCGTTGGTCGGGAGCGGCGGCGCGCTGGCCCTCGTACACGGCCTGGCTGTTGACCAGGGCATAGGCGTTGAGCATGCGCGCGCCCGAGCCCAGCGCCGTCGGATTCATGTGGGTTTGGTTGGTGTCGATCTGCGAGGCGATGCTGGTGAACGGTCCCTCCACGACCTCAGGTTCGGTCGCATCCATCCACCAGGCGTCAACACCCTTGTCGAAGAGAGCCGTCTTCATTTGCGACCAGTACATGGCGCGCGCATCCGGGTTGAACGCTTCGTAGAAGGTGAAGACGTAGCCGACGAAGTCCTTCTTGCTCTCGGTGACGTTGAGCTTGTACGTGTAGCCTTTTTCGTTGAGCGCGGCGTAGTTTGCCGTGGACGTGTAGAACTTGGGCCATACCGAGATCATGAAACGGGCGTGGTAGGTTTCGTGGATAGTCTTGAGCAACCCCGCCGGATCCGGGAAGCGACTCGTGTCGAACTCGTGCGAGCCCCACTGGTCTTCCTTCCAGTATTGCCAATCCTGCACGATGTTGTCGATCGGCGCGTTGCGGCTGCGATAGCCGGAAAGAACGTCTGTGATTTCCTGCGCGGTCTTGTAGCGCTCGCGGCACTGCCAGAAGCCGTAGG
>JAFGIS010000188.1 GCA_016929495.1 Polyangiaceae bacterium | reverse complement strand
GTTCGAGAGCGAGCTTTGCATAGATACGTCACGCATCTTCGCCTCGGGCTTCAGCATGGGCGGTTCCATGTCCTACGCCCTCGCCTGTGCGATGCCTGAAAAGATGCGGGCCATCGCCATGTACTCCGGAGGAAGTATGAGCGGCTGTGACCAGTCGAACCGCGGGCCCGTGCCTATTTTCATTTCCCACGGCACGGAGGATACTACATGTACATGGCCTAACTACGGCGCACCCCAGATCGCTGATCTCGCACAGCGAAATGGTTGCGAGCCCGAAGATCTTGCTGCCGAGTGCAAACCCACCAGTCTCATGGATCCCGTCTGTATCGACTACAAGGGTTGCGATCCGGGCTATCCCGCACGGGCATGTATCTTCAAGGGCCCTCACATTGGGTCGCCGGGGACCGAGGGGACCTATGGCAAGAATAATACTTGGGTGCCCGAGGCAAATTGGGAATTCGTCAAGCAGTTCTATTGAGACTAACCCTACTTGCCGCACGCCGCACACACGGATCCTTCTGATCGGTGATTGGGAGACCCGTCAGACCTTGTCACGCAATCGCGCGAAGCGGCTGGGCTGCATGCCCATGACCCTTCTGAACATGCGAGAAAAATCGAAGACGTCGCGGAAGCCGAGCTCGTTGGCGACCTGCTTGATGGAGACGCCTTCTGCCGTGAGTCGGCTGGCCGCGTGAGTCATCTTCTGTCTGAGCAGGTAGCTTCCCAGTGCCAGAACTGGCAGCGTGCCCCGCCGACGCGACGGAAGGGCGCTTGGCAATTGGCGCTGTCGCGGCCGGGTGGCGCGAGCTACACTATCTGCCCTCTGGCAATGCCCCCACCAACTTCGCTTCGCCTCTGGGCGGATCGCTCGTACCCTCTTCCTCACTGGCGCAGGGCGTCGCGGGTCGGATGGCTCCCGCTGGTGGCCATTGCGCTCGGCTGCGGAGCGAAGACGTCGAGCTCGAGTCATTGGCTCACCTGCAGCTTGGATAGTGACTGCAGCAATCTCGACGTGGATGCGCGCTGCGGAGGCGACGGGGTCTGTGCGAGCGCCACGGGGACGCGTCTGGTGCAGAAACTGGTCTTTTCGGATGAGTTCGATGGGACGGCTCTCGACGGCGCACGCTGGGTCTACGAAACCGGCGCTGACATCCGCAATGACGAGGTGCAAGCGTACACGAACCGTCGTTCGAACGTCAGCGTCGAGTCAGGCGAGCTCGTGCTGACCGGGCGCGCCGAGGAGTACGACGGAGCGAGCTTCACCTCGGGCTCGGTGAACACGGAGGGCCGGTTTTCGTTCGCGTTCGGTCGCATCGAAGCGCGGTTCGCCGCACCCACGGCTCGCGGCTGCTCGGCGGCGTTCTGGATGTTGCCCGAAGACCCGGCACCGGACGTCCAGACCTGCCTCACAGGTCTGCCCTGCTACGCGGGAACGTGGCCCGCCTGGGGCGATATCACCATCGCCAATCTGCAGAGCCAGCTGCCCGGACGCGTGCTCGGAACCATAAGCTACGGCGTGTGGGACGACGCAACGGGAAGCTTGAAGCACGGGGTCTTCTCCGGCCAGGACGCCAAAATCGACGACGCCTCTGCCTATCACACCTACGCTCTGGAGTGGGGCCCAGCCCGCATGGACTGGTTCATCGACGACGTCAGAGTGCGGACGGTCGCTTTGCCGCCCGATGACATGTACCTCCCTGACGGCATCGATCCGTTTCGCCGGCCGTTCCATGTTCGCATGAATCTGGCCCTCGGTGGTTTGGACCAGGCCCCGGACCCTGCAGCCTACCCACAGGAGCTACGGATCGATTGGATTCGGGTGTGGCAGTGGCAAGCTGAGCGGTAGCAGCTAGTACGCGGGGGCCGGGACAACCAGACGCGCGCAGGTTCCCATCCGTGGCACTCGTGCTCCCAGCAATCCGGCGTCTGCGCATGTGCTAGCCTTGCAGGCGTGATCGAGCCGCTCTATCAGCCTTTCCCCATTGCCACCCAGGCGCGGGCGCACATCTGGCACCATGTCCCGGCCACGCGCCGGCCGCGGCATTTTCACGCCGAGCCCGAGCTCAACCTCGTCACGGCCGGGAGCGGCGCTTTCGGGATGGGAGAGAAGGTCTTGCCGGTCGTCGCAGGCGATCTGCTGTGGTGGCCGCCCGGGCAGGACCACGTGCTTGCCGACGCTTCGCCCGATTTCGATCTGTTCGTCATCGGGGTCACGGCCGATTTCTCGCTGCGGGTGCTCACCGGTACTCCGGACGTCGGCTGCGTCGGTCCCATCCAGATCCGTCTAGCGTCGCCGGCGCTCGCCGAAATGGAGGCCGTCTGCGCCGCGCCACACAGCGCCGCCGACGTTCCCGCCATCGAGCGCAAGGTGGGCGATCTCTGGCGCAAGGCGCACGCCCTGCGCCGAGCCGTCCATAGCATACACGTCGTGACCCGGCGGACCATGGTCTCGCTCTACGAGCGTCCCGAGTTGGCGCGCTCCGATGTCGCGAGACTAGTACGCGCGTACCCAACCGAAATCAGCCGGTATTTCCACGGCGACATGGGCATGACCCTCTCGGCTTTCCGCTCGCGCCTTCGTCTCTTGCGCTTCATTCAGGCGGTGGACGATGGGGCGGAAAGCCTGCTCACGGCGGCGTTGGGCGCGGGTTTTGGCAGCTACTCGCAGTGCCACCGTATCTTCCAGCGGACCCTGGGATGCAGCCCGCGCCTGTTCTTCGAGACCTCGCTGCGCGACCGGATGCAAGACGCCCTTGCGCCCTGGGACGACACGAAACACCGGGAGTGACGGCGGAGGACGCGGCGGGGCTGGCGTATGCGCCCCAGTCCCAAGCCGTCTCGCCAAAGCCCACAAGACGCGAAGACATGCGACGCAGCCGATCCCACACTCAGGACCATGTCGTGTCGACGTGCGCTTCCTTGTCGGGCCCTCCTGCCCTGGAGCTGCTTCATCATTGCCGCCGGCGCAGGCGTGGGCTGCGGTTCCGCGGGCAGCCCGGCCGGCGGCTCGGATGGAGCCGGCGGGCTACTGGTCACGGGCGGCAGCCCGGCGGGGGGCGGCACGACGGCCAGCAGCAGCCCGGCGGAGGGCGGCACGACGGCCAGCAGCAGCGCCACCGGCGGCAACGCCGCTGGCGGAACCGGGGGCTACGGGACCGGCGGCGGAGGTGGCGCGGGGACGAGCGCTACGAGCGCGGGCGGAGACACGGCGCCGTCGTCGAGCGGTGGCCGTGCAGTCGGAGGATCCGTCGGCTCCAGCGGCGCCTCCAGTTCCGGCGGCGGCGCGCAGAGCTTGGGCGGAACGACCGCCAGCGGTGGCTCCGCCGCCGGCACGGGCGGCAGCCCTAGCGGCGGCAGCAGCGGCGCGAGCGGCGGTAGCGCCGGCAGCGCGACGGATCCGGCTGCTCCAGAGCCCTTCACCCCCGGCAAGCCGCCAGCGGCAGCCGCGCACTTCATGAAGGGTATCAACCTCGGCAATCGCCTGGAAGCCCCGAACGAAGGCGATTGGGGAGGTGAGGTGCTTGCCGGCGACTTCCCCTTCATCGCCCAGCGCGGCTTCGATCACGTGCGCATTCCCATTCGCTTCAGCGGTCACGCGCTCAGCAGCGCGCCCTACACCATCGACGCCGCGTTCTTTGCGCGCATCGACACCGTGCTGGATCAGGCCACGGCCGCGAGTCTTGCCGTGATCGTCGACATGCACGCGTACGACGAGATGGCCAGCAATCCGAGCGGTGAGCGCGAGAGGTTCTTGGCGCTGTGGTCGCAGATCGCAGCTCGCTACAAGGATCGTCCCGATGACGTCGCGTTCGAGCTGCTCAACGAACCCAATACCGAGCTCGACAGCATGTGGAACGATGTAGCGGCCGCCGCGATCACCACTGTGCGCGCGACCAATCCTCGTCGACTGCTGGTCGTGGACACGGTGTTCTGGGCCGATCCCGCCAAGCTCTCGGCGCTCACACTTCCCAACGACGCCAACCTGCTCGTCGCGGTCCATCTCTACGAGCCGAAGCTCTTCAGCTTTCAGGGCAAGAGTTGGATAGGGGAGGAGTACATGACCACGGGTGTGATCTTCCCCGGACCGCCCAGCACGCCGATCACGCCCGTTGCGGCCGCCAGTGCCGCTTCCTGGGCCAAGCAGTGGTTCGACAAGTACAACACGCTTCCGGAGGCAACCAACCCTAGTGGCCCAGCCACCATCACGGCGCAAGTCGGGTATGTCACCAGCTACCGCCAGAGCCAGGGTCGCACCGTCTACAACGGCGAATGGGGACCCCAGGACGGCGGCGCGATGGAGTCGCGCGTGCGGCTCGTGACGGAAGTGCGAAAGCAGTGCGAAGAGGCAGGCGTCGGCTGGGCCATCTGGGAAGACCCGACCAACATGCAGCTCTTCGACTCGACCGCAGGGACCTGGGTCACCCCCATCGTCGACGCGCTCTTGCCATAGTGGGAGACGAGCTCTCGCCGCAAACGGCCTTCACCCCGTCTTGCGCGCCGCTCTGCCCAAGACCTCCTTCACTCTGCCGAGCAGGGCGCTGGCGTTGAAGGGCTTGGGCACGAAGTCCGTGCCCGGGTCGAGCGTCCCGTGGTGCACGATCGCATTGTCGGTGTACCCGGACGTGTGGATGACCGCGAGGTTCGGCCGTCTGGGCATCAGACGCTCGACGAGCTCGCGTCCGCCCATGCCGGGCATCACCAGGAAAGCCCATGCGTTCAAGGAAGGCTGCAACGCCGTTGCGTCCTACGGAAACGTGAACTGGGATGGATCAGCGTGGGTGGTCGTTACCGCCGCGTTCGGTCCGAACGGCGTGCGCAGGGTCTACGTGGACAAGTGGTCGCGCCCGTAGTGGATCTGTGTGCCGGCATCAACGCGCGAGCTGCGGTACATCGAGCAGTCGCCGGCCCGCCCGCGGACGGAATCGCCGCCGCGCGCACGCCCGAAGGAGCGATCATCGGAAGCCTCGTGGTCCGCGATGAGCGCCTCGTCATCAGAGCGACGGGCAATGCCAGTCGCGTAGTCCCCCGTCGCTTCGCCGCCGATTCCAGATTTCGAGGAACAGGGCGACCGCTGCGGCGAGTGGGCACGGACGCGAACGACTTCGCGCGATCCAGTGTGCTGGGCATTCACACTGTTGCCCATTGGCAAGTGCATGAGCTCGAGGCTGAACCGCCAAGTACCTGATTCACATGGCAGCGACCGGTATCCGCGACACCGGCACGGTGGTTGCTCTTCGCTCTCGCATGACTCTCGCCACGCTCATTGTTGCCACAGCGGTATCCACCCTGGCCGCGAGAACGAACCCGCCGCAGCCGTCCAGGGACGCCGGAACGCTCGCCACCGCGCGACCCACGCCGGCTCCCCACCGCGTCTCGACCTCTCTGCGTGCCAATGGGGGTATCGGCGTCCTTGCCTACCAGGCGGGCGCCGAAGGCGAGTACTGGTTCGCTGGCTGGGCCGGGGCTGGGCTTCAGGGAGGCGCCTTCGGCGCGGGCTTGTTCGACAAGACCCAAGCCTATGGCGGAGGCCTGCACCTGGCGCTGCGTACGTCCCCGACCGGAAGCAGCCCGCTCCTGACGGTGGGTGGGGGCATCGCGCAAGTCCGAGAAACCATGGGCAAGCTCTGCTTGGATTGGAACGGCGACGGCTGTCCACCGGACGAAACGCATTCCAGCGTGGGCCCGTACCTCGACGCTGGGCTCGGATGGCTATTCCACCCGAGCTGGCCGAACAGCGGCATCGAGCTCGGGCCCATACTGCGCTTGGACGTCGCCGGGCGGATACCTGCGGTCACCCTCAACTTCGCCATCGGATACGCGAGCGTGCGCTGACATCGAGGGGCCGCTCTTGGCAGGCTGCTGCGGAGAGACTGGCTACGGTGCGAGCCCAGGGCTGGCTGGGGCTCATCCGCGAAGAAGAACCTGCCAAGACAAAGCTTTCGCCACCACAACCAGGACGCTCAGGACCTACCGTGGCCTCCGGGGCGAACGCTGGGCCATCTTCTCTCCAGGCTCGCCCCGGGTACCGGATGGACGGCTCTCACGGAGGCGTCACACGCCGCCGGCCCAGCTCGAGCACCCCGGACCGCTGCACCCTCCGTCGGTGATGTCCCAGCCATGGTCGGCAATCAGGGACTGCCGACTATCGGCGGCGGCGGCGCTGTACGTCGAGCTCCCTCCGTGGAAGCTGACGTCGTCCTGCACGTTGAGCTGGGCCCAGGCGATCAGAAGCGCGTCGTAGTTGGCCGTCGAGAGCGTGACGTCCTGGAACATGCCCGACATATGCGTGACGCTCGACACGTCCCAACCCGACAGGTCATGGTCGTAGGCGCTCCCCTGGAACATGGAGCGCATGTCCCAGACGCTCGACACGTCCCAGCCCGACAGGTCCTGGTTGTACGCGCTTTCCTGAAACATGCGGCTCATGTCCGTGACGCTCGACACGTCCCAGCCCGACAGGTCCTGGTCGTAGGCGCTCCCCTCGAACATCCCGGTCATGTCCGTGACGCTCGACACGTCCCAGGCCGACAGGTCCCGGTGGTAGGCGCTCCCCTTGAACATGAAGCTCATGTCCATGACGCGCGACACGTCCCAGCCCGACAGGTCCTGGTCGTAGGCGCTCTCCATGAACATCTCGGTCATGGTCGTGACACTCGACACGTCCCATCCCGACAGGTCCCGGTCGTAGGTGCTCCCCCGAAACATGCGTTCCATGTGCGTGACGCTCGACACGTCCCAGCCCGACAGGTCCTGGTTGAAGGCGGTGGTACCGGCGAACATCCCGGTCATGGTCGTGACGCTCGACACGTCCCAGCCCGACAGGTCCTGGTCGTAGGCGGTCCCCTGGAACATGTAGCTCATGTCCGTGACGCTCGACACGTCCCAGCCCGACAGGTCCTGGTCACAGGCGCTCCCCTTGAACATGTAGCTCATGTCCGTGACGCCGGACACATCCCAGGCGTCGAGGCTGGAAATCGACCCGAGATACGAGCAGTCGCTGAAGGCGTGACTCAGGCTGGTCGTCTGCGTCAGGTCCGGAGCGTCGGTCGCCGTGATCACCAGGTTTGCCGCGCCCCAGAACTGGGCGAAAGTATCCCCCAACGAAAGCGAACCCCACTGAACCACCTCTTGGAGCTTCCCTGCGTCGCCCCATTCCACCATATCGACCCCGGCGTATGCGAACCGCCAGCCCGATATCACGCCGGCGATGTCAACGGTGTAGGTGCCGACGGCGGGGTAGGTGTGCGTCGTCGCCGGCGCGTCCCAGGAGGTGATCTCATCCGTGGTACCGTCTCCCCAGGAGACGATGAAGTCGTACGTGCCGTGTTCCACCAACGGCAGGGAGATCTGATCGTCGTCCGAGGATTTTGGGTAGCCGGCCGTGTTCCAGACGGAGATGAAGTGGCTCGGGGCGTTGGGGGGCGCACCAGCCGTACCCGCACCGCCGTGCACGTTGCCCCCGGTGCCGCCCGTCGTCCCCGCACTGCTGATCCCTCCGGTCGAGGCGCCACCCGTTGTGGCGCCGCCGCCCGCAGCAGAGGCGGGATCACCGGCGGCGGCGGAACCACCAACGCTCGGGTCCCCTGCCGGTTCACTCCCACCAGCCTGGTATCTGCCACCGCAATCGCACAGCCCCAACGAACCCAACAGCAGTGCCCAGCACCTGACGTTCGCGACGAAAGACATCTCGTTCCCTGCGAACCAACGACCGTTGCTCGGACGGTGTCGAGTCGACCGGAGGGCCACATCGACGCACCGTACGATCGTGCTTTCCTCGACTCACCGACAATGTACGGGCCGCCGGCTACTTCCGGTAGCGAAAAGCCTTCGAACGTGGGCAACAAGCCGTCGGGCGGCCAGGAAAGCCGAAGGGCTTCAGCTCACCGCCCGAGGCTCCCGGCAACCCCGATCGCCTCGAAATCATTGCAGTCTGCCCAGCGCCAAGTCAGCCTCGCCGGTCGTGCTGAACGTCATCCGGCTCTGGAGGTATTCCCGGCGTGGCCAACTCCCGGGAGGAGTGCATTCGCGGTCGCGTTCCGACTCCGGTCGAGCGCACCGCAGACGACTCCATCCCGGTCGCGCTTGCTCGAACCGTAGTACCTCGACCGGGGGTGCATCAGGTTCACGGGAGGGACAGGCCTCGAATTCCGCATTGCCGCGTGTCGGGCGCCGGGGCTAGGTGGATTGGCTTCCCGGATCTGGGCGTCCACTGCCCTTTCGTCGAAGCGGCTCAGGGACAGTGGGAAGCTCGTCGGAGGGCTGGTCGGACCGAGGGCTCGGCTCGCGGTCTGTGCTGGGCGTTCGGCTGCGCCCGGTGCCCGCGGTGATGTTGGGTGGAAGCATGGGTTCGGGCCGGGTCCTGGCCGAGGGCGTGTCGAGCTCTGGATCGACCCCGATCCGCGCATTGCCGAAGCAGATATCGGACGGAACGCTCACGAGTCTGAACTCGAGTCCCACGTTTTCTCCGTTGAGCAGCACACGGCAGCCCGGCTGGGCCGCTACCCACAGCAGACTACCGTCGAACCAGAGCACCAGATGGACCTCTTCCACGCCAGGACCTTCGATGACCCAGTGGCCCTGGCTCCCGACTGTAGTAGGGCCGAGCCTGGTGCCCTTGAGCAGGACGCGGCTGGGCATCTCGGTTTGCCCATTGTCAACGGTCAGCAAGACGTTGGGCGACATCACGAGTCCTCTCCTGCATATCTCTCGAGAACACCAAGATGACGGACTCGGTCAGGCCCGCGCCGAACTGGTTCCTTGCGAAGCGTCTTGGCGCCTGTCTCATGATGTCGATCTCCTCGTGGCTATCGTGAGCCCGGTCCCCGCGCGAACGGGTGCAGCAACAGAAAGCGGGCCGAGTCGGGCGACTCGGTCGTCGGCCTTCCCGGTCCAGCCCCTACGACGCTCGGGACCGCGCGGACTCATGGTGGGGCCGCTCTGCACGGATCGCACCAAGTCGTGGAACCGGCCGACACGGCGTCTGGCGCGGGCGGCGGGAGCGTTCGCGTGAACACACTCGGTGCGACCAGACGGGTCGACCTGCCTCCCAGGAAGCGCGGAAAACCAGCCTGCTTGCGACAGTGTGGCCTCCGGCGGGCGAGTGTTCGTCGGGGTGTTCCGCCGGTGGGCTCGAGCACCGCCCGCGCGTTGCCGCCCTCCGCGGGCGAGCGTCCCGGAATGCACCGTGCGGGGTGCGGCTACCCAAGCACAGTCCTTGCAGCGGTGGCCAACCATGGCACCTCCTCGAGCCAGCCTGCGTGAACCGACGGCGACCGCCTCCCGGATTGGCGTTGTCCATGGCCAAGCATTCTCATGCACAGGGCTCGACAGGACGGTCGGCCTTCGCACGGCGCTCGAGCGCTGGAAGATGCGAATCGAGCATCGGAGGAGGATCCTCCTCGCGACGCGTCCTGTTCACCACACACAGGGGCTCTGATAGCCTGTGCTTCACATGGACCCGGGGACCACGATAGACGGCAAATATCGGGTCGAGCGACTCCTCGGCAAGGGGGCGATGGGGAGCGTCTATCAGTGCCGCCGGGTTCAGGACCTCGAGGGGCACCGGGTGGCGGTCAAGGTCATCAATCCCGAGCACGCAGCAGATCCGCGGTACAGAGCGCGCTTTCAGCAAGAAGCCAAGGCTCTGACGAACCTGGTCAGCGACTACGCCGTCAAAATCCATGACGGCAAGTGCTCAGGTGACGGGATTCTGTATCTGGTGATGGAGCTTCTGGAGGGGCGCGCGCTCGACGTCGAGCTGAGCGAGGACGGGCCCTTGTCGCTGCCGCGGGCTCTGATCATCGTCTACCAGGCATGCGAGGCCGTGGCCGAAGTGCACGAGCGAGGCATCATTCATCGCGACTTGAAGCCCGCCAACCTGTTTGTCCAGTCCTTGACCGACAAGCCCGGCGGGCGGCCTCACTGGCGTGTGAAGGTACTGGACTTCGGAATTGCCAGGTTGCCGGAGGAGGGGACGGCGAGCGAGCCGCCGGAGAGTGGTTTCCAGCCCGGCACGCCGGGGTACATGTCGCCGGAACAGACGCGAGGCGAGCCCGTTGGGCCTGCCACGGATGTCTGGGCGCTCGGGGTCATCCTGTTCGAACTCATCTCCGGGCAGAAGCTCTGGCAGGGTGGCCTCGAGCAAGTCTGCCGGGGAGTCCTGCGAGATCCGCCACGGAGCGTCAGGGATCTGCGGCCGGAGGTGCCCAAGGAGCTCGACCAGATCATCCATGTGTGTCTGGAGAAGGAACCTTCTCGACGCTACCCCTCGGTCGAGGTGCTCGGCGAGAAGCTACGCTCGCTGATCCAGTGGCTCCGACGCGACCCGGCGTGGGACGAAGCCTTCTACACGGAACTGAGGGCCCAGGAATCGTTGTCTGCGCGCTTCGCCTCCACCGGCCGACGCCCGAGCGAGTCCCCGGAGCCGAAGAGCGCCGGTACGAGCCAACAGACGCTCCCCACCGTCGATAGCCCTGTTTCGGCGCCTCCTGAAGACGCCGACACCACGGTTGCCAGCGCGCCTTCCGCGTCGCAGCACGCGTTACCGAAGCTATCCAGCGGCCCGGGCCCGGGCGGCAGCCGCGCACAACGTCTTCTGAGCGATCCGGCGCTGCCTGTTTCGATTCCCCCGACAGAACAGGGCGCTCGGGCGTTCGAGATCCCCGGGTTGAGGCCCAGGCGACGGCGGTTGTGGGGAACCGGTGGGATCGTGGCTGCGGTGGGGGTCGCGATTGCGATCGGCGTCCTGAGCCGCGGGGAGGGGGGGCCAGCGCAGCAGGTCGCAGGCGAGCGCAAGCGGGAAGCGCCCAAGACGGTCGGCTCTCCCCCACGAATCGTTGACGTCCAGAATGCGCCGACGCAGCTCCCAGACGCGGGGGCATCGGTGGCGCGGGCATCGCCAGTGACGTCCAGGGTAGTAGTTCCTGTTTCGCCCAGAAGAAGCCCACGCGGGCGACGGTTGCTGGCAGTCTCCCGCGCGCTCCAGGCCGACCCAGCCCCGACCGACGGGGACTCTGGCGTTGCCACTGAGATGCCCAGGCCGCAGCGTTCCCCAGCGGACGATCCGAGATTGGCTCGGCGCGACACTCCCGGTCCACCCGAGGGCTCCCCACGAGCCAACGGTCAAGATCCCGAGAACAACCCCAATCAGGCCATCACTGCCCCCGAGAAACGGCGGACCAACACCAGCGTCTCGAAGGACCGCGACAACGCGAGCGGGAACCGACGATGAAGGCAGCATGGACGCTCGGGGCCGTGTGCGTGGCCATCCAAGTGCCGTTCGCGGCCGCGGCCACGCCGAAGCCCGAGTGTTTCGTCGTGCGCCAGCCCACCGAGTACGACGAAGAAACGGAGACGGCCGTCCTTGACCTGTTCAGCGACCTCCCCGACGAGGAAACTGATCCCGACGGGTATCTGCTGGCGCAATGGCGTATCTACAGCACGTTTCCGCTTCCCTACAACGGCCTGAAAGTCGCGGACATCCTGGCAGAACGCGAGCGCGCCTCCCGGCAGGTTCCCGCCAGGCTGCGAGGCGTGTCCTCGTTCCAGATACTGCTCGAGGTGTCCCGCCAGCAGGACCTGACAGGCAAGCAACAACCCGCGATCCTTCAGGCTCGAGGCAGGGTCAGACAGGCGATGGAACGGCAACGCATGGTCCTGACCGTCATTGCCAGAAGCACTCGACCGGTGGTGCCTCACGTGCGAGTCGGCGCCTCCACCTGCCCGGGTCCGCTGCGCCTCCCGAGCGGGGTCGCTTTCAGAGACGCCGTGTTCCAGCGGGAGGGTCGGAGGAGCGTCTGGGTCGACGGATACGGTCATGTCCTCACCGTCGACGTCTCGAACCCGAGTCAGCAGATTCTGATCGACGTGGCAGAGCCTGTGTCGCGAGCGAAGGCGGCCGAGGGACTGGACTACTGGCTGCTGGGCAGTGGTGTGGCGGCAACGGTCGTGGGGTTCGGCGGTGCAATCGGTGCGCACTTCTGGGCCGAGGACGTGGAGCGCAGCGCGTATTGCCCGAACAGGCAGTGCACGGGCGAGAACGGACGCCGCATAGAAACAGCCATGCTGCTCGAGGATATGCGTGAACCGTTGATCGGTGTCGGGATCATTGGGCTCGGTCTGGTGGGCTACGCCCTATGGCCGCTGGTCGCGCCCGCACCGAAGCGCGATGCCGCGCCCAAGGCAAACGCTTTGGCGAGCGTGACGCGTGATGGGGTCGGGCTGTCGTTCGGGACGGAGTTCTGAGGCCGAGCATCCAGCCGCGGTGCCGCGCGAATCCATCCGTCACGTTCCAGGGAGCGCGGAAACCATCACGACGGGGACGCTTCCCCTTCACCCATGGGAGAGCCGGCTTCCGGGCACCCACCGTCTACCTCGCAACCGTCTTCCCACTTGCCGTTGCAGTCCGCCTGACCAGGACTGCACGCAACGCCGCAGTAGCCGTCTTTGCACTCGGCCGTCCCGGTACCGGTCGGCACTGTGCATGGGTGTCGACATCGTCCGCAGTGATCTAGGTTCGTCGTGTAGTTGATCTCACAGCCATTCGAGCCGTCCTTGTCGCAGTCGGCGAACTCGTCGTCGCATCCTCCAATCGCACACTTGTTGTCGCGATCGCAAATGCCTATGGCATGCGGCGGTTTGCACTTGCCAGTGTCGCTCGCCGAACACCCGAAATCCGGGTCTTCGTTGGCCACGCACTTGAATGCATGGTCGGTGTCTTCAACGATTTTCGTCCCGCTCGGACACGCACAATAGCCCGTGACGCGGTCTTCGCACGCGGGCGAGACGCAGACGAGAGTCCACCAGGCCAGAGCGGCCATCTTCTTCCTCAGCAGAGTTGTCCACGGAAGCATCACGCTGAAAGGACGTCCGGCGCGCGGCGCGACCGGGCAAGGATATCTCGATTCGACGTTGCCTCGTGCAAAATGCACCGGGGCCTTCCGAGGCAATGCGCGAAACCCTACTTCGGCATGCGCCCGTCGAGTCTGAACAGGGCAACTGCAAGAACACGGTGAAGGCGCCGGTCCGCGGAGTCACCCCGGTTCCTCTTGTCGAGGAACTTGGTCGGCCGGCCGCCAATGGGAGACTGGGAGGGCCGTGCCCCGGATGAAGTGGGGCCAAAGTCTCTGTTAGACTCGCGACCAAGCGCCATGTTGCACCCAGGAACGCCTCCAAAGCGCAAGAGAAGGTGGTCCGCCATGCTCTGGGCATCGCGTATCGTTTGCGTGTTGGGCGCTACGATCGTTGCCGTTGGGTGCAGAGACGTCGATCGCTGCCCGGCGGACCCCGCTGCCGTGCTCGAGCTGTTCACGACGTGGACGAAGTCGGCCGAGAGGGACGCCATCGAAAGCAAGAAGAGGGCGTACGAGCACGACCACGCTGGCGTGCGGGTGGTCCATACCACCATGGGGAACTTCGATGTGTTCTACGACTATCTGGCATGGCGGTTGGGGGAGCGGGACGAATCGGGAAACCCGACAACCAGCGCCACGCCGACTGACATGGCCAAGAAGCGGGGTGTTCCGGATCTTTTTCGCGCCAACATCGGGTGGGATACGCTGAGGTGGACGCAGCACAGAAAGCTTGGCGTCGTTTTCCCTGACTACGACGCGAACGCCGGAGGCCTGCAGGGCCCCGACTTCTACCCGCGACTCATCAACGACGCCTCGGACGAAAAGGGGTCGCTCTACGGGCTCCCGCTGAACATCCACCGCATCAACACCATCTACTACAACAAGCCGGCCCTGGAGAACCTTCGGAGCCAAGGCCTGGCCGTGGACCTTGGCCAACCGATAAGCATCAGCGATTTCGAGGCTGCGTGCGCCGCGTTCAAGACGGCGTACCCGTACAAGTTCCCGATTGCCCTGGGTGTGCAGGACAAACCATACTGGTTCTCATCGCAATTGGTGCATGAGACACTGCTCCCCGCGCTGCGCGGGGTCGGCGAGTACGTGTCTCTCTGGACGAAAAGCGGGCGCAACCATATCACCTCCGTCGAGGACGTGTACGCCAGAGTGATCGATTGGAAACAGCAAGGTTGGTTCAACGAGGACTACCGGACGACCCCGTGGGAGGAGGCGTTGAAACGCGTGACTCTCCCGAATGAGAACAAGTTGCAGGCGTTGTTCCACTTCATGGGTGACTGGGGCACTGCCGAGTTATCGCAGGCAACCGACGCCAAGACACCGGACGCCAAGGTAGCAGGGGACGCGTTCGATACAACGTCGTTCAAGACGTCGGTGGGTTGCGAGCCTGGCGCGCCCTGGTGTTCTCCCTTCGTGTACACGGCCGACTGCCTAGCTGTGCCGTTTGAGACACGCCACCGGAAGGAGGCCCTGGAGCTGGTCGCTGCGTTCGCAGATCCGGCCTGGCAGCGCGAGTTCAGCAGGGCCAAGGGGTCCATTCCGGCCAAGCAAACGACATGCGAAGGGGACAACGCCACCGGGTACGACGGCAACACGAAGTGTACGACCATCGATGCCTTCGTGGAAGCGGATCAAAGTCGGACGCTCGTGCTGGCCCTCTCGGGGTTCGAGTCCCAATTCGGAGTTGACCAGGACGACAGCCGCGATCTGAACCAGAGAGTCCTCGACATGTTCGACGCCGCGCCGTCCCTGCCGAGCACCACAGATGATGTGACGTCGAGCCTCACAGACGATGTGATGGACTTCTGGAACAGATGCTACGCCCAGGTCGACTGCCAGCCCCGGGAGCCAGCCTCGTCCCAACCTTCACCCTCCGCCCCTTAGAAACCTCTCCCTCAACCCGCGTTCGAACTCGTCCCTCGGCGCCTCAATGGCCCCCTTGGCCGCCAGTGTTCCCCATCGCTTGCCGAGCCGATAGGCGCGCGCGCGGTCCATACCGAGCTGGGCCGCCGCTGGTTTGATGTGGCCGTCGTGGTCGCGGATCGCGTCAATGAGGCGACGCAGATCGATCGCGTCCTTCTGGTCGCGGGCGCCGTTCTCCTCGGGGGGCGGGTCGAAGGCGAGTTCGGCCGGAAGCGATGCCTTGCGAAAGCGGTAGCCGGCCTCGGCGGGCTGGTCGCCGAAGTGCCGGAGGTAGCGTGCGACCTTCGTGAGCTCGCGTACGTTGCCGGGCCACCTGTACAGACACAACTGCTCGATCAGGCAGGGATCGACCTCGGCCGGATCGATGGGACTCGATGCGCGCGCACCTTGGGCCGTCGAGAACGAGGCTGCGAGTGCCGTCAGAAAGAGAAAGGGGATCTCCACTCGACGCTCGCGCAACGCTGGCAGCTCGACGGTCAGGTCATTGAGTCGTTGGTAGAGATCCTCCCGGAACCGACCCTCTCGGACCTCCTGTGCCAGCGAGCGTTGTGCCGCAACGACCAGACGAACGTCTATCTCCACCGGTCGCTTGGCGCCCACCGGGTGCACGAGCCGCTCCTGGACGGCGCGAAGCAGCAGAGGCTGCGCTTCGACGGGTAGATCCACGATCTCATCGAGCAGGAGCGTGCCGCCGTGAGCGTCTCGAAGAGCGCCTTTGGTCGGAACGGCGCCCGCGAACGCACCGGCTTCCACACCGAAAAGCCGGGCCCGAGCCAGTCCTGGATCGCCCTTGAGCTCGGAACAGTTCAGGCCCACGTAGTGCCCCGTGCATTTGCTCCAAGCATGCAGGGCCTTGGCCACGTACTCCTTGCCGCACCCCGTCTCTCCGATGATGATGACCGAGCAACCGGTGGCTGCGGCGAGCTCGATACGCTCCCATTCGCCACGCGTGGCTGGCCCGATGACGATGTGCAGGAGTTGCTTTGCCGCGCGCCTACCCTTGTTCTCTCCTTCGGCCTCGCAGGGCATGGCCACTTGCCGACACTCGACAGGCAGAGGTCGGCCCACGTCGCCGGTCGCCAGCGAGTCGACGATTCCGACGAACTCACCGAGGCGGACGACGTCTCCTGCCGAGAGCTCTCTCTCTTCATCCGGCGGGATGCGCCGCCCATTGACGTAGACCCCGTTCTTGCTCGGGTAGTCCCGGATCAGGATGCCGAAGCCACCCCTCCTCTTGCGTACGACCGCGTGTTGTCCAGAAACCTGGGGTCCGTCCAGACGGTGGCCACAGCATTTGCGGCTGCGCCCGACGACGGTGGGCTCCGTGCCCGCAACCGTTGGCGCATGAGCGTTGCCCGGAAAGACCCATCGGATTCCTCGAAGGGGGCGGGCCGGGAGCGGCGGCTCGGGAGGCGGCGACAGTCGTGTCGGTGCTGTGGCGGTTGCCTGCTGTTCCATGTCCCTGGCTCCAACCGAAGGATGGCACGGGTCGGGCTCGAGACGCAACGCACGCAGCGCGCCATGGAGCCGATGCAGTCGTCCACCTCGTCGTGGGGGCGGCTGAGGGTTGCCGGCGCCCTTGCTCCCTACTTCACCCTGCACGCCACGCCGTTCAGGAAGAACGCCGCCGGCTCGGGTTCGCCAGCTCGCCGCGCGACACGTCGAGCGAGAAGCGCAGCGACTGGTGCGGGCCGAGCGCGCTGCTTCTGTGCGACGAGGTGCCAGGCGGGCCCAGGCGGGCGCCCGTGCCTCCCTCCCGTGCTACCTTGCGTTCATGATCGGCGATCGCCAGGCGGTTGGGCTAGTGGCTTTGGTGGTCGTCGGATGGGTCGCCTGTGGCGGGAAGTCGTCGCACGGACACCGGAACGATGACGCGGCTGGCGCGGGCTCGCCAGCGGCAGCGGGTACCTACCCGACCGCTTCGGACGGCCGCCGTGCGGCCGGGGCCGGAGGAGAAGCGAACGCTTCGGGCGGCGCCGGCGTAGGAGGCGAAGCGGATCTCGGTGGCGTGCCGAGCGCTGGGGGTGAACGAAACACCGGCGGGAGCAAAGGCGACGATGGGAGCGGACGCTCTGGGGCTGGCGGAGCGGACGCAGGTCTGCCCCGGCCGACGACGTTCGTGCTTCGAAATGATACGGACGCGCCCATCTACGTCCAGGTGGAGTTTCGACAGTGGCTGTCGGTGACCGTTGACGGAGAAAACGTCGTGTTGGCGTCGAGCTGCTGGTGCGGAGAGCCATCGTGTCCCGACTACGAACCGCCTTTGCCCGCGGTCGCCGCAATCGCGCCCGGCGAGAGCTACACGTACGACTGGGACGGTCATGCCGCCATATGGAAGGACACCTGCTACGAGCGCACCCTCGTGCGCGGCGATTACGCGGCACTCTTCTGCTACGGGACGAGTGCGAGCTACTCCGCCAGCGACTTCGGCGACGTTGTGGATGACCCGCAATGCAAAACGGTGGCATTCGAGCTCGGTGACGCAAGCGTCGTGCTGCGCGTGGCACCGCCGCACCCAACCATGCACTAGTGCCGCGGCTCGATTGAAGCGCTGGGGGTTTCGCCGCCCGCGACCGGGCCTGAGGCTTGGTCTCTTCTCCCGAGCACGCCGCAGAACCAGACGGCGCGGGGTCGGGGCGCGGCGGGGGGCGGAGACGTACGGCGACGGCGCAAGGGCGGCTGCTGGCGGTCGGTCTGCTTTCCCGGGCACGCCGCAAGACGGGCGAATGCTGAAGAGCGCGTCGAGTCGCAAGCGTTCAAGACCGACTGCAAGCCGAGATGAGACCCGTGCTCAGGACCGGGCGAGGGCGGCGAAGAAACCGCCGCTTCCCACCGATTTGACCCGCGGCACCCCTGGTTTTTGGGCATCGTTTCGATTGAAACGGTGCACTAGCTAGTCGCGACGTGCGCCTGAGGCGCAGTGAACGCAAGCAGGCGGGCGGGCGGCAAGACGGGGGCGGAAAATCCGGGGACTCGAGCCCCGGAGCACACCGTTAATCGACTTCCGCCACGGGCTCTGCTAGCCGGTCCAGTCAGTTCCCGCGGCCCACAGGCTGCCGCTCGCATGACTGGGGAACGCCCGTGACCTCCGCCAACGCCAGCCCCGTCACCGTCAGCTCCGAAGGGTGCGCCACCGCCGCGACCAGCGAGATCAGCGTCACGACCGAGAAGGACCGCGTGCCCGTCAAGGCCAAGCTCGCGTACGCGATGGGCGGCACCACCGACATGTTCGGGCACTGGCTCTACAACAACCTGGCCAACCCGGTTTTCAACGTCTTTCTCGGACTGTCGCCGACCCAGGTCAGCCT
>JAFGIS010000187.1 GCA_016929495.1 Polyangiaceae bacterium | reverse complement strand
GGTCCGGTCGCACATACGTGGCGCGAGTCTAGTAGGGCCGTTCGTTGCGTCGAGGGGCAAGACACGTTCAGGGCGGCCGGTCGCACGCAGGGCCAGAAACGTGTGTGTTTCCAGCACGTTGCACTTGGCTGGCGGCCGCCGGGCTTGGGCGGTAGCCGCTCGGGCCATGTCGCACCCCCCCCCGCTACCACGATCCGTCGCTCGCTCAGTCGGATCCGGAGGTCGCGCACCTCGTCGAACTCGAACAGCAGCGCGAAGCCACACAGCTGCGTTTGATACCGAGCGAGAACTACGTCTTTCGTGCGGTACTCGAAGCCACCGGCTCGGTGTTGACCTACAAGTACTCCGAGGGCTACCCGGGCAAGCGCTACTACGAGGGGCACCAGGTCGTCGACCAGGTCGAAGAGCTCGCAGGAGGAGATGCTGCGGCTCGCGGATTGGATGAGCCAAGTCGTCTCGGCTCCCGATGACGACAAGCTCGTCGAGCGCGTCTGCGGGGAGGTCAAGGAGCTGTGTGCCTCGTTCCCGCCTCCAGGTGTCCCGGTGTGATGGCGTAGCAGCCGCAGTCCCACCTTCCGTTGGGCCGTTTCCGACCGGGCGGTGAGCATGGGCTGGCCCAGACGGGATGCTGACCCTGGCGCTCGGCCAAGCTCCGTGTTCTTCTGGGGTCGCCATGGTTGAGATGGACGTTCGCGGCCGTACAGCTTTGATCACGGGAGGCTCCGCCGGGATCGGCTTGGCCTTTGCCCACGAATTCGCGTCGCACGGTTTCGACGTGTTCCTGGTCGCGCGCAGGGAGGGACTACTGCGCAGAGCGGCCGAAAAGCTACACGGTCGCTATGGCGTCCGCGCCGAGTTCATCTTGGCGGACCTGGCACGGCCCGAGTCGCCGGAGCAGATCGTGAACGAGGTGACGCGCCGCGGCGTAGTGGTCGATGCCCTCGTGAACAACGCCGGGTACGGAGTGCCCGGGGATCTCCGAGGCCAGCCTTGGCAGCGTCACGCGGACTTCATCCAGGTCCTGGTCACGGCCGTGGTGCATCTGACGTACCTGGTGGAGCCCGGCATGGTCGAGCGCGGGTACGGACGCATTCTCAACGTGGCCTCTCTGGCCGGCATCGTTCCACCGACGGCGGGTCACACGCTCTACTCCGCGGCCAAGGCGTTCGTCGTGCGGTTCAGCGAGTCGCTTTCCCTCGAGCACGTCAACGACGGCGTTCACGTCACGGCCGTGTGTCCCGGATTCACGCGCAGCGAGTTCCACGACGTCGTGGGCAACCGCGAGCTCGTGAACGGGCTACCGCGCGTGCTGTGGATGGACGCCGAGGCCGTCGCACGCGAGGGATTCGCAGCGCTCATGCAGGGCCGCTCGACGGTAGTGACGGGCCTGGTCAACCGAGCGCTCGCGACGGGCATGAAGGTCCTGCCCACCAAGCTGTCTCAACGGCTGATGCGTGGACCCGCTCGGAAGTTTCGGATCCGGACGAGGTAGGCGGCAGGCGACTTCGGCCTCGCGGTGGTCCCGCTCTCGGGGTGGGACCAGCGCGCGGACTGCGTTTCAGAGAAGCTCGGCGAGCGCGGGCAGGGCCGACGCGAGCGGAATCACGCGCGTGCCTTCAACGTCGTAGCTCTCGCGGCCACCGTGGAAGAGCCCCCTTGTGCCGAGGTCATCGCCCTGTCGGCAAGTCGCTATCGCGCTTCTCGTACAGCCACTCTTTGACGAAGCCGCCCAGGCCGTCTTCCCCGGTACGGAGCGTCCAGTCCTGGTTGAACATGGAGGGGAACCAGTCGTAGCTCGCGCACCACGCGGTCCAGCTCGACCGGTTCTGTTCGACGAACTCCTGGAAGGGGGTGCCGTAGCTCGTCGCCGTGCCGTCCACGATGCCGCTCGAGTCGCCGGGAGCGTTGGGCTGGAAGCCCCACTCGCTCATGAAGACCGGGTGCTTGGCCGCCGCGGTGGTGATCTGGTTCCGGAGATCCTGCGACTTCCAGTGCATCGGATACATGTGAGCCACGTACGCGATGTTCGTGCCATCGACCGGGTTGTCCGCGGTCGGTCCGACGCTCTGGCACCAGTTGGGTGTTCCCACGAGCACCAGGTTGTCGGGCGCGCTCTGTCGGACGATGTCGTACCACGACTGCATGTCCGTGCGAACGCTGGCCCAGTCGCCATTGTTGATGGGCTCGTTGAAGAGCTCGAACAGCACGTGCGAATCGCCCGCGAACTTGGCGGACATGGTGCGCCAGAACTCCTCGGTCGTCTGCCGGTGCTGGGTGGTGTCGGCGATGTAATGCCAATCGATGATGGCGTAGGCGCCCTTCTCCTTGCAGCGGTCGACGACCGGTCGCAGGAGCTCGTTGTAGAAATCGTCGCTGCCCGCCTGGAAGGTGCTCGGACTGCGCACCTCAGGCGAGTCAGCGGGGTAGATGGCGATCCGGATGACCGTGGTGTACCAACCGTTCACGCCCCCGTCGCTGTTGGTCTTGTCCGTGAGCCTGTCGATCATCTGACGCGCGCCGCCGTAGCGCTCCTCGGTGGTGCCGAGGTCGATGAGCGAGACGCCGCGCAGGATCACGGTCTGCCCCGCCGGGTTCTTGATCGCGTTGCCTTCGACGTGCAGCCAGGGGAGGCCGTCGGTCTGTTCCGACGTGCCGCCAGTGTTGGCGCTGCCACCGGTGTGCGCGCTGCCCCCGCTGGCGTCGCTGCCGCCCGTGGCCGCGTTGCCGCCCGTGGCCGCGTTGCCGCCCGTCTGGGCATGGCCACCGGTATCGGCCACGCCGCCCGTATTGGCACTGCCGCCCGTTTCCATCCTGCCGCCGGTGCCGGTCCTGCCGCCGCCGATGGTCCTGCCCCCGGACGCGGACCCGCCCGTCAGCGCACCGCCGGACCCGGCCCCGCCGCTCGGAGAAACCGCACCCCCGGTTCCGGCGGCTGGGGGGGCACCGCCTGTCGGAACGCCGCCATCAAACGCTCCGCCGGTCCCGGTCTGACCACCGACGCCCTTCTGTGCCCCCGTGCTCGATGCCCCGTCCGGATCGTCGTCGCCGCTGCCGCCGCCACACGCCGAGGTGCACCCGAGGACCAGGCCCGCCACATAGATCCAGCCACGAAGATGCGTCCCGCCAGAGGGATGTTCAGCCATTCTGCGAAAAACCTCGGTCGCCAACGAAGCCGTGGAAACGCGAGAAGCCTGACATCGGCGGGGAGGACCGACAAGCGCCTGCCGCGGATCCGGCAGATCCGACAGTTCGTCGCCCCGGGGGCCGCCGACGCGCGCCAGGTGCGACTCCCAGAATGTGCATGGTCGGACAAGTGCACGCCGCGCCGCGGTGACGCTGACGACGACGCGAGCAGGCCGTGCAAGGCGCTCGTGTGGCGAGCGGGTGGGCGAGTAGCGCAGTCAAAACGCGTCCAACCCAAACATAGGTGCGAGCATGTGCGCCGCCGACGCGCGCGAGACGGGTGAAGCGGATGGCGATGCTGCGCGCACGACCCAGCGTCGTGTCTGCGCGAGTCCTCCGCGCGATGATGCGCCCGTATCGGGGCCGTCGAGCGCCTCGGTGAACGACGAAGACACGCGACTCGACGCGCCCATCGGGTGGCTGCACCAGAACCCGTCCGCGTCGTGACAGAGTGAGGAGGCCGCGGCGCTGACGAAATGGTCATCGTCCATGAGCGCAGAGAGGCGCGGTCACGATCGTCAACCGCTTGACACTGACTTCGCGTGTGATCAGTCGTCGGTGTTCTGCTATGCTTGTGGTGGAGTTGACGAATCTGGGCATTCTTCGCCAAGTTGCGATCGCGCCGTTCCCCTGACGCGCCCATGGACGCGACCGTCAGGTGAGCGGCATCGCAGCTCGGCCCCGCCCAGGCGTAGCGCAACCAAGATGCTTCCACGGATGACCCTCGTGCCGGGTCGACTTCGGTGTCGGCAGGCCCATCCCATGCTCACGCCCGGCGCGGCTTCGCGCCCCGCATTTCGTGCGGATTTCTCGAAACCGTCGTGGGGACGCTTCTGCCTCCCGCCGCACACGTCGCTGGGCGCCACGTCGCGCCTTTGCGCACATTCACCTCGAGGTAGCAATGGAACAGTATCGACTCGCCACGACCACGGTGCCTGCTCAGGGGGCAGCGACGGACACGGAACGGTTCCCTCTGACCAGCATGGTGGTTCCAGCGCGGA
The DNA here is from genome assembly GCA_016929495.1 of Polyangiaceae bacterium. Lineage (GTDB taxonomy): Bacteria > Myxococcota_A > Polyangia > Polyangiales > Polyangiaceae > JAFGIS01. The sequence continues at coordinate 62,057 of JAFGIS010000187.1, read as the reverse complement.
ACGCGGCCCCGGAGAGGGCCGCAACGGTGAGCGCGAGTGTGTCCGAGGCCCTCGTTGCGGCGCTCGCGGACCTGGGCGTCGAGCACGCATTTGCCGTGTTCGGCGGAGCCATCGCCCCGTTCTGCGAGGCTCTGTCGCGCAGCTCCATCACGCTCGTACATTGCCGGCACGAGAGCGGTGCTGCGTTCGCCGCCATCGAAGCGTCCTTGTCGAGCGGGCGGCCCGTGGTGGTCGTGTCCACGGCGGGACCCGGCGCCACCAATCTGGTCACCGGCATGATGGCTGCGCGTTGGGAGGGAGCCAGGGTCGTGTTCATTTCGGGCTCGACCGCGGCAGCCCAACGCGGCAAGTGGGCGTTCCAGGACGGCACGGCGGCGGGGACCCCGCACGTCGACCTCTATCGTCCGGGCACGCTGTTTCACCACGCACAGATCGTGGAGGACTACCGAGAGCTCCCGTCCGTCCTGGCGCGACTCAGGAATGGGATGGCGCGGCCCAACGGGTTCGTGATGCATCTCGGCTTGCCGGTCTCGCTCCAGGTCGCCAGAGCCGAGCGCGCGCCGACGCCCACGACGAGCTGCATCCCGTCGCGGCAGTGCGATCCGTCGACCCTCGCCGATTGCGTGGCGCGCCTGAGCCAGGCTCCGTTCGTGATCTGGGCGGGTTTCGGTGCCAGGCATGCCGCGGACGAGGTGCGGGAACTGGCGGAGCGCGCTCGGGCCATGGTGATGTGTAGTCCTCGAGCCAAGGGCATTGTCTCCGAGGAGGATCCGCTGTTTCTGGGAGTGACGGGTCTGGGTGGCTATGGGTCCATCGAGCGGCATCTGGGCGAGGTCCGCCCGAAGCATCTGCTGGTGCTCGGCACTCGCCTCGGCGAGATGACGTCCTTCTGGGACGAGCGATTGGTCCCTTCGAACGGCTTCATCCACGTGGACCTCGAAGCGGACGTGTTCGGTACGGCCTTCCCGGGTGTGCCGACCCTCGGCATCCAGGCAGAAGTAGGGGCGTTCTTGCGGCAACTGCTCAATGTCTGGCCGGACGTCTCGCGGGTGGAGTGCCGCCCGACGGTGCGCCCGCCGAGTCGGTCGACCAGCGCTCCTCGGACGTTCGGGCCGGTGCGTCCGAGCTACCTCATGCAGATGATTCAGCGCGAGATCGTCGAGGGGAGCCCTGCGCTCGTCTTGACCGAGGCTGGCAACTCGTTCTCCTTCGGCACGCACTACCTTCGCTTTGCAGAGCCGCAGCGCTATCGCACCAGCACCGGGTTTGGCTCCATGGGGCACGTGAGCTCCGGTGTGATTGGGGCCGCCCTGGGATCGCGACACAAGGCGGTCGCCATTGTCGGCGACGGGGCCATGCTGATGCAAAACGAGTTGAACACGGCGGCGAGCTACGGGATCGCGGCGTTGTGGATCGTGCTCAACGACGCTCGCTACGGCATGATCGATCAGGGCATGAGGTCGCTCGGTTGGCAACCGTTCGAGACCGAGTTCGCGCGCGCGGACTTCGTGGCGATCGCCCGGGGAATGGGCGCCGACGGCATTCGTGCCGAGCGGGAGGCCGATCTCGCTGCTGCCCTACGTCTGGGGATGCAGGCCCCGGGCCCCTTCGTGGTCGATGTCGTCGTCGATCCGAACGAGTTGGCCCCTGGCGGCCGCCGCAATCAGAGTCTGCGCCAACAAGGCGTGGGGAAGGCCTAGCATGAAACCCAATGCCGCCGAGACGAGCGCGGAGGCGGAGCTCTGCGGTCCTCTGGAGCGCGGGACCTTCCCGGCGCATCTCAGCGCGCGCGTCGTGACGCCCGGGGACCGCCCTCGCGTGCACGGCTACGACGTGGAAGGCGACCTGGCCCTCTACTATCCACCGAGCGACCTCGTGTTTCTCTCGCTCACCGGGGAGCTGCCCACCCCCGAGGTCAGCCGCGCCTTCGCGATCGCGCTCGTGTTTCTGGCGCCGGTTTCGGTGGCGCACGCGTCGGTGCACGCCGCAGTCCTCGCCCGCTTGTGCGGCGCAGCCGCCGCGGCCAGTTTCGGGGTGGCAGCCATCGGCATCGCCGAGCACGCGCGCGTATGGGTCGAGGAGCACGCGCCGCTGCTCGAATGGCTCAGGTCGCGGATCGGTTCTCTGCCGGCGCGTTTCCGTTCGGAAGGGGAAGGCGACGACGCGGCCGTGAGCCGGCTGCGCGCGGCGCTCGAGCCGACCTCCCTCGACCTCCACGGACTGCAACATCGGCCCACGCGTGACGCGGCGCTCGTGATGGTGCTCTTCGCCTGCGGGCTCAAACGGCGCGAGCGTCTCGAAGCGGCGTTGCTGCTCGCGCGCTTGCCGACCGCGCTGGCTGAAGCGCTCGCCGAGCGCCCTGCGAACCTGGCGAACTACCCCATCCATCTGCCGCGCTTCATCTATCACGAGTAGGCCATGGACCCGATACAACTGGTGGAACCCACGCGTGTCGCCCATTGGGGCTACGACGAACACCGCTACTTCGGACACCGCGTGTTCGAAGAGCTCACCGGTCGCGAGACGCTCACGGGTCTCACGCTACTCTCCGTCGTCGGCCGCCGACTGTCGCCCGAGTGCTGTGCGGTGATCGACGAAGTCGCGTGTGCCGTGACGCTCGCTGACCCGCGCATTTGGCCCCTGAAGCTCACCCGCGTGATCGCGTCCTACGGCGCGGCGCTGCCGGCTGCGGCCGCGGGGCTGCTCGTCGAAGAGGGGGCCCGTATCGGTCCGTGGGCGGGCGTGCAGGCCGCAGAGCTACTCGTGGCGTTGCGCGAGCAGCTCGGGACGCGCGCTGCGGATCCGCCCTTCGTGCGCGAGGTCGTGCACCGCTACCTCGCGGAGCACCACTTCGTCTGGGGCTTTGGCACACCGTTTCGCGACCGCGACGAGCGGCTCGTGTCATTTCGAGCCTGCATGCGCCGCCGCGGGCGCGATACGTTGCCCTACTGGACGACGATGGAGGTGGTCACGCCGGTGGTGCGGGAGGCCCGGCAGGTCGAGCCCAACATCAGCGCAGCCTTCGCCGCCACGTTCCTCGACATGGGGCTCGACCCGTACCAGGTCGGCGCTCTCGCTTCGTCCATCATGCACCACATGTTCGTCGCCAACGCCCTCGAAGGAGCGGCTCGCCCCGGCCCGCTGCGCCAGCTTCCCGATCCGTGCGTGAGGTACGTGGGCCGGGGGCCCCGACCGAGCCCTCGTGCGGGACTGAAACCATCGCGTTAGGTACCGCGACCTCCTCTGGGGATCACGTGTCCACGCGACCTTCTCATGTACGTTCCAGCACGACGCTGCGAGCACGGGCCATTGCCTTCCTCCGCGCCCGTGCGGGCCGCTCCTCGTGGGAGATCTCGGAGGTCACGGGCGCAGGTCCGGTGAGCATGCCCTTGGCCTCGGCCATGGCGAGAATGGCTTCGGCGTCGGGCCGGATCTCGAGCGGCACCTTGATCGGCGCCGTCTTGTAGGACGCGTGCACGAAGAACGTGCCTCGAGGCCAACCGAGCTGCATGAGCCCGGCCAGGATGGCCCGCTTGAGCGCTGAAACGAACCCGGTTCCCTCGAGGATGACGTGGTAGCTCGTACAAAGCTCGCGCGCGATGGGCATGATTTCGTTCAGCCGCTGGCGCACGTTTGGCTCGGGTGCCGGCGCGTCGCCCGGAACGCGGGTGATGTACACGATGCGGCGCCCCGACGTTTTCGCGACCAGCTGCACACGGCTGACGATCATCTCCACGTCGTCCATGGTGGGTTTGCCCCAGACCGCAAACACGGCGCCCTCACAGCTGACGATGCGGATTGCCATCGGCCCTCCTCACTCCGGTGCCCCTCCCGGCGTTCGCGAACGTGACATGGCGCAGGGGATGTGCGTCGCGCACGCCTGCCACCCGACGCTGCCCTCCCAGCTCACGTTGGGCACGGGCCGATGCGGTCGGGGACCCGCAGCGTGTCGACACGCGGCAAAACCGCGCCTCGTTCGCACGACTTCCGGTGCTGCCATCGTCATGGCATGGTGCAACAAGGTCATCCGTCCAGTGCGCTTGAACTACAACGCTACGAACGGCACGTGGCCCGCATCGTTAAGGGATTTCGGCCACCGTCACATCCGTGACACCCGTGGAGCTCGGCCGCTCCGACGGACCTGACGGTCGGTATCCTGATTTGGGGGCCGCCGGGGTACGGAGCGAGGAGGTCCTATGTCCGCGCAGAGCCTTCGCTGGGCGCCTGACTCACCCGGGCCTCCGTCTCGTCACGCAGCAGCGTCGTCAGCCGGCCGCGCTCGCCTTGCCATATCTCGTCTGCGACCGGATCCCGGTGCTCGCCGGCGTGGCCGCTCGGCAGTTGACAGCGAAGCTCGATCCGTTCGCGCACCACGTTGGTGCTCGTCCCCTCGACACTGCGAGTGACGACTACGACCGCACGATGTCCGCATTCCGACACGACTCCTCTGCGGTACCCGCTTGGCCGGACGCGGTCAAGCGCCCGGCGCTGACGTAGGCGCGCGCGCGCGGGTGGCTCTACATTCTAGCACGTGATCATTGGGGTTTTCCCCGACGGACCCGGGGAGGCCCGGGATGGGTAGCGCACATTGACATCACTCCTGTTTCGCATCATGATGTCATCGTGCGTACCACCGTGGCGCTCGATGACGACCTCGCCGAGAAACTGCAGCAGATGGCGCACAAGCAGCGCACGTCGTTCCGCAAGGTGCTGAACGACACGCTGCGGCGCGGCCTTTCCGCTCAGACGCACCGCCAGCCGCGCAGGGAGCCCTTCCGGGCGGACACGTTCGAGAGTCCGTTTCGGCCTGGCGTCGATCCGCTTCGGCTCAATCAGCTGGTCGATGATCTGGAAGTCGACCGGAGCCGCATCGGGACTGGCCGATGATCATCGTCGACGTGAACCTGCTCGTCTACGCGCACAACAAGGCCGCTCCGCTGCATCTGCACGCACGACGGTGGTGGGAGGACCTGATCACGCGTCAGCAGCCGGTGGGGCTTGCCTGGGCGGTCGCTCTTGGGTTCGTCAGACTCGTGACGCACCCCTCGGTCCTGCAGAACCCCCTGGCACCGCTCGACGCGTTGGCGCGCGTAGGGCGCTGGCTCGACCAGCCGGAAGTCCGCATTGTCGAGCCTGGGCCTCGACATCTGGCGATCCTGGAGGAGCTCTTTCGAGCCACCGGAGTCGGCGGGAGCCTGACGACGGACACGCACTTGGCGGCCATCGCCATCGAGCATCAGGCAGAGCTCCATTCCAATGATTCCGACTTCGCGCGGTTCCCGGGGCTCCGGTGGGTCAATCCGCTGGGCTGAGGGCCTACGTTGTGGCGGGCGATGACCGCTGCGACTTCTGTGGGAGGCGCCGATGCTCGTCTCGAGTTCGGCGCCTTGTTGGGGATGATGCCCACCCCCCATCCGGGCGCGCCGGCTATGCCGGCGCGCGCGGGCCCCAACGTCTGGCGACCGAAGGTCGACAGCCACGTTGGGGAGTGGCCGTCTCCCTTATGCCCGGCGCGTGTCGTCTCGCGCGGACGCGAGCCGCCACGCGGCGGGCATGGGAGGGGAGATCGGATCACGCTTGGCGTGGAGTCCGACATGAACAGCGAGGGCGCGGCGCACCCGACAGGACGAGTGGCGTCCGAGGAGCAGATGCCCTTCTGCTGGAACGGGAGTCGTGTCATCCTGGAGCAAGCGAGAATCAACACGGGCGCAGGTCGAAGTGAGAGTGCTTCATGACGAACGCGAACCCGTCAACGGTCGAGGATGTCGGTGGACCCGCCGTGCTACACCCATGATTGCCAAGAGAACATTCTCCGGACGCCGAACATCAGCCCACGAGTGGCCGCCCAATCGTCGGTTTTCACCCTCCAGTCCACGCCCTGGAAGCCCATGGCCTCGGATCGGCAGCTCGTGGTCTCCCGCCGGAGCCGCGAGAGGATCCGGCGCCAGCTGAACGATTTCGGAGTCAACCGGCGTACGCTGTTTCCTGATCTCGACGGCGCGGCCCTCCATCTGGCGTGGGACTGTGAGTATTGGCCCAGCACCAAAGGGGTGACGCCCCGAACCACAGCCGACGCCGGGCACGCTATGGCCAGTCGGAAGTCGGACGAGCGGGTGCCTCGCAATACGACTGGACCCAAGAGGCCTCGTGCACGCAAGGCCACGCGAGGGGCCCGCACGTGACCGCGCCGGTCGGAACAGCCCCGACAGCGAAGAGCTTCCCCGACACCCCCAAATGACCGAAGGCGCGAAGCTGCCGCCTCGCGCCTTCGATTCGGTACCAGTTGCGCCGTCCAGTTACTTCTTGTCTTTGTCCCCGTCGTCCTTCTTCTCGGACTGGAACTTCTTCAGCTCGGCAAGCGCCCAGTCGGCGACGTAGCTCGAGACCGAATAGACCTGCTGAGCGTCGGGTTGGCGCGCCCAGCGGTTGCTGCCCTCAGCGGTCGCGCCGACATCGAGCGCCCGCTTGCCGCCATCCTCGAGAGTGAAGGTGATGGTCGCGGACGGCTCGTCCAGGCCCGCGTCGGCGAGCGGCTTGTCGTCGCCGAAGTCGAGAGCATTCAGGTCCTTGTAGGCACGGACCAGGTCGTTCACCTTCTCGGAGTCCAGATCCTTGATTGCCGCCAAGGCGCCGGCATTCTTCTTCTTCGACTTGCCGCTCCACTTGGCCTGCGGCGTGCCGCCATCCGCATCGCCGCCCGACTTCTCCCTCGTGAACTCCATGGTGCCGTTCTCGTTGCGCACCTCGATCTTGGCGACCTTGTCGTCCGCGAACTTGAAGATCTCCTTGTCCCGCCAGTTCTTGAGCTCGCGAGCGAACAGGTAGCGAGAGAACCCGCCCAGGGCGTACACGCCGTCTCGACCGGCAATGCGCGCCAGCTGCCCGCGCGAACCGCTCTGACCCAAGTACAGGTCGACGGCCTTGTCCTTGCCCTTGTAGACGACGACGTGCAGCGCCTTGTCGTCCGTCAGATCGTAGCGTCCGTAGCTGTCCTTGGACGGGCTGATCCGCTCCTTGACCTCGAGCGTCTTGAGGTTGTCCAGGGCACTCTTCACATTGGACGAGTTCGCCTTGTGGTCGCCGGGCTCCGTCACGCGCCAATCGTCCTCGCCCTTCTTGGTGAGCACGACGTTCTCGCCCTTGCCGGCGTCGCCAGGAGGCTGAGCGATTTCCAGCTTGTCGATCTTCTTGACGTCGTCTTCGCTCACCTTGAGCGCGGGCAGCTTCAACTGCTGCCCCTCGAGGGTGTAGGTCGCCGCCTCGCGTTTCTCGGCCCTCTGCTTGAGAAAAACCGCCCCGCCCAGAAGGACCAGCACGCCCACTGCAACGTACAGCTTCTTGTCGGTCGCCATCGCCATAGTAGCAATTCCTTCTTTCGCTAGCGGCCTTGTTTCTCGGGTGACTTGCGCTGCTCCGACGCACGGCGCTTCGTTCTGCCGGACTCACGCCGCCTCCAGCGCGCCAGCCCCAGAGCGGCGAACGCCACGGGTACGCCGGCCGTGAGCGACCACTGGACTTTCTGCTGCAGTCCCTCGCGGGCCTTGCGATACTCCTCGTCCTTGCGTCGGATCTCTGCTTCGTTGTCGCCCGGCTTGATGTCGGGCTCGGCGATGCTGGCATAGGTGAGGTTCGGCTCGCTCAGGATCTTGGCGCTGGTCGCGATGAGATCGCTGTCGCCCGTCATCCAGTCGAACATGTTCTTCACGGCGAGGATGGTGGGGGTGAGGTAGCGCTGAGCGTAGGGATTGGCGATTGCCTGAAGCTGCCGGTCGCCCCCGATCGAACCCATCATCTGGAATTGGCCGCTCATTTCCTGACCGTTGCCGGCGTAGGCAAAGGGGTTGGTCAAGAACAGACTGGACGAGATGACCAGCACGCGCGACGAGCTCGGCGCCTGCTCGTTGGCCTTGACGGTGTCGCTCTTGGGGAAGGCGCTCTTGAGCTTGCCCTTGGCCACGGCAGCCACGATACGCTGCTTCATCGGCGGCTTGGGCTCCCACTGCGGCTTGAGCGACATGTCGACGGTCGACTCCGTCGTGACGCTCGCCTGCGGCGTGCTGCGCGCCACCGCAGAGATCTCCACGCCCTTTGGCTGCTTGTTCGGCATCAGCTCAAGCTCGGAGGCGAACGGGAAGGAGATCTCTTCCATTCGGAAGAACGCGGCGAAGCCGGTGTCGAGCAGCGCCTTGTCCTTGTCGAGGCGCGGATCGTTGTACAGCCTCAGGATGCCGGGGTTGCGGATCTGCGACACGTTTCCGGTAGCCGTGAGCACGGGGATGCCGAAATTCGCGCCGAAGTCGAGCACGGCATTCTTCTTCATGTTGATGCCATAGCCGGCGATCAGCTTGTCGAGGTTGTGCAGGTTCAGGCTGGCCTGCATCGTGGCGTCCTGCGCCTTCATGCTCACCGCCGACGCGATCACGACCAGCGACTTGCCGCCACGCATGACGAATTCGTCGACGCGCCTGAGCTCCTGGTCGGTGTAGTCCTTGCCGGGCTGGGTGATGATGAGCCCGCTGAGCTTCTCGTCGATGGGCTCGCCCTCTTTGAGCTCGACGCTTTCGGTCTTGTAGAACGGGAACGCCTGCTGGATGATCTGCTCGATGCTCGGTGAGCCCTGGCGGCCTTGACGGGCGATCAGGTTGTTGTCGCTGAGCTTGAGCTCGTCCTTCCCGCTCACGATGCCGATGCGCAGCTTGACGTCTTCCGCCTTGTCCTTGAGCTCACGGATCTTGTTGGTGATCCAAAACTCGAGCCCGTCGGTACGCGACGGGTTGAGTTGTGGAATCTGGTCCTTCTCGCTGCCGTACTTGAAGACCAGGCCCATGTAGCCTTGCGCGATCGACGCCTGGTCCGTCTTCTGGCTGGCGAAGGTCATCGGCTCGAGCCCGCCGTCCTTGGCCTGCTCTCGGAGCTCTTCCGTGTTGGCCTCGATCAGCGTGAACTCGAACTTGCCGTTCGACTTGCGCGCGTACTCCTTGAGCAGGTCGGTCAAGTCTCGAACGAACGAGTCGAGGCGGGCGATGCCGCCGGTCGTCACGTACGCGTCCACCTTGATCGGTTCTCGGAGACTGCGAACCAAGCGCGCGCTGCCCTGGCTCAGCGTGTAGCGTTCGGTCTTGGTCGTGTCCCAGCGGGTGGTGGAGCCTGCCACGAGCCAGTTGACGAGCACCGTTATGGCCACCAGGACAGTCAGGTACAGGCCGGTCTGGGTGGCGATCCTGCGCTTCTTCTGTTGCGTTGCTTGCGTTGCCATGTTGCTCACGCCCACTTGCGGCGCTCAAGCGCCCTGAAGGCCACCATCAATGCCAGCGCCGTGACGGTGATGAAGTAGATGACGTCGCGAAGGGGGACCAGCCCGCGCGTGAAGTCCTCGACGTGCGTCTGGAATGCGATGTAGGTCAACGGTTCTCCGAGCAGAGTTGGGAACTGCCCCGTCACCCTACCCATGAACCACAGAACCAGCAGGGTGAAGAAGGTGACGAAGAAGGCCACGGCCTGGCTGCTCGTGAGGGCACTGACGAGCAGTCCCACGGCCACCGCGGCTGCGCTGAAGAGCGCGACCCCGAGATAGCCGCTCAAGACCGGACCCCAGTCGAGCGGTCCGAGCTGCCAGGGCCACACGAACATCGCAAACGGGTAGATCAGCGTCGCGATGGCGAGGCAGAGCACCAGGCCGAGGGCGCCGATGTACTTGCCCATGACGACGTCGCTGTCCCGAACCGGCAGCGTGATGAGCATCTCGAGGGTGCCGCTGCGCTTCTCCTCGGCGAGCAGACGCATGGTCACCACCGGGACGACCAGCAGCCCCAGTCCCACCGGAACGTATTCGAACAGCTGCCGCATGGTAGCCTGGTCGAGCTCCCAGTACTGCGCATACATGAACAGAGTGAGCCCGAGCGCCAGGAAGCTCAGACAGATGACCACGTAGGCCAACGGAGCATCGAAATACGAGCGGAACTCGCGCTTCGCGATGGTCAGCATGGGAGACATGGTTCAATCCTCCCGCCCGCTCGGGGTGGAGCCAGGTTCGTCTGATTTCTTGGCAACGGCGTCCTCTTCTTCTTCGTCGTCCTGATCCTCATCTTCCTCGTCTTCGTCCTCCTGCTCGTCTTCTTCCTCTTCCTGGGAAGTCAGGCCGCGCGACGCCATCTGGTCGTCTCGCGTCAGATCACGGAACACGGCGTCGAGGCTCTGGGACTCTCGCCGGAGCTCGAGCAGGGTCCAGCCCTTGGCCACCGCGAGGCGGAACAGGCTGGCTCGCAGATCCGCATCCTCGGGCCCCGCCAGCTCGAACTTGTGGACGCTCTCGTCGGTCGGAAGCTCTCGGACGGCAGAGGCTCGCTCCACGGCGGACAGCGCGTCCTGGATCTCGGTCGCGCTCGGAGGCTTCTTCCCGGCTTCGGCGTCGCGCTCGTCGATGGTCACGACGTAGCGCACACGGCCGGTCTTCGAACGGATCTGGTCGATCGGCCCGTCGGCAACCACACGACCTTTGCTGACGATGATGGCCCGGGCACAGGCCTCTTCCACCTCGGCCAGGTTGTGGGTCGACAGAAGGACCGTGCGATCCTTGCCGATTTCCTTGATGTACCGGAGCACCTCCGCCTTCTCGTTCGGGTCCAGATCACTGGTCGGCTCGTCCAGTATCAGGATCTCCGGGTCGTGGATCAGAGCCTGGCCGAGCCCGACGCGCTGGCGATAGCCGTGGGAGAGCGTCCCGATGCCCAGGCCAAGCGTCTGCGCCAGCCCGCAGATGTCCACGACGTCATCGAGCCGCTTTCGGAAGCGGCTCTCGTCGACACCCCGGATTTCGGCAGTGAACCGCAGGTACTCGTGCACGCTCATGTCCGGATACAGCGGGGCGCGCTGCGGGAGGTATCCCAGGCGCCGACGCACCTCGAGCGTGTCGTCGAAGATGTCGTAGCCATGCACCTTGGCGGTGCCGGCCGTCGGCGATATGTAGCAAGTCAAGATCCGCATAGTCGTTGACTTGCCGGCGCCGTTCGGGCCCAAGAACCCAACGACCTCGCCGCGGTTGACCTCGAACGTGACTTTGTCTAGGGCGCGTACCGGGCCGAACTGCTTGCTCAACCCTTCGGCGCTGATCATTACGTCGGTACTCATCCGATCTCCCGTGCAGATCCCCGGGGAGTAGACCCCGGCTGAGGTTTGGCCAAACCCGCGACCCGCGGGTGAGTGTGGGGCGGCGGCATGGTACTTTCCGCGTGATCGCTGTCAACTCGCGAGTGGCCGAATCGAATGCCGCATCGTTCGAGCCCTGCGACGACGCGCGAGACGGGTCTGCGGCCGCGGCTGAGCGTGGATCTTGCGAGGTTCTCTGCTCGGCCCGACGTCCAAACCCCAATCTCACGGCGAGCTCGGGACTGGACGGCTGGAAGACGGTGCTGCTGCGTCACGCGAACACCGTCTGAACATCCGGGCTCTTGGCCTATTCCCGGAAACTCGCCCGCCGGCTTCGATTTGGATCATCGGGCGCGGAACGGCCTGGCGCCTGCTGCAATGATGGCCAGCCGTTCCGTCGGTTCCCCTCAGACGCTCGCGAAGTCGTGGGGGCGGCCCAAGAGCTCCTCGACCACCCGCGCGATGTGCTCGGGACCGAGCCTGCGCCAGAACACCTGCCACGTGGCGGTGCGAACCATCCCGTCGCACTGTGTGAGGTAGAAGGCGTTGATCGGGTTGCCCGGGCGGGCACGCCAGACGAGCGTATCGAACTCACGGACAATGGCTTGCCACAGGTCGCGGCCCATGCCTTCACCTTGGGCCACTGGGTCGACCGCAAACTTGCTGAGCAGCGGCCCCACATCGCAGGGCTCGACGATAGCCGCGCCCCGATAGTGCGGCTCGACGTAGACGGCGAGCGGCGGTCGATCGAAGAACTCCGGGCGCAAGCTGCGCCGGAAGCTCGACTCGAGCAGCGTTGTCAGGCGCACGCGGTCCACCTCGCCGTACGAGCCATGGCGTTCGATCGTGGTCCCTCGCTTGACGAGCGTGCCCGCGCCGCGCACCGTGAAGAGCTCGGTCAGCAGGGTCAGCGGAGAGGTCACGTTGACCAGAACGTGGCTAGCGTCCTCGTGGCAGAGCAGCTCGCGCACGCGAACGAAGAGCTCGAGGTCCTCCTCGTCGAGCACAGAGCGCTTCTGTAGTGCGTCGGCGTCCGAACTCAGGTTGATAATCGAGATCCCGCCGTGGTGACAGAGCAGGCGGTGGCCCGGCGAGAGTTCGACCCCATGCGGCTCGCGCGGACGCAGGCCACCGCGCTCGCGCACGAAGACGATCTTGCGCGAGCCCAACGCCTTGCGCAGACTGCCGAGCAGGGCGAAGCGCCCGGCCGTGTCGCCGATGGGCACGCCAAAAACGACGACGGGCACGACTTCGCACGAAAGCTCCTGGCGCAGCTGCTCCGCGAGCCGCGGGTCGGCCGCTTCGTGGGTACTGCAGGAGAGTCCCAAGGAGGTGAGGCGCTCGGCCAGTCTGCCCGCCGACAGCTCGGCGCCCAGCGGATCGAGCAGCCCCGTCACGACCGGAGCGAACAGACCCAGTTCGGAAAGGTACTTGAGCTGCTCGGCGAGCGATCCGAGAGAGTGTCGCGCGCCGGAGACCTCTGCCGCCACGATCGCGAAGCTCTCCTTGGGTTGCTGGCGAAAGAGCCTCAGGTATAGCTCCGCTTCGGAGCGCCGGCCGACGCTCTGCAGGAAGGTGAGCACGGTCTCGGCTGCGGGAGGAACGGAGGCGGGAGCGGGTCGCTGGGCCACGGGCTCTAGCGTCACTGAGGCGCGATCGTCTGTCAAGGCGGGCCGCCGTCGAGGGTTGACCGGCGGTCTCGAGTGTTGTTCGTCGACGTTCCATTCCACGAAACGCTGCTCCACCACTCACGTGGTGAGCAAGCTCGTGATCACGTAGTTGGCCACGAGAATGGCCACGGCGCTCTGGACGACGGCCCTGGTGGTCGCGATGCCCACACCGCGCGCACCACCGCTCGCATTGAAGCCCTGGTTGCACGAGATGACGGCGATCAAGAAGCCGAAACACGCCGACTTGATCTCCCCCATCGCGAAGTCCGCGACCACGGTGTACTTCTCGATATTGGCCAGGAAGATGCCCGGGTCGCCCCCCAGCATCTTGACCGCGACGAGCCACGCGCCCGCCATGCCGACGCACGTGAACAGGATGCAAAGCAGCGGCACCATGACGACCGAAGCGACGACTCGCGGCGAAATGAGGTACTGAACGGGGCTCACACCCATGGTCACCAGGGCGTCGATCTGTTCGGTCACGCGCATGTTGCCGAGTTCGGCGGCCATGGCACTGCCTGCGCGCGCCGTGACCATGAGGGACGCGAAGACCGGGCTCATCTCACGAGTCAGCGCAATGGCCACGATGGACCCGACCAGCCCCTGCCCGCCGAAGTTCTTCATGCTGTAGACCATCTGGAGCGCCAGCACCATGCCGGTGAAGGTGCCGGTGAGCGTCACGATGAACAGCGATTGCACGCCGATGAAGTCCATGGCCTGAACCAGCTGTCCGAATCGATACGGCGGCCGCACGGTCCAGACCAGGGTCCGGAACACCACGAGCAAGAGCGACCCGAGCCCGTCAAAGACCTCGAGCACCGAGCCGAGCAGCCTATCGAACACGCCGCGTCCACCATGACCTGTTCGCGATGTCTCGGCTGCCACGAGCCCCTCTTAGCACGGGCCTGTGCGCCGAACCGAATTCCCCAACGAAGGATGCCCCTGGTGCCCTGTCGACAGGGCACGTAGCAAGCAGAGCTTTCCCTGGCTCAGACCGGGGGGCATGCGCCGCAGAACTCGACGGCTCTGCCCGGTTCGAGGCCGTCGAGTCGTGCGGCGAATGACGGAGACAATCCTTCCTGGCGCGGACCACGGGAGCGCATGACTCGGATGGCAACCTCGTTCTTGGATGCTGCACGCCCGAAGCGGGTCACGAGTCTGGGCGCGATGGCGTCTGGCTGCTGGAGGATGACCCTCCACAGTGCGCGCGAAGGTGCGCGTGTGCGGGTGTCAGTGGTCCTGGTGGCTCCGTTGGAAAATTGCAGGCCGGGCGCGCGCCAATTCTTGTTCCTGATGGTCGGAATGCCGTTCGGGAACCGTGCGTGGCCCGCGGCGTTGCCTGCACCGACGACGACGAGGACGGCGACTGCGACTACGGCTCCAGCGGGGTGCCCTGCTGCGCCGACGCACCCCTCTCGGGCGGGCTCTGCGGCGGCGCAACGTCGTTGCCCCACGCAACCTACCCGTTGCTCGGCGGCTCGTACCAAACCGACTCCGAGGACGGGGCCACCTGCGACTACAGCTTTTTCAAGGTGGGCTACGGCTTCCGGCTGTACGACACCGGGTTCCGGTGTTGCTTCGATACGGATCCGCGGTAGCAGGCTGCGGACGTCAGGCGGACCGGTGCCCGCGCGCGCCAGGGCGCGTCGTTTCTCCGCGTCGACACGCAACTGTGCCGTCGCGCGACCGATACGGCCAGAGCACCGACCAACTTGCCGGGTCCCTTCGGATGGCATCCGCTCGGACAGCGCGGTGAGCCTCCGTCCGCTCGAGCGGCCGGCTAGAGCGACAACAGCGGGTGAGGTGGCCGGTGCTCCGTGACGAACGGCCGGGCCGTTCCTCGCTTTCGGAGCCATGCGCATCGTCCACTGTTCCGATCTGCACCTCGGCAGACGCCTGTCGCCCCTGCCCCTGGTCGACCGTCGCTGCCTCGAGACTTTCCGTCGCGCGAGCTTCCTCGCCCTGAGGAACCTGGTCGATCTGTGCCTGGCCGAACAGGCCAGCCTGCTGCTCATCGCCGGAGACCTGGTCGACGCCTGGGACCAGAACCACCAGGTGGGGTTGCGGCTCGTGGGCGAGCTGCTCCGGCTCGAACACAGCCGAACGCAGGTGTTCTGGGTCCGCGGCAACCACGACGCCGAAAGCCGAATCATCAGCACTCTGTTACTTCCGTCTCACGTTCACGAGCTCGGCCTCGATCGGATCGAAAGCGTCGTGGTCGAGGATGCGGGCGTCGTCGTCCACGGTCGCAGCTATCCTCGTCGCTCCACGTTCGACAACCTTCTGGCCCAGTACCCCAATCCGATGCCAAACCTGCTCAACGTCGGGATCCTGCACACCAGCGCCGACGGCGCTGTGCTCGGCGACGGCTACGCTCCCTGCGGTCGTCGAGAACTGGTTCGTCGGGGCTACCAGTACTTCGCCCTCGGTCACTCGCACACCCCAGAGCAGATCTCCGAGCGGGCGGCCGTGGTCTACTCCGGATGCCTGCAGGGGCGCAGTTTCCTCGAGTCTGGTCCCCGCGGGGCGATGTTGATCACGACCGAGGGCGCCGCGGTGGTTTCCATCGAGCACCGGCCGCTCGATGCGGTTCGTTTTGGCGTCCTGCGTGTCGCCGTTGACCGCACCGAGACGCTCGATGCGGTCGCCGAGGCCGTACGCCGAGCCGTCAGCGCAGCGTCCCATGCGCAGCGACCGCGCCGTCTGGTCATGCGCCTGATCCTGGTGGGACTGCGCGGCGTTTCGTGCATGCTATCGATCGGCCCGAAGCGACGCACCGCAGCGCTGCTCGATGCTTCGTGGGATCCCGACGGAAGGATCTGGGTCGACAGCGTCTGGGGAGAGGTCCGGGGCGATCCCCCGCTGACCGTGCGCCTCGACGAGATGTGGGGGCCGCGGGTGAGCGTCTAGCGTGGTGTGCCGACACGCCGGATTGAGCCGGATTGTCCTGGAATCCGGGCCGGAACGTCGATAGCTGCTGACTCTCCGGTTCCGGTTGGCTATCCTAGCATGCTCACGCGGTCACCTCGATGCCGACGTACCCGATCCAGCCAATCCGATTCGGTTCAGCGATGAAAGTGCACGTAGAATGGAGCCTCTCTCTCGACGCATGCACCATCAGTCATGAGGCGGTGCGGCTCGAAACGGAGGAAGATGTCGCGGAGTGGCGAGCACAGCTGATGGCGGAAATGCAGGCCAACGTCGGCCTCAACCGGGTCTACCTCCTGGTGGACTACGCGGGCTTCTGGGTCAATCCGGTGGTCGCTGATGCGTACGGCAAAGTCGCCGAGGAGCTGCGGCAGCGGTACGCGAAGGATGTCTTTCGATACGGGGTAACGGACCCGCTGTCAGCTGCATCGGCGCGCTTGCAGAGCATGAAGCGCGCACACCGCTCCAACGTGTTTCGCACACGCGAGGAGGCCATCGCCGCGCTCAACAAGCTGCGCGACAGCCGTTGATCCTGCGTGGCTCGGACTCGGTGCCCCATGCGCACGCTCGTGGCGCTGTTCGTTCTGGGCTGTCTGGCCCTGACATTGCGTGCCTGCAGTCCGCCGTCGGTCCGCCCACCGGGGGCGGGGCCCGCCCGTACGCAGCCAGCCCGGTCGGCGGCGGCCAAGCCCAACCCGACGGTGTTCCGCCCAGCGCTCGCGGCCAACACTTCCGCACCGATAGAGCGCGCCAAACCCAGCAGGGTCACGACCGGGCCAGGTTGGGTGCCGATCGATAGGAACCCCGCGGGCGTCTTGGCCTTCTCTGCGAACGGACTCTGGTTCGCCACGTTCGTCGACAGCGGTGTCCTGCTCGGAGACTCCCAGAGCGGGCAGCCGCTTGCAGTTGCGCCGTTCGTATTCGAGAAGTCCAACGCGCTCGCCTTCCATCCATCGAGCAGCTACCTCGTGGCCGTCGCGGATTTCACCGTTCTCGTGCTGGCCATCGAGACGCAGCAAGGCCGCGTGCGGCTGCGTCGCGAGGCCGATCTGCCGGTGACCCGAGATCTGGGGCTCGTCCCACCCGCCTTCGATAGGACGGGACGGTATCTCGCACTGGCCGGAGACAGCGATGTCACGCTGTACGATTTCAATGGGCGCCGTCCCCTGCTGCACGTCTATCCTGGCTTCTCTTCCGGCGCGTGGCTGATGGGCTTCAGCGCGGATACCCTGTACTTCGTGGAGCCCACCACGAGCCCCTGCCGATGCGACGACTACGGGGGCAGTGACGCTGCGGTGGTCAGCTTCCATCTGGGTGGCTCCAGCGCGCGTCGCATTCGCGCCCAGGGCGATATGGTGGGTCCGCTGCATCTGCGCCAGGCAAGAGTCGCAGCCGCGACGGGCTGGTGGGACGCGCGCAGCGGCCGGCGACGCGCACGCTACCGGCTCGACGCGGACGCTCGGCTGATCCACGTCTATCGACTTCGAGCTCGAAGGGCGGCCGTCGGAGTACAGGTACGTGGGAATGGCGACGCGTGCGAGCTCGTCATACTCAGCGACGACGGACGCGTTCGGAGTCTTGGTGTTCTGCCCGAGATGCCCCTCTACCTCGCGGTGCGCCCGCAGGACGACATGGCCATGTTCTGGTCATTGGACCAGGAGCGCACGCTCTGGTTCATCGACCTCGCCAACGGTCAATCGAGAAGCTTGAAGCTACCGGAGAGGCTCTGCATCGAGGAGGGGCAACGGATGCCCGACGAGCGCTGCCCGCCCAGCGGAGCGGAGCTGGCGCGGCCCAGCCTGAACGGATCCCCTGCGTTCGAAGTCGAGCTCCCCGTCGTCATGGCCCCCGAAGACACGAATCCGCGCGGCGGCAGCGGCAGGAG
Organism: Polyangiaceae bacterium; assembly: GCA_016929495.1. GTDB lineage: Bacteria > Myxococcota_A > Polyangia > Polyangiales > Polyangiaceae > JAFGIS01. The sequence goes on along the minus strand of JAFGIS010000187.1, from coordinate 44,429 downwards.
GATGGAGGGCGAGGTGGACGGGGTGCTGCTCAGGAGGTGACGCCACGTCGTTCCTGCCTCACAGCTTGCTGATGACGTAGCTCGCGTGACCGTTCAGGTACTCTGAGGTCCACCCGCCCGTCACCGGTGCATCCAGGGTCAGCAGGCAGCTGGCATCGGGATGCGTCTGCCCGTCGCAGTCGTCGAGCTTCCACGCGGCCCAGCCAATTCCGTTGGCGTCCATCCAGTCATGCCAGAGATCGGCTTCCGTCGTGCAGACGTCGTCGTCCGGGTACTCGCCGCCGTACGCGTCGGTGGCGCCCCACTCGGTCACGAAGATGGGCAAACCCGCGTCGAGCGCGGCACGTGCTTTGTTGAGGAAGGTGCTGCCGTGGCTGCACGCATAGAAATGCGCCGTGTACATCAGATTCGCGCCCGTGAGCGGGCTCGCGGCCGCGACGTCGACGTCTTGATCCCAATTGGGCGTGCCGAGAATGGCGACGTTCGGGTGCGTGTCGTTGTCCGGATCCGCGGCGCGGAACGCCTCAACGACCGCCTGGTGGTAGGGTTTCAGTGTGCCCGTCCAGCTCAAATCGAGCGGCTCGTTGTAGGTCTCGATGAGAACGTTCGGATAGGATCCGTAGTTCTCCGCGATATGCGCGAAGAAGTCGCCGGCCTCCTGCGTGTACGTGTGGTGCGCGTGCCAGTCGACGATGACATAGATGCCCGCATCAATGGCGTTCTCGATGATGGTCTCGACCTGGGCGGTCATGTCCGCTTTGCTGGCGGCGTCGATCACGTAGGAGCCGGGATGATCCTCGTCAGCGCCCATCGCAGCGCGCAGCACGCTGATGCCCCAGTGATCGCGCATCCAGACCATGGCCTTGGCGTTGGTGGCGTAGCCGTCGTCCTCGTAGTTCAGCCACATGCTGCTGATGCCCTTGAGCTGGACCGGCGCGCCGCTCTCGTCGACGAGCTTCGTCCCTGACACGCTCAGGTGCCCGTGGATTTCCACGGGAGTCGCGTCGCCTTCAACACACCGGTTGCCGGCGCACATCTGACCCGCGTCACAGGACGAGGTGACCCACGCGCCGTCGGTGCACACCTCTACGTCGCCGTCGCTCGTGCAGCGCGAGTCACCCTCGGCGCAGTCCGGAGTCGACGCACCCCTGAAGCGCACGGAGTAGACGGCTATCCCGAAGCCTGTGAGATCAGTCGGCTCCCACTGCAGCTCGGTCATCGTCGAGCAATCGAGACCGCTGAAGCTCGACAGCGGAACGGTCGCGGTTGCGACGCCGGAAGTGGCCGACAGAAGGACGTAGTCTCGGTCGCCGTACTCGCCGATGTCGTTCCACTTGGCGTACAACTCGACTGACTGGTCCGAGGCATACTGAACCTCGACCTCGGTGTAGTCGCAGACATCGTAGAACATGCTGGCGTCGTTCAGCGAGACACCGATGCCCGCGTACAGGTCGGGGTAGCTCGGCAGGTAGTAGGGATCGTAGCCGCCCTTGGTCCAGGCGCCGCAGTCGCTGGCCCACGGCGGCAAGCCGACACCATCGCAGCTAGGCTCCTCACAGCCCACGTCAAGGCCGCGATACGCGTACCAGCCGCCGCTACGACCTTCGGCCTCGTAGATCTCGGCGTCGCAGCTGCCAAAGTCATCCACGAGGCCGCGTAGGATGCAGGCCCCTTCGGCCGCCTTCACCTCGCCGGGCAAACAGCCGTCGCCGCCGCTCGTGCCGCCAGTGCCGCCACTCGTGCCGCCGGCACCGACCCGACCGCCGGTTGCGTCCGGGCCCGCGCCCGCGTCTGCATGGGTACCACCTGTGCCAACTTGGCCGCCGTCTTCCGCGTCAGGACCGCCGCTGCCGGCCGCCCCTCCGACCTCGTCGATATGGCTGGAGGTTGCCTGCCCGCCAGCGCCGCCCTCGCTGACGTTGCCGGCACCCGCTTGGATCTCGACGTCGCTTCTGCCAGCGCCGCCTCCCTGGCCACTGCCCGCCGTGCGACGCCGACCGCTGCCTCCCTGCTCACCCGCACTGCCGCCCGCTGCTTCTTCGGTACCCGCCGCGCCTTCGTCGGCGTGACGGCTTTGCCTGCCCGCCTCTGCCTCGGCTGTTCCTGCGGAACCGGCGAGCGTCGGTGGAGGGCTCTTGCCACAAGCAAAGACGAAGCAGGTGACGGTCAGCGACAATGGCAAGCAGCATCTCATGGCGCGCATTCCTCGACTTCTTTCTGGTACTCCCGGTCCGCCCGGCTCCGGAAGACCAAACGGACCACCGCATACAAAGCATAGAGAGGGACGAGATTGGCCGGACATTGTCGCGTCGCCATGTCGACGGATTGCTCGCTGCCACGGCCGTTGGCCGGCAGGCCGCACAACAACCCTTCGCTACGGGTGCGCGACCATTGCGCTCGCCGGCCTCACAGAGCGATCGATGGCCGGGATGGGCCAGCAGCCACACCGAGCGCATGGAGGAGGGATCCGCGGTCGAACGGCTTGGGCAGAAAGGTCCCACCCCCAGACACAGACCGCCCATCGCCACCAGCACTTCCGCCGTGACGGACAGCGACGCCACCAGGCCGAGCGCGAGCAGTGTCAGGACCGACAGCGTGGCGCTGATGGTGCGAGCGTTTGCGTTGCGCTCCATCGCCACGATGTCGGCGATCGTGAGCGGCTCGACCCCGACAGGACGTGCAAGTCTCGTCCGATCCAAGGTGTCAGGAAAGGCGAACACCGGGAGGAACTCCACGACGGAACGAGGTCTGCGGGCCTGCGGCGCAGCCCTCGCCGATTTCGGGCAGGGAAGGCAGCCCGCGCAGCGCGGGCGCGAAGGGAACACGACCGGTTCGCTGGCGTCAGGGTGCGCCCAGGATCACGCCGACAGCCGCGGAAACGGCCGTCAGGACGCCGCCCGGGGGGCCCCGGGCCGGGCGCGCACGGCAGGCGTGGTAGCGTTGAACCCGGCGTGCCTCTTGGCATGCCGCTTCGCCGGCGTCGGGACCTTCGAATTGGCTGAACGGAAAGAACGGCTTCGCATCGAGACGACGGGCGCTGTCCAGGGCGTCGGGTTTCGGCCGTTCGTGTACCGGCTTGCGACCGAGCTCGCCCTGGTCGGCTGGGTGTCGAACGACAGCCGCGGCGTGGTGATCGAGGTCGAGGGGCCATCGGCGTGCACCGGAGCGTTCCTGCGACGCCTGCCCAAGGAGCTGCCGAGTCGCGCGTTCTTGAACACGCTCGGGCACCGGTCGCTTCCGCCCGCGGGCTACACGGCGTTCGTCATCGCGAAGAGCGACGACCGTGGGAGCAAGACTGCCGTGGTGCTACCGGACATCGCGGTGTGCGACGCGTGCATGAGGGAGGTGACGACGTCGACCGACCGGCGCTATCGCTACCCGTTCACCAACTGCACCCACTGCGGGCCGCGGTTCAGCATCGTTCGAGACCTGCCCTACGATCGCCCGAACACGACCATGCGGCAGTTCCAGATGTGCCCTGACTGCCAGCGCGAATACGAGTCGGTGACCGACCGGCGCTTTCACGCGCAGCCGAACGCGTGCCCACGGTGCGGCCCGCACGTGTGGCTCGCGCGCGACGCTCGGAGCGACGCGGAACGAGACGATGCCTTCTGCTTGGCTGCGCAGCTGCTCGAGCAGGGGAAGATCCTGGGAGTGAAGGGGCTCGGGGGCTTTCATCTCATGGTCGCGGCGGCAGACGAGGCAGCCGTGCGCGAATTGAGACAGAGGAAGCATCGCTGGGAGAAGCCCCTCGCCTTGATGACTCCCGACCTCGACGCGGCGAAGCAGCTCTGCCGTATCAGCGACGCGGAAGCGGCTCTGCTCGCCTCGCCCGAAGCGCCCATCGTGCTGGTCGAGCGCTGGCCGGATGCCGCAGTGGCCGAATCAGTGGCACCGGACAATCCGTACCTGGGCGTGATGGTCGCATACACGCCGCTACACCGGCTGCTGCTCCGCCAGTTCGGTGCGGCCGTCGTGGCCACGAGCGGCAATCTCTCCGACGAGCCGATCTGTATCGACAACGACGAGGCAATGCGGCGCCTCGGCTCGATTGCCGACGCTCTGCTGCTGCACGATCGCCCCATCGAGCGGCACGTGGACGACAGCGTCGCGGCCGTGGTGGCTGCCGCGCCCCTCCTGCTCCGACGCGCTCGCGGCTATGCGCCGTTGCCGGTTTGGCTTTCTTTGCCGCTGCCCACGATCCTCGCCGTCGGAGCCCACCAGAAGAACGCCGTGGCGCTCAGCGTCGGCAGCCAGGTCTTCATCAGCCAACACATCGGAGACCTCGACACCCCCGAAGCCGTGGCAGCGCACGAGCGCGTCGTTGACGACCTGCTTCGCCTGTACGCGGCCGAGGCGCGCATCGTGGCCCACGACCTTCATCCGGACTACACGTCGACACGAACGGCAAACGAATGGATCGCGCGAACGGCCGAGGCCCGTGCGGCGCGCGGTGACACACTGCCGATCGTGCCCGTCGCGGTGCAGCACCACCACGCCCACCTGGCGAGCTGCCTTGCGGACAACGGCGTCGAAGGTCCGGCCCTCGGCGTGATCTGGGATGGCACCGGCTACGGCACCGACGGTACGATCTGGGGCGGCGAGTTCCTGTACGGCGACGCCGAAAGCGTCGTGCGCGTCGCCCACTTGCGTCGATTTCGCCTGCCAGGCGGCGAGGCTGCGGCGCGCGAGCCCCGGCGCTCGGCGCTCGCATTGCTCTGGGAGCTCGGCCTGATGGAGCATCGGGGCGCACGCGCCGTGCTCGACTCGTTCACGGAGAACGAGCGGCAGGTGCTCGTGCGCATGATGGAACGCGGCATCAATTGTCCGATCACGACCAGCGCGGGCAGATTGTTCGATGCCGTCGCGTGCTTGGTCGGGCTGTTTCCGAAGGCGAGCTACGAGGGGCAGGCGCCGATGGCGCTCGAGTTTGCCGTGGAGCGGAGTGCTTCGGGAGGTGATGCGAGGCGGTACCGCTTGGACATCATGGGTCCGGAGCGGACGGATGGCGCAAAGGCGTTGACCGAGGCGCTCTCGAGCGCGAAGCGCGCGCACAGGGCCATCGAGCTCTGGGCAGAGCCGTGGGTGCTCGATTGGAGGCCTGTCGTTGTGGGGGTGCTCGACGAGGTGGCTCAGGCCGCTGCGGTCTCTGCGATTGCCGCGCGGTTCCACGACGCGCTCGTGGATGCGGTCGTCGAGATCGCACGCCGGACGGCCGCACCGCGAGTGGCACTGAGCGGGGGGTGTTTCCAGAATCGGGTGCTGCTCGAGCGCACGCACGCGGCACTGCGGGCGGCGGGGCACGAGGTGCTCGTTCATCGGCAGGTGCCGGCCAATGACGGCGGGATCTGTCTGGGGCAGGTGGTGGTCGCGGCGAGGGCGATCGCGTTTCGAGGCGGCGTCGAGTAGCCGGGCTGCTTGTCCCGAGCCGGAGATGGGCCGTCAAGGTGCCAATGGCTCGCGGTCAGCGTCGGGCTTCTGCCCTCGCAGAGCGCAATCTTGGGTTCCGCAAGCTCGGGGACGTCGGCGTTTGAACGTGCTGGGTCGTGGGCGATATCGGCTGAAAGAGGGAAGACCATAGAGATCAATCTGGGCGACGGGGTCACCGTGAACGGCCGCATTGACCTCGTGCGCCGCGTAGACACCGCGCAGGTGCCTTGTCGCGCCCGACGTGGTAGTCTGTACACCTATGCTGCCTCCAACCAGCCCGCGTCTGCTCGACCCTGGAGCGGTTCCCTATTTTCTCTGGGACACGAGGCAAACGGTGGCCGAAGCAAGGCGCATCCTGGCTGGTCCTGCCGGCCCCGAACGCGACGAGATCTTGGTTCGGCTGTTGCGCGAGGCGAACAGTCGAGACGTCTGGCTGTTTGCCTCGTGGGACCAGATCGACGAAGCATGGGCCCGGATCGAGCATCGGCTGGGGCGTGCCCGTCCTGTGTGGGAATTGCTCAAGAATCGCCACGAGTACCATGTCAGGGCAGCTTCCTAGGCTCGCCCGGCTTCTCGTGCTCGCCGCGCAAGAGGACCTGCCAACTGTGCGTTTGGTCGGCGGGGCAGGATTGGGCACGCTGCTGGGGCATCGCATCTCCGAGGACATAGACCTGTTCTGCGAGTCGGGCAGCGATATTCCGATTGTCGTCTCACGACTCGAGGCGGCCGCGAGGGCAGAAGGTGCGGCGCTCGCTACGGTCAGGATCGCTCCGACGTTTCGGCGCATCGAGGTGGCTTCGGCCGCCGACTTGGTACGGCTCGACGTAGCTGCGGATGCCGCCCCTTTGCTCGACGCGGAGTGTCCGACGGTTGAGGGCATCCGGGTGCTGTCACTGCGGGACCAACGGGCCAACAAGATCGTGACGTTGCTCGGTCGATCGGAGCTGCGCGATCTGGTTGATCTCTTCTGTCTCGAACGGGAAGGCTGGCCTTTGCTCGAGGGGATAGACGATGCCATGCAGAAGGACGCCGGGGTCGACCTCGCCTGGCTTGCCTGGGCAATGCGCCAGATCGAAGTCCGTCCCCTCCTCGGACTGATCGCCCCGCTGGATCTCCAGGCACTTCGTCGGTATCGGGACGGTATCGCAGAGGCGCTGCTCGACCGCGCAGGTGCGCTGCCCGAAGGCTAGGTCAGCTCCAGAGCGAAACGAGGAAGGCTGCCGGAGCACGAGCGGGTGCCCGTCAACCCGCTCAGAACTTCGCGTTCCGCGCCAGTTCCAGCGCCTGCTCTTGCCACCACTCGCCCGCTTTGGGGCCGCCGTTGCACTCGCCATCCGATTCACCCGGCTTCTTCAGCCATAGATAGGCATCGCAAAGCGGATCGGCCGTCTGCGTGGTGGGCGGCGAGCCCAGAGCGCGCCCAGGGGGATTGCACCAGTTGTCCTTGCTCAAACGGTCGGCGACCACGGGCGGCCCATTGCCGTTGCGGCTCGTGTCGATCACGAAGTGCTTGCCGCCGACCAGCGCGGACACCTGCTTGCCGTAGGCGATGAGCTCATCGGTCGCTCGGTAGTTCGAAGTATTGAGGGCGAAGCCCTGGGCCTCGGCGATGCCGGCCAGCTTGAGGCGTTCGGCTGCAAGCTCCGCCGTCATCCAGAACGAGTGACCCGCGTCGATGTAGACGTAGGTCTGGGGCAGTGTGTTGAAGGTCTTGATGGCGAAATGGAACAGGTCGAGTCGCGTCTTCTGATCCGCCTCGGACAGGCAGTCCGCGATCGCACCGAGCGCGTCGGGCTCGAGGATGACTACCGCCTTGCGATCGCCGATCCCGCGCGCAAACTCGGTGATCCACTTCTTGTATTCGTCACCGCTCTGGGCGCCACCGGCCGAGTACTGGCCGCAGTCGCGATTGGGCATGTTGTACGCGATGTACAGCGGCAATGCGCCCTGCTTCGCGATGTTGTCCGTCTGCCGCCGAGCCCAATCGCCCACGTACGGGGTCCAGTCACCCACCCAATCCGCGCCGCCATACATCGCGATCTTCTGGAGCAGCGCCGCGGTCTGCGCGTCGCCGGCGCGCTGGGCCATCTTCAGACGAGTGACGGCGTTGTTGTATTCGCCCACGTACCACTTGACGCCGGCAAAGGGGTTCTCGCCCGGCTTCTTGAACTCGCCGGGCTTGCGTAGCGTCAGCGCGCCATTTGCTGGCGGCTGGTAGGCTTCGTTGGCTGGGCGTTGGCTGCCGCCGCAGCCAGACACCAACAGACCGACAGCCAGAAGAGAAGAGAACAGGCCATGACGACTGAGAACGCTCATGGTCGCGATTGGAGCACGAAACAGGCGTTCGGCAAGCACGAAGCCGCGGGCCAAGCTGGGTGCACGGGCTTCTCAGCTGTTGCTCGGAGCTGGTACGCAAGCGACTCCAAGAACGCTCGTGTGCGTTCAGGCCAGAGTGACAGCCTATCATTCGGGACTGGACGTTCAGCCGAAGCGTGAGGCTACCAGCTTCGCTACCCTGCCTTTCCGGCCCCGTCGCACCGACAAGAGGCCACTGTTTGAGGTCGGGCCATCGCTAGCGTGGGGATGGCGCCGGCCTGCGGAGTTCCTTGAAGTTGCGCCAAGTCTGCTTGACCGAGGAAAGACCGACGCTACCCGAGAGCACGAGCAACGCCGACCAGGAATGCTGCCGGGCAACGTAGCGCCCGAAACCTTCCAGAGTCGGCACGGTCATACCCAACCGAGACCAGCCATAGGACAGCTCCGTTCCGACCAGAAGCTCGCTGCCTCGTCCGTACGAGCCAATGCCAAGGGACGTGCCCAAGACCGATGCATCCGCGGGTGCGACGCCGTACGAATCCCTCGACGGGGTGACACGGCTTGGCTCGTAGCGCGCCCCGGCGAGAACGCTGAGCGACGGCGAGACAGCCCATTCGCCGCCGGCGCGGAACGCGACGGCAGAACGACCTCCAACCGTCGAGCGCACATTGCGGCTTCGGACGGTCGAAGCGTCGCCCGAATAGGTGAGTTCATCGAGGTCGGTCTCGAACGCGACGAGTCCGCCGAGTATCGTCGATACGTCGAACTCCACAGAGCTACCGGGCCAGTCCACGCCCGTCCCGAGGGACATGACGACAGGGAGGGGTGCCTCGTAGCTGCCCGAGCCTGCGCGAAGAGACGGCGCGTTCGTCCCGGCTTGCTCGAAACGGGTCATCCGAGCCGAGTCGGAGAAATGGATGCTCGGGAGGCGCATAGAGAAGCCGGCGGTAAGCGCGCGCCAGGCGTAGGTCACTCCGAGGGTCGTGACCCCATCGCGGGAGGAGGCGCGGGTCTCGTCGAGAAAAACGGCGGGTCGGTCTTCGCCATCCAACGACTCCGACAGGACTGCCAGGCCGTAGCGGTCGTGAGCATCGGTCGACACGACGTGCATCGAGGCGCCTACCGTGAGGGTGTCGCTGATCTGATAGCTGACGGAAGGCCCGAAGACGCTCCGAGCCCACGCGCGGTCGAAGTCGAGGTTCGCTGCCGTGGTAGCCTGGCTCGTCACCAGGCGCCGGTGTTCGGCGGAGATGCCCAGTTCGTCTCGTTCGAGGGTCGCTCCGCAGAGTCCCAGCTTGGTACGCCCCGAAGTGCCCCGAACCACGCGCAACAGACCGCTGGCCTCCTCGGGGATGAGCCCGCTGAGCGTGACGAAGGCGCAGAAACTGGAAGGCGCGCCCGAGATGCCCTCCTGCTCGTAGTCTTCGACGTGGAGCTCACCACCCCCGGTCGGAATGCGAACGAGGTTGTCGACCGTGCTCTGGGTGTACCGGTAGAAGCGCACGGAGAACGCGAGCCGGGTGTCGCCAATGCGCCCCATCGTGGCTGGGTTGAGAAAGGGGCTGGCGCCGTCCCGACCCAAGGCCACCCCGGTGCCGCCCATCAATGTCGAACGCCCACCGAGTGGCATCGCGCCCGGATTGGTCTGGCCCGACCCAGCGCGAGAGCTGAGCACGCAAGCGAGCACCCACAGGGCTACGAGCCAGTTGGGGACCTTCGAGGCCAGGCATGGGACCGTCATTGTAGGTTCGTCGGGCTCACCTCTATCAGCAAGGCGGCAGGTTGTGAACCCGGCGGCCGGTACTACTCGGCCCAGGCTGGAGCTCACGCGCCGGCCGCGCGCTCGGGGGCTGGATGGCCCACGCCGGAGCAGAGCCGCCTGGTCATCCATGCCCCGCCCGACGAGTCGAATTCTCGGTCCCCGGAAAAGTGCTACTCCCGTGCTGCGAGCCACTTCGCAGAGCTGCCCGCACCCGAACCTGTTCGCATTCACCAAGGAGCCCATCGAGCATGTGCCTGGGAGTCCCGGGAGAAGTCGTCGAAATCGGCGAAGAGCGCGCCGGCCTGCTCATGGGCAAGGTGAGTTTCGGCGGAATTGTACGTGAGGTGTGCCTGGCTTACACCCCCGAGGTCGAAGTCGGCCAGTACGTTCTGGTTCACGTGGGCTTTGCTCTGAGCCAGCTCGATGAACAGGAAGCGCAGGAGCTGTTCTCCTACCTCGAGCAGATCGACGCTCTGGAGGAAGCCGCCCGCGCCGAAGGGGGTGCCCCCGCGCCGGGTCCTGACGAGATCCGGTCCGGAGCCGCGTCGCGCTTGGGCGCGCAGAGCGGCAGGGATATCGGCTGATGCGCTACGTCGACGAATACCGTGGCGAAGCGGAGGCCCAGCGCTTCGCCAATGCGATCCGACAGTGCGTGACGCGCCCATGGACGCTCATGGAGATCTGCGGCGGCCAGACGCACTCCATCATTCGCTACGGCATCGACCAGCTTCTGCCCCCGGAAGTATCGCTCGTGCACGGGCCGGGATGTCCGGTGTGTGTCACGCCGGTCGAGCTCATCGATCGAGCGATCGCCTTGGCTCGCGTGCCCGAGGTCATCTTCACGTCGTTCGGCGACATGCTCCGCGTGCCAGGGTCGACGACGGATCTTCTGAGAGCGAAGTCCGAAGGCGCGGACGTGCGCATGGTCTACTCGCCGCTCGACGCCCTCGGTCTCGCGCAGCAGAACCCTGGGCGCCAAGTCGTCTTCTTCGCCATTGGATTCGAGACGACGGCCCCTGCCAGTGCGATGGCCGTGTGGCAAGCGGCCGAGCAAGGATTGAGGAACTTTACTGTTCTTTCCGCCCATGTGCTGGTGCCTCCGGCCATGGAGGCCATTCTGAGCGCGCCGGACAACGTCGTGCAGGGCTTCTTGGCCGCGGGGCACGTCTGTACCGTCATGGGCACCTGGCAGTACGAGCCGATCGCCGAGCGCTTCGGTGTGCCTATCGTGGTCACGGGCTTCGAGCCGCTCGATCTGCTGCAGGGCTTGCACATGGTGCTCACGGCCTTGCAGCAGCACCGCGCTGGCGTCGAGAACCAGTACCGACGGTCGGTTCGTCGAGAGGGCAACGTGCCGGCCCAACGTCTGCTCGACCGGGTCTTCGAGCCCTGTGATCGACAATGGCGCGGCATCGGCACCATTGCGTCGAGCGGGTTGCGCCTGGTGCCGGCTCTGGCGGCCTTCGACGCCGAGCGTCGTTTCGACGTACGCAGCGTGACCGCCGAGGAGTCGCCGGAGTGCATCGCCGGAAGTATCCTGCGAGGAATCGTCAAACCGGTCGCCTGCCCCGCGTTCGGCACCCGCTGTACCCCGGAACGTCCCTTGGGGGCGCCCATGGTATCGTCCGAGGGAGCCTGCGCCGCCTACTACCGCTACGGTCGAACCGGCAGGGCCATCGCCTCGACGGAGCCCCGCACGCCGAGGGCTCGACCGCGCACGACCCCACGAACGAGCGATCCATGACGAGCGACAAACCCCATCTCGGCGGTGGTTTCAGCTGCCCAGTCCCGCTCACCCAGACGCCCACGATACAGCTGGCCCACGGGGGCGGTGGCCATCAGAGCCAGCGTCTGATGGAGCAGGTTTTCCTCCCGCGGTTCGACAATCCGGAGCTCAGGCGGCTGCACGACGGCGCGTTGCTCGAGGTGGGCGCAAGCCGCGTCGCCTTCACCACCGACTCGTACGTCGTGCGCCCGCTTTTCTTTCCGGGCGGCAATATCGGCGACCTGGCCGTGAACGGGACCGTCAACGACCTGGCGATGTGCGGAGCTGTCCCACTGGCGCTTTCGGCTGGATTCATACTCGAGGAAGGGCTGCCCGTCGAGACTTTGGACAGGATCACGGAATCGATGCAGCGTGCCGCCCAGGCGGCGGGCGTGTGCATCGTGACCGGCGACACCAAAGTCGTCGACCGCGGCAAGGGCGATGGCGTCTTCATCAACACCGCCGGGCTCGGCCTGGTTCGCCCCGGCGTCGAGATCCGTCCCGATCGCGCCTGCCCGGGCGACAAAATCCTCGTGAGCGGAGAGATCGCCGCCCACGGAATAGCCATTCTGAGCGTACGTGAAGGGCTCGGTTTCGAAGCGCCTCTCACGAGCGACACCGCCGCGCTCGGTGGACTGGTGGCGCAGCTACTCGAGCGCGTACCGGACGCTGTCCACGTGCTGCGCGACCCGACGCGCGGCGGGGTGGCGAGCACGCTGAACGAGATCGCGCGCTCCGCATCGGTGGGCATGGTGCTCGATGAGAGAAGCATTCCCGTGGCCGAACCCGTCCGGGGCGCCTGTGAACTGCTCGGCTTGGATCCGCTCTACGTCGCCAACGAGGGCAAGTGCGTGGTCGTCGTGGCCCCACAGGCCGCGGACCTGGCGCTCGAGGTGCTCCGGGCGCACCCGCTCGGCACCCGTGCGGCATCGATCGGCGAGGTCACACAGACCACGCCCGGCGTCGTGACCATGCGCAGTCGGATCGGCGCCGAGCGCGTCGTGGACATGCTGAGCGGCGAGCAGCTGCCGAGGATCTGCTGAACAGCCAGCCGGTAGATACCTTGGGGGGACAGGTGTGCCCGTACGGCACGCCACCACGTGAGGCCAGGCCACTCAGAACCGAAGGCAGCGCGCTTGGGCGAAGTGGCACGCCGATTGCTGCAGAGACTGGCATGTCTGCTCGCAAGACTCTGGCGCTGTGCCTGGTGCTCGGAACCGGTGCGTGCGGGCCTGGTGGCGGCACGTACTGCCAAACCGGGCCGAAGTACGGCACCAAGTGCTACAGCAACGTGGACGTGTCCAATGCCCCTGGCTACAAAGGGCCGCCAGACCAGCCGGAGCAAAGGAAGGACTCCCGGCAACGCTAGAGGCAGCCACAGACCCGAAATGCCCGTCGCCTCAGCAGGCGCGAGGTACTAGAGTGCATGGGCCACCCGGGAAAGACGTTCATGACCCGTGGTGTTCTCATCGATCGCGTCGACTCTGGGCGCGGTAGGGACCGGGACCGGCGAACCAGGGCAGAGGGGTTCGGCGGGCTGGGTGGCATACTGGTGGTGTCTCTGAGTTGTCTGGTCGTAGAGTGCGGCGAGGACTCGAACGACTCTGGCTCGAGCAGCGGCGGCGCGGGCGCAATGAACTCGGCTGGGGCGGGCGCGCACAGTTCGGGCGGCGAGTCGTCGGGTGGTAGCGCATCCGGCGGCGCCCGGTCCGCAGGCACGGACGCTGCTCAGAGCGACACGGGCGGCTTCGGCGGAACGTCTGGCTCGAACGAAAGTGGGGGCAGGACTCCCACGGGGGGAGGTACGCAGACGAGCGACTCCGACGGCGGGACTACCACGAGCGGCACGGCGGGCTCAGGCGAAGTAGCAGGTTCGGGCGACAGACCCAGCTCGGGCGGCAACGATGCGACGGGTGGCGAGTCCGTCGACGGCTCCGCCGATGCTGGCGCTCCTGGCGGTGGCTCCAGCGCCGCCGGAACCCACACCGGCGGCTCCGGCAATGGTGGCGTTCCTGCCGGCGGCTCCACCGACGGCGGCGCTCCTAGCGGCGGCTCCGGCGGCTCTGTCGAGCAACCATGCCTACAGTTCGGAGAACCGACCCAAGTCGGCAGTCTCAAGAACTCGACGATTGGTGCGGGGCCTTCGGGCATGGTGGCCAGCCGAAAGAACGTGGGCGTGCTGTATGCACACCTCGACGCCGGCGGCACAGCCACCGTGTTCGTAACCACGCCGACCGGCACGGATCTCGGGCTGCTCAAGCTCGAGGGCGCGACAACCACCGACTGGGAGGACATCGCCGTCGGCCCAGGGCCTGGCGACGGCAGCTACCTCTACGTGGGCGACATTGGGGACAACGCGGCACGAGGCATGGGCGGCTCGGCCCGGACCGAAATCCAGGTCTACCGATTTCCCGAGCCGGATCTCAGTGCGTCGAGCGCTGCGGGCGCCGTGTCGATCACGGATTGGGAAGTGCTCCGCTTCACCTACCCGGACGCAGCACACGATGCCGAAACGCTGGTCGTCGACCCCGTGAGCGGGGACATCGTGATCATCACCAAGGAGAATGACGGCTTGTCGACCGTATTCACCGCGCCGGGCGATACAACCGCGGACAGTACGACCGAGCTCGAGAGTGCAACGACGGTTCGGATAGGCCCGTCCGGCGCGCAGAACGCCCAGGCCGGCGCAGGCGACATCTCGCCGAATGGGGACCGCATCATCGTGCGCGCGTACACGACTCTCCTGCTGTGGGCGCGCAAAAACACCTGGACCGCCACTTTCGCCGAGGCAGCCATCGAGCTACCCCAGGCCGAGGAACCCCAGAGTGAGGGGCTTACGTTCGCCGCGGACGGCAAGGCCTGGTATTCTGCCGGCGAACGAGCCGCGGTTATCTACCAGGGCACTGCGACCTGCCCGTAGTGCCGCGTTTCGATCGAAGCGGCGGGTCTTTCGCCGCCCCCGACCGGGCGATGGCGGCGGAAAACCCGCCGCTTCCCAGTGATCTGACCCGCGGCACCCCTTGTTCTTGGGCATCGTTTCAATCAAAACGATGCAATATCGGGAACAGACGAGCCATCCGTTGTTGGCTCAAGCCGAGGGCATCCGCCGCGAAATCCGACGGCTTCGCCCAGGGCTGGATGGTCCAGCTCAGCGTCCAGCTTCGCTGCGGTTCCGAGAAGCCAGGACGACTCTGTTTCCGTAGGCGGGCGGCGGAGCAATCAGCTCGGGTGGCTCCCCGCGCTGCCGTTCATGTTCATGTTGGACATCGGTGCGTGGCTCGCCCGGGCGCGGAGGCGCCTTGGGCGGCTCGAGGGGCTCGGCGCTGCACGCGACGAGCGCCACGGTCAGCACAGTCGCACAGCATCGAAGGCAGAGTACACGCACAATACAAAAGATAGCAGATTCAGGCTCGTCGACAAGCACCAGGGACTGGTTTTTGCCGGGCTTGTCTCGGTTCGCTCGCGTGGCTCATCTTCGCGGCTCTCTGGCTCGACGCTGGGGTCTTCCGTGCTTTCCGGTCCGATTGCAGCGCGCTCGCGTCCGCTTCGGCGCGTGGGGCAATGGCAATCGCAACGTCGCAAGAAACGCCGGCTTGGACGTCGTGTCCCCTGCCGTCGCGGGCCAGCGTGGCCCGGTAGCTCGCAACGAGGATCAGCAGCGTGACGACAGCCCCCAGATCGATCCGATGCGGCGTCACCAGAAATCCCTGCTCGACTGTCCCCGCGGTCAGTCCTGAGAGACGGGTCGCTGAGCGGCCTCGGCCATCGGAATCCTCCGCGCCCAGCTGCCCCTTGGGGTTGAGCGGACCGACGTCGGCCCGGTGCCCGCATTCGGTGCCGGCCCCCAGGGACTGATTCCCGGGCCAGAAATGCCCTCCCCCCGGACAAATGAGCAGTTTGTGGCCACAGGGGCTGGCGGTCGGCTTCCGGGTACTAGCCGGCCGCGGTCCATACGCGTTGCGCATCCAGCGCAAATCGAGGACGCTTGCGCGAGCGTCGAGAAAGCCTGCAGCCGAATGACCCACGCGCCCCACAGCCCGTTGTCCATAGGCCCCGGATCCGTCATCAACGATCGATTTGAAATAAGACAGAGTCTCGGTAAGGGGGGTATGGGAGAGGTATTCCTTGCGTATGACCGCGCTTCGCAGCAGACGGTTGCGCTGAAGGTCGTGCGCGAGGAGACCCGTATGCCCGGGGATGACGACGCGCTACGGCAGGAACTCGTCTTGTCGCGATCGGTCAGCCACCCGAATGTGTGCCGCGTTCATGACCTGACCCCGAGCCCGTTTGGCCCCATTCTGGTCATGGAGCACATCGCCGGACAGACGCTGCATACGCATATCCGACGCAGAAAGGCGCGCGGAGGCTATCGACCCGACGAGTTTCGCAAGGTCGCCGGCGAGGCTTCCGCCGGGCTCGCCGCCATCCATGCCCAAGGGCTCGTGCACGGAGACCTCAAACCGGGCAACGTGATGGTGACCGAGGAGCGCGCCATCATTCTGGACTTCGGTTTTGCCCAGGAGCGCGCACGCTTGAGCGCCCGTCGCACCGGCGCGCCTCCAGACGGTGGCACGCCCAACTACATGGCACCCGAACGGCTCCGCTCCGGCGGTGCGAGTCCGGAAGACGATATCTACGCCCTCGGGCTGACGCTCTGGGAGATGTGGACATGCCGTGTGCCTGAGCCGGGGTATCGCCCTCGTGCCAAGGACATGCACTCACAGATCATGTTCGACGTCCCGGCGGGGCTGTCGGTGGACGAAGTCAAACAGGTGTATCGCTGTCTCGGCGAGAACCCTGCGAAGCGCCCCGCCGCGCGGCACCTCAGGTTCTTCAATCCCATCGCACTGACCACGAACCAGGCGCAGATCCCGCGTGAGCGGCTGTCGCCTGGAGCGCCGCTGGGCCGTTCGGTGACGGAGGCCTTCACACCGGGAGCCCAGGCGCTGCTCGTGTCGTTCGCGACGAACTCGACCAACGCGGCCGGACAGCTCTACCCGCTCAACAAGCCGGTCATGACGATCGGTCGTCGCAGCGACCAGGACATCATCCTCGAAGAGCCAACGGTTTCCGGTGCTCACGCCGTCATTCGCTGGCAGGCGGGGTCGTGGGTCGTGGACGACCTGGATAGCACGAACGGGACTTTCGCAGACCATAGCTACGACCGGATGAAGACCGTAACGCTGCTTCACGGCGCCGAGGCGCAGCTCGGTGAGTGCCGCGTCAAGCTCGTCAGCTTCACGGAGGATTCACCGCACCACCGCCGCGCGCTCGAATACCTGTCGCGTCGTAGCGGCCTTACCGGGTTGCTTCGTCCCGCGCATCTGCGCGAGGCCTTGCAGGAAGAGCTCGACTTCTCGCAGTGGGCCAACGCGCCCCTCGCCGTGGCCCACTACCGAATACGCGGTCCCCAACGCGAGGCTTCGCAGCGGCCCACCATTCTCGAGATGCTTGCGCTACGACGTGCCGCGCAGCGGGTGGTCGAACTCACGGAGATGCTTCTAGTCAGCATCATACCGGTGACCGCAGGTTGCACCGGGGCGCTCAGCTTCGCGGTTGCCATGACCGGACCGCGCACCCAGGAGGCGCGCCAGGTCGTGGAACAGGTGGTCTCCCAGGTTCAGGGGCTGATACCCGGCTCGCTGGAACTGTCGGCCTCCCTCCAGGCTGCAGAACCGGGACAGCCCGTCGACGCCCTACTCAACCCGTAGCTGGAACAGGGGCGCTCATCGCTCGCACTCTGGTCATCGATGCCCCCCTCTCATCGTCCGCCATTCCCCTCCGCACCGAGCGAACCCAGCCTGCGAAGACTGGGTGTGGGTAGCTCGCGGGGTGGCGGCGAGCGTCCCCTGCGAGCCCAGCTCGTCGTGGCGCTGGTGGTCGGATTCATTCTGCTCGCAGTTCCGCTGTTTCTCTGGAGGCGACCGGGGGGACCAGCACCGACCAGCCCCGAGCCGACGACGGCTCCGACGGAGGCCGGTACGCCCTCTGCAGGCGATAGCGGCGTCGATGCCGCGACGGCAGCACCCGCCAAACCCGAACGCGTGCGTCTGGGCCCGCTTCAGCGCGTTCGTTGCAGCGTCTCGAGCCGCGTCCGCGGCCAGCAAGGGACGCTCTGCGACGCTTTGCCCTTCTTCGAGAAAGCCCTCGCAGAGGCCATCATCAAGAACGTCGACTGTGCACCGCATCCCGACCGAGAGGGCACCATCAGCTACGCCTTGCAGATCGACTTCAAGCGGCGCTGGTTCAACGTGTTCCCTGGCGCGAGCGGCAGCTGGAAAGGCCCGCTTGCCCGCCGCGCTGTCGACTGCGCGGAGCGGTCGATCCCGAAACCGGAGTGGGAAGCCATCACTCACCAGTACAACTACTACATGATTGCCATTCTGGCGACGTTCGTGCCGGCACGGAAGGTGCCGGGGCCGGGCAACGCGCCGACGTTCGAGTAGCGTGGTAGATCGTCGTCGGTTATCGTTCCCAGCGCTGGCCAGCGGCGACCGCGTCGAGCGCCGGTACGGACTCCGGAGCCAGGGCGATATCCCGTGGCCGCGTCCCGCGAAGCATCCCGTGCGCCGCCTGCACCACCGCGACCCCCGCCGTGATCGGCTTCATCACGGTTGCCGCGAGGAGTCTTTCCTTCACGTATTTCTGACCCCCACTGGGGATTCCATCGCAACCGAGATACGGAAGCCGAGCCCAGGCCCGGTCGCGCGCGACCGCGACCCGCCGGGCCCCCACTGCCATCTCGTCGTTCTGCGCACAGACGAGCGCCGGCATGAAGCGTTGTCCGGAGGCGCGATTCAGAAACGTCGTCATGGCCCGCTCCGCGCTCTCCTCCGTCCAGTCACCGGCTAGCGTTCTCCCGATCGTGATCTGCGTTCGTCGCAGTCCCTCCTCCAGCCCATGTCGGCGGGCCTTCACCTCCGGCTGCAGGCTCGGCCCCTCGATGTAGAGGATGCTCGCGTCGGGAGGCAGGAGTGCTCGGCACTGCGCGGCGTGGATCCGGCCGATGTCTTCCTCTTTGGTGGTCACCGACATGACAAACCGCTCGGGGAACTCGTAGCGCAGCAACGGGATGGATGTAGCGAGTCCCGAGACCTCGACCCACGCCATGCCCCCCGACACCGCGGCTCGCGCCGCAGTCTTGTAGCCCTCCGTGTCGCCAACCAGTTCCACCACGATCGCCCCTGGGCGCAGCTCGGGTGGGCGCTTCGCCAGCGAGAGAATCTGCTGGATCTGCGCAAACGGGCTGTTGTCGGCATAGTCCACATCGACCGACACGCCTTCCCGCTTGCCCGCAGCACGCGCGGCAGTGGCTTGCTCCTGCTGGAACTCCTGATGCTCGCAACGCAGGAGAACGGCGATGACAGGTTGGTGCGCCGACATACGGCCTCGGGTACGAACGACGCGGAGGTTAACACCTTAGGCGCAACGGCGTGACGCAAACCGAAGGCGGGCTGGCGCCTTCGGGCTGCGGAAGTCCGCGGGGCCAGAGAACGAACTGGCAAGGAACAGACGAACTGCCGAGCCGTCTGCCAGTCCGAACGGAACAAGAGCCGGCGAGTACTCGTCACCCCGGGGATCCGGCCCCGGGTCACAGCTGCTCGAGAAGCCCAGTGACGTCGACGGCCCCGCGGGTGCGCTTGCCGAGGCGCCTGCGGAGCTCCTTCGAGAAGGAGTTGCCTGGGTCGATGCTGTCGAGTTCGTCGAGCAGACCGCTCAGCAGCTTGCGGTCGCCGAGCGCCGCCAGAACGAGAGCCTGCTCCCGAGCGCGCGCGGCCAGCACTCCGAGGGTCGCCGGATCGAGATGCTGAGGGTCCCCGGCCACTCTCACGATTCGTCGAAACGAGTCCCGTCCACCCTCGAGTGCCGCTCTGCGGTCGGACCGTCCCAGTGCGTGAGGCGCGACGCCGAGCCAGAGGGTACCCGGCACCAACTGATCATAGAGACGCCGATCCCAACTCGGGTCGAGCTCGACGTACAGCGGGCGCGCATCCGCGAGCGTGCTGAGCGCGTACTCTCCGGGACTTCCGTTCATGGCCGTCTCGCGAACGAGCGCGACCAGCTCCGGCTCGCGTTGCAGAAGGGGCTGTGCCAGGCCGCTACGGCCGAGCACCGGTGCCGGGACGAGCACCAAGTCCGGTCGCTCGCCTCGGACGACGCGCGCAGCCCACAATCGCCAAATGAGCGCTGGACTGCGGGCAAGCAGGAGACTGCGCGGAGGAAGCGCGGCCAGCGCTTCGTCGGTCCACGCCTCTGCCGCCATACGGTCATGGCGCCGAGTCAGCACGCCGGCATCTTCCGAGGTCACGAGCACCATCGTCGCGAACAGAACCACGAACAGGACGCTCGCCGACTCGGCCAATGGCAACTGCGCCCGGCGCAGCGCGAGTGAAAGCGTATGTACTCCCAAACTCGCCGCGACCGCCAGCGACGTGACGCCAAGCAGACGCAGCGGCGTCAGCACGTCGACGAACAGCTCGTTCGGCCCTCGGACGGGAAAGGCAACATCGGCCGCGACGAACACCAAGAGCGGTACGAAAAGTCGCCGAGTCGCCGTGCGGAGCGTGCCCCACAGAGCGCCCCCACCTGCGAGCACGGCAGCGAACAGGCCGACCTCCGCGAGCCATGCAGCCGCCGCCGACGGGCGACCCGTCTGCAGGCTGTCGAGCGAAGCCAGACCCCTTCGCGTCACGCCCAACAACCCGAACCAAGCCGTTTGGTCCGACGGACCCAAGAGCCAGGGCAAAGCGCACAGGCCCAGGACGACCGCCGCACTACCGAAAAACAACAACACGAACCGCCGCGGCAGGGCCTCTCTGAGCAAAGCGACGCGAGCGCCGAGCGAAGCCACCAGCGCGAGACCAGCCACGACGCTCTCGCCGCACGCGAGTCCCACGAGCGCGCCACGCACGAGCCACAGTCGAGCGTCGTTCGCCGGCGCAGCCTGGCCGGGAAGAAGCGCCAGCAGAACGACCGCACAGGCCACGGACGCGCCTCCAATGGCCACGCCTTCGAGCTGCCAGCAGGGGCTCAACGCTGCAAGCAACGCCCCAGCCAGGGCCAATGCTGGACTGAGTGTGGGCGTCCACGCATTCGCATCGAGCAGTCGTCGGATGATGAAGTACAGAGCCAGGGCCGAGAGCGCGACGCCCAGCCCGCTCACCCACGCTGCACGCATGAGCCTGCCGGCCAGGGGGACCAGGCTGACCGCCTGAATCAGCACGCTCGACAGGGTGCCCTGCGGGCCCAGAGGCACGCCCCCGAGCCCACGCAAGACAGGTACATCGTCACGCCACTGCGGGCTCAGTGGGACCCGAGTCGCCGTGACGAGCAGCGGCACCCCGAACGCGAGCCATCGGCACGCGGCTTCCGCCGAGCCGCCGGCTGCCGCGCCAGGGGAGGGTGCTGCTCGCTCTGGGGTCATGGATGGCCCGGGCTGCCACAGTCCGCGGCTCTTGCCCACTTACCTGCTGAGAGGGCTTCGAGATCAGCCCGGGACCGTGGGCCGGTCGTCGCGGAAAGACGCACGCCGCCACCGCAGGGGCCTTCGTTCGTCGGGGCCAACTCTGAGCCTGCCATGGGGCGGCCGGCGGCCGCAACGAGCCTGTTCAGCGTGTGTTCACCGAGTGTTCAGCGCGGGCGCTGAACACACCACTGTAGCAAGGAAACTCCGAACTTGGAGCGGTGGGCGGGCTGGTCCACTTCGTGCTCCGTGGGTCGACGATGCCGCAGCGCTTCGAAGGAGGTTGAAATTCGTCTGTATCGCCGCGCCTGGGTCGCAACGTTCGCCCGAGGGGTGTTGCTCGTCATGGGGCCGGACTGCGGCTACCCGACGACCGCCGGCGGTGCAGAATACGAGAAACAGACGCCCAGAGCCCAATCACCGAACTTCCAGGGCACCGGGCGCTGCGGTTCGCGGCGTCAATCCCGACGCAGAATAATGTGGAAGCCTCGGTCGGTCTTCACGACGTAGCTGAGCTCATCCACGTCCAGAGCAAAAGCGGCGTCGGAAAACGCCGGGTCCACGTCGTCGGCTTTGATGCGGCCGAGCGAGCCGTCGCCGGTCCCCGGCGCGTCGCTGTACTCCTTGACGACGTCTTCCCAAGACGCGCCCGACTTGAGCGCATTGAGCGCCTTCAGCGCTCGGAGGCAAGCCTGCTCCGCCGTCCGAGTGGCGCCTTCCGGACGTTTGAGCCCGGCATGCCTCACCAGGATCTGCGAGACCGCAATGCTCCTCGGGGCGTCCGGCTTGGGTTCACGCGGCGTCTCCGCGTCCTCCAAGCATCTCTGACCCTCGGTTCTCGGTTGGTTGGAGGCGCTGTCCGCCCCCTTCTGGGCCCCTCCGCAAGCGGAGGTGAACATGACCAAGACGACTGCCAAATAGCCACCGCGCATGGGCGGAGGATACCAGGCCTCGGGGGCTACGTCTGTACGGGGCTAGGGCCGCCAGGGCCGCCCGCAAGGCGCCTGTCCGGGGCGAGTCCGGGGGTTCAGCCCGGTAGACCCCTGGGCCCGTCGGTCTGCGGCAGCTTGAGCACGAAGGTCGCGCCCTGCCCCCAACCCCCGGACTCGTGCAGCTCAGACAGCCGCCGAGTTCCTGGGCGGCCAGAGCACCGGTGTGCAAACCGAATCCGTGCCCGTGAGGTCGGGTCGTGAAATTTCCCCATGCGATGTCCGCCATGCCTGCGCGGCGGGCCACCTCGGCCATGACGCGAGCCGACTGGATCAGTCCATCCTGGGTGTCGCGCAGCTCTCGCAGGCTCGCGTCGAGCTGTGAATTGGAGCGCTTGAGTTGCGCTCGCAGCTCGAGCAGCTCTCGCTCGCGCCGAAGCAGCAGGATCGCCTTGGCCCTGAGCGTGTCGACCAGCTGATTGCGGTCCGCGATCATCGGACGCGTGGGCGCCGCCAGGAGTGCTGCACTCGGCCAGATCGGCCCGGGGCCGGGAGAGATATGGAGGGTAGCTCCTGGCTCGTTCCGCCCCCCGGATGGACGCCATGAACTGTTGGTCCGGCGACCGAATCCGCCCCCGAACACAAGTGTCCGGGGTTGAGCGCTTGTTCGGTGGACACGTGGCCTGGGCGCGACTAGAGCCGGGGTCGTGAAAATCGCGGTTGTCGGGACGGGATACGTTGGCCTGGTCGCTGGAGCGTGTTTCGCGGATGCCGGAACGAACGTCGTGTGCGTCGACGTGGACGAGGCCAAGCTTCAGAGGCTGAGCCGAGGCGACGTGCCGTTTTTCGAGCCCCGGCTCGCGGAGTTGGTCACACGCAACTGGCCGGACCGTTTGAGCTTCAGCTCCGACCTTCGCGCGTCGATCGCCGGGCGCTCGGCCGTGTTCGTGGCCGTCGGTACGCCGCCCAACGAGGACGGTTCCGCCGACCTCAGCCACGTGCTCAAGGTCGCCGAAGATGTGGCGTGCGCGGCCGAACACGAGCTGGTTCTCGTACTCAAAAGCACGGTCCCCGTGGGAACGAACGAGCAGGTGTCGGAAGTGGTGGGGCGCCACGCGAAGCACCGTATCTCGGTGGTGAGCAACCCCGAATTCTTGAAAGAGGGTGACGCGGTCAACGACTTCCTCAAGCCGGACCGCATCGTGGTCGGGACGAACGACGACCGCGCGTTCGAGCTCTTGCGCCGTCTGTACGCACCCTTCAACCGACAGAAGAACCGCCTGCAGAGGATGAGCCCGAAGAGCGCCGAAATCGTCAAGTACGCGGCCAACGCCCTGCTCGCGACCAAGATCTCGTTCATGAACGAGATCGCTCAGCTGTGCGACGCGGCGGGAGGCGACGTGGAGCAGGTTCGCGTTGCGCTCGGATCCGACCGCCGCATCGGATTCCAATTCCTCTATCCGGGCTTGGGTTTCGGCGGCAGTTGCTTCCCGAAGGATCTGCGAGCGCTGACGCGCACCGGGATGGACCTCGGTACGCCGCTGCGTGTGGCGGAGGCAGCGATCCTGGCGAACGAGCTGCCGGTGGCGACCGTGCTCCGGCACATGGAGCAGGACCTGTCCGGGCTCGAGGGCAAGACGGTTGCCGTCTGGGGTCTGGCTTTCAAGCCGCGTACCGACGACGTGCGCGAGTCACCGGCGCTGCGCTTGATCGAGGGGCTCGTGCGTCGCGGCGCGAGCGTGCGTGGCACCGATCCCCAGGCGCTCGAGACGGCGAAGGTTCGACTCGAGGCTCTGGGCATGACCGGGGTCGCGCTGACGAGCGACGAATACGAGGCGTGCCGCGACGCAGATGCGCTGCTGGTCGCGACGGAGTGGAACCAGTACCGCAATCCGGACATGGCCCGGCTGCGCGAGCTCATGCGCGGACGCCTCGTGTTCGACGGCCGCAACATCCTGGTGCCGGAAGCGGTTGCCGACGCGGGGCTGCGCTACCGCGGCATGGGGCGCCCGCCGGTGGGCGCGCGGTCCTGACCCACAGGCCGACCCCGCGGCCCCACGCCCGCGTGGCCCGCGTGCAGCTCGGCAACGCAAGACTTGGCCGCGGGGACGGGTCGGTGCAACGCTTGTGCGCGTGATTCCGCGGCGAAACGAGTCGCGTGGCCTGACCCGAGGGGCGGGCCAGGCCATCGTCCTGATGATCCTCGTCGTGGCGAACGGCTGCAAAGCCTCGGTCAAGGCCGAGGCCAAAACGAGTCTCGACGTGGAGGAGACCCCGGCGGACTTCGACGAACCGTCGGCTGCGACCCCCGGGAACGGCCCAACCCGAGCAGGCAGGCTGGACACCGAGCCCCCGGCTCTGCTCGGCGCGCGCCATGACCTCCGGGTCGTGCCAGGCAAGCAGTCCACCCTGTGCCGCTGCCTCGCTGTGGCCCTGGGCGCGCCGAACGACTCGGCCTTCTTGTGGGAGGCCGACATACCCACGATCGACCCGACGACCGAGCTCGTGATCGCATTCAGCTCAGCCGACACGGGATGCACCGAGGAGCCGAAAGAGAGCCTGGGAGCTTCGTACTGGGGCTACCAAACCAGCGGTGAGGACGTGGTCGTGGTCGTGGAAAGCGCTCGCTCGGGCCGCCCCGTCACGACCGGCGCCATCATTCCGAGACCCGGGCCAGGAGGTCACGTCTACCTGCGGCCCGTCGATTCGTCGGTGCCGTACGCCAAGACGGAAAAAGACGCACCAAACGGCTGCGTGGTGAAAATCCCGGACTCGTGAGGCCCGGGCCGCCGTGCGGGCAGTCCCTGGGTTGGCCGCTGCGATGGGTCTCGGCAACTGTCTCACTTCTGGCGCGCCGCGCTCGACGCACGACCCAAATGTCACACCGGGGACGGCGCTCGCGCCCCGGCACCGCCGCAAGAGGTTGGAGTCTGAGGCAGACCCCGGCGCTGAGGCCCAAAGCCGCTGGAGCGGCATAGATGTTGCGTTCGCCGCGCGCATGCGGCAATGCAGCGGTATGGGTACTCGGAGGGTTCACTGGGTTGCGCTCGGCGTCGTGCTGGCTACTTGGGTCGCCGTCGCGTGCGCCGACAGCACGAAGGCCCCGGAGGCGGGGGGGCTCTTCGACGACGACGACTACAACGGCAGCGCCGCTGTCGGCACCGGCGGCAGCGCTGCGACGTTCGACCCGGGGGCGTCCTCGGGCGGGAGCAGCACGGGGGGTTTGCCCGAGGAGGTCGAGGACGTCCCGGAGTTCGAGCTGCCCCATGCCGGGCAACACTACGTGTACGCCGTCAATCCCGATCGCGACTCGGTCGCCGTTATCGACGCGACCACACTCGCCATCCACAGCGTCGACGCCGGCGACGAGCCTAAGTTCCTCCAGACCCTCGCGGGCGAGGACGCCGCCATCGTCCTGAACGTGAAGTCCGAAGACGCGACCGTCATTCGCACGTCGAAAGGCAAGTCCACGACCGCGTCCGTCGACGTGGCAGCGGACTCCAATGCGATCGCCGTCGCGGCCGATGGCCGTCACGCTCTGGTCTACTTCGATGCCGAGCACGCTACCAGCAACTCCACGCAGCTCGAGTCGCAGAGTGTCAGCGTGCTCACACTGGCTCCCGGCGAGGATCGAGCCACAACGACGAGCGTCGGCTTTCGACCGAGCGCCGTGTACTTCTCGGACGACGGCAGTCGCGCTTTCGTGATCACCGAAGACGGCGTGTCCATCTTGAACCTCGACGAGATCGATGCAGGCCAATCGGCGATCGCGCACACCGTGTCGGTGAGCGGTAGCTTCGACGTACGCGCGCTGGACGTTTCGGTCACGCGTGACGGTCAGTACGCGCTGGCTCGAGAGCAGGGTGGGGATATCCTGCGGCTGGTCGACCTCGACAGCGGCGATTCGTTCCAGCTGGATGTCACGCCCATCGTCGCTGCCGCTCGTCCGGACGAACCGAATGCAGACGATGGCAGCGCCGGCGCGCCCGCAGCGGCCGGGGCCCCCTCCGCGGGCAGCGCAGGGTCCGATGGCTCGCCTGCCGGCGGCGGGACCGCACAGCCAGAGCCAGAC
The DNA here is from genome assembly GCA_016929495.1 of Polyangiaceae bacterium. Classification (GTDB taxonomy): domain Bacteria; phylum Myxococcota_A; class Polyangia; order Polyangiales; family Polyangiaceae; genus JAFGIS01. The sequence goes on along the minus strand of JAFGIS010000187.1, from coordinate 18,692 downwards.
CCGGTCCTGGTCACGGACGTCGACCTGTCGCCCGACAACACGTTCGCGGTCGCAGCCGTGCGCTCGGATGGGCTGATTCTGAAAATCCCGATTCCCGCAGGGTTCCAGGATCCGCAAACCGAGGTCATTGCGTACCGGGTCGACGCGGGCATCATCGGGTCCGCCACGCTGCCTCCCGACGCCAAGACCGCGTTGCTCTACACGACGGCGGACTCCGAAGAGTCGCACATCAGTCTGCTCGACTTCGAGACGAGCGCACTCCGCACCATCGATCTGCACAAGTCGGTTCAGTCCGTCGCGGTCGCGTCCGATGGCAAGACCGCACTGGTCGTGCACCAGAAACTCGAAGGTAACCCGGCAGACGCCGCGGACGAACAGACGCGGCGTGAGCGTTCGTACGGCTACAGCGTGGTCAACCTCGAAACCGGATTCGCGCGGTTGGTGCTGACACAGAGCGAGGTGATGGCGTTCACTCTGCCCGAGGGGTCCGATTCGTTGTTCGTGCTCTTGGGCAAGCCATGGCAGGTGCAGCACATGCCGTTCGACAGCTTCGTACCCGAGAATCTGTCGCTCGCGAGTGAACCGCTGTCCATCGGCGCCGTTCCCGCCTCCAAGCGTATCTTCGTGGGTCAGAAGCATGCGGATGGTCGCATCACGTTCATCGACTGGGACACGATGGAAATGACGAGCGTGACGGGGTTCGAGCTGAACAGCGAGATTCAGGAGAATTGAGTATGCATTCGTTGGGAAGAACCAAGTGGTGGGTGGCACTCTTGTGCTGGGGCGTTGCCTGCGGCGAGCGGAGCGCGGACGTCCACGACTCCGCGGAAGTGATGGCTTCTGCCGTCGTCGGCGACGAAATGGTGTTCGTCCGCCGCGACGACAGCCGAGGGTACTGGCTCGCGCTCGGCGGCAACAGCCCGAAGGCGCGAGTGACGGAGCGTGACTTGCCGAGAGAACCCCTCCTGACGGAGCAACGCCGGAACTCACAGGAGTTGCTGCTTCTGTGCCGACGTCCGGCGAACGTCGAGGACGGGCCGGAAGGTGTGCTCGTCGTTCTCGGAGCCCACGGGATCGACCGCAGCTACAAGCTCGGTACGGGGTACAACAGACTGATGCAGTCGGAGGACGGGCGTTACGTGTTCCTGTCGTCCATCGCGGACAGCGGCAGTGATACCGGCTACACCAATGCGAGCGATGTCTCGATCGTCGACCTCGAAGCGGCTCAGGGCTCGTCCAATCCGATGCAACGCAACCTCTCGAACGGGGCCGAAGCGCTCAGCGCGGTCTTCGTGTCACCCGAGATGCGAATCGGCGACGAGGGCCGCCGTCTTGCGACCGTGCTGTTCCAATCGAGCCTCAGCATCCTCGACCTGAAGCATCCGGACCGTCGTGAATGGACGGCCAAACTCGCTTCGGGTGGAGGAGAGTCCAACTCGGTGGGTCTGAGACAGGCGGTGTTCTCCCCGGACACGCTGCGCATCTACCTACGGGGCGCCGCGTCGTCGGACGTGTACCTGTTGCAGCTCAGAGCCAGAACGGCTCCGGAGGCCCACGGCAACGACTTCGATTTCTCGCTGAACCAGCTCGGCGTCGGCGAGTACACCACCGACATGGAGCTGCTACGGACCCAGGAAGGTGAGCGGCTCCTGGCGACGACGGTCGGCCCGGGATTGCTGGTCGTCAACGCAGACTCGAGCACGGTCACCCGCGTGTCGCTGGGCAGGCCGGCCACGATGATCGTTCCGTTCGCGACCGGCGATGAGGCCCAGCACACCCTGCTGCTCGGGGAAGGCGAGCCCGTCGCCGCTTTCGTCGACCTGGCGAATCTCGAGACGCGAAAGGACCGCAATGTCGAGGCACTCACACTGCCGGGTAGCGTCGCGAGCGTGACTCGGCTCAACGGCAACCGATTGCTCGTCACCTACCAAGGGACCGGGCTCAGTGTCGTCGATCTGGAGAGCCGAACGATCTCTTCTATCACCAGCAACTCGCCGCTGCCATCGGGCGCTACGCTCGTGGACAGCAAGCGCGACCGCGTCTGGCTGGTCGTACGTGGCGAGTCGCGCGTCGGCTTTTTCGATTTGGACGGAATGCAGCCGCGCGAGGTGCGCCTGGACGCGACCATCGCGAGTGCCGGTCTGGTTGGAGGCTCCAAAGCAACCAAGCTCGCCGTCCTGCATCCCGGACTGCTCGGGCACGTGACGCTCCTGGACGCGCAGACGCCGTCACGCAAGACGGCGCAGTCCCTGCGGGGCTTCATGTTCGACGGGATCTTGGACAGAGGTGAAGACTGATGCAAAACTACCTGACGGCCTGGATGGTATCCACGGCCCTGTTCGTCGTGTGTGCGGCGGTACGGGCACAGCCGGCGGCTGCGCCGACTGCACCGGCCGCGCCGGCGCAGACCACGACGCCGAACACGTCCGGCGCTCAGCCTGCATCCCCGGCCCCAGCCACGGAGGCAACGCAGGACGCTGCAGCGACCAGCGCGCCCGCGGCGCAGGCAGAGGGCGCAGCAACTGACGGGGCGGGGGGAGCTAGTGCACCGGCTTCACCGGAGGCCGCGCCTGCTGCTGCAGCGCCCACCGGAAGCCCAGCCCCGGACAACACGGCCACCGCGGCGCCCGCAGCGGCGAACGCGAGCGAGCCGGCGACCCGGAGCGAGTTCGTGCCGCCCGCTCCCTGGCCGGCCCCAGCTGAGTTCCCTTTCGCAGTGTACCTCGTCATCGAGCCCCAGTGGAACACGGATGCTGGCTATGACCTGTTCGACGACGACGACGTCGGCACAGAGGTCGGGTTGGGTGCGAGCTACGACGCCGTCGAGCTGTTGCCGGACGTGGCGCTCGTGGCTGAGCTGGCCTGGGGCATGACCTCGCAGGACGAGGGTCAGCTGTTTGGCGGTGCGTTCACTGCCACGGACCTGGAGCTGCATAGGTTCAGCGCGGCTGTGGGCGCCCACTACCGTGTTCTGCCGTGGGTTGGGCCTCATGCGCGGATCGCCGGGGGACTGTCGCTGCTCAGCGCGAGCTTCGACGGAAGCCTGAACGACGAGCAGTTCGAGGATTCCCGAGTGAGCCCGTTCCTGCGCCTCGGCGCGGGCGTTTCGGGCGAACACAGCCTCGGGACGCACATCGCCGCTGGCGTGCTGTTCGAGGGCGGATACACACTGGCCAAAGGCGTGGCTCTGAAACTCGAGCCCCGCGGCGACAACGACGGTATCGCCACGGACTACGCCCATCTGGGCAAGCTCTCGCTTTCTGGGGCGTATTTGCGGATCGCGGCACTGTTGCGATTCTAACAGCGCGATCCAATCGAATCCGGGGGCAAGAGCGAAGCTCAGGCGTAGCGGTTCGGCACCAGACACACGAAGGAGAAGTCGGTTTCTCCAGTGTTCCTGAATTGGTGCAGCTCGTCCGGTAGCACCAGGGCCATGGCACCCGCGGTCAGTGCGTGCTCACCGTCGGACGTGTGCAGCACTCCCTGTCCCTCGAGGACCACGTTCATGTGCTCGAAGGGATGACGATGGTACGGCGTGTGGCCTCCTGGACTCAGCGTGAACACTCGAAGCGCCATGAGCGGCGTACCGTCGTCGGGCCCCAGCACCAAGCGCCGCTCGGCACTCTGGGCGCCTTCCATGCTGACCGGTGTGCCAGGAATGTGCCGCCAGTTCGAAACGACTCTCATGACTGTACTCCACGTGCGTGAAGGCAAGGATACACGTTAGAGAGCGAACGTCCATCCACGTCAAGGGGGCTGAGCAGACCGACGATTCGGGGTCGCGCGGGCGACCGCTGGCCCATGGACCGCCGGTGCTTCTGGCGGCTGGACCGCCGAGAGTCCCCGCGGCAGGCTAGCTCCTGGAAGCGTCGGTCGCGCCGTGGTGCCACGCTTCCAACCGCACACCACACGAAACGGAAGCAGCCATGTCGACACCAAGTTGCGCCCGATGCACTGAGAAATCGCAGATCTGTCAGGAAACGAACGGGCAAGCGCCGGAGGGATGCCCTACGGTGACGCACGCTCACCTGCTGGACGGGGTGCTCGGCGAGTACGACCGACCCCCAACGAAGCATTTCGCTCTCGAGGCCTCGCGACAGGAAGCCGAAGGCTACGCAGGGCGAGGGCGGCAGCCGTTCGTGCTCCAGCCTGCCAAGTGCCGGCTACAGGAGACGGTCGAGTTCTGCCAACGGATGGGATTTCGTCGGCTCGGACTCGCCTTCTGCGCAGGGCTCAGCCAAGAGGCTCGGATGCTCTGCCGCATTCTGGAGAAGCATGGATTCTCGGTCGTCGGGGTTTCCTGCAAGGTCGGTGGCGTTCCCAAGGAGCGTCTCGGGCTCGGGGACGACGAGAAGATCAGGATCGGACAGCACGAGACGATGTGCAATCCAATCCTCCAGGCGAGCGTGCTCAACGAGGCCGCCACCGACTTCAACCTGATGCTCGGCCTTTGCGTCGGACACGACGCGCTCTTCCTCAAGCACGTGGAAAGCCCTACTACGGTGTTCGCGGTCAAGGATCGCGTGACCGGCCACAATCCGCTAGCGGCTCTGTACACCTCGCGCTCCTACTACAGGAGACTGCAAGAGGTGACGGACGGCCCGGATGCTGGACGTAGAGAAGAATGAACGCGGAGCTCGGTCACCAGCGAGCCGTGTGCCACTCCATGAACCTCTCTCGTCGGCTCGCTGGCGGGGCGGGGACGTCTGCCACGCCGGCGCTGCGTCAGGGGCTTGGACCGCCGCCGTGTGCAGCCGCGTTGCCCACCCAACACGGCGGATGACTTGAGTGCTGCCGCCGTGGCAGACTCGCCGGCCGCCTCCACAGGGCGAACCGTTCAACGCAGGAGACTGTCCATGACTCGATTGTGCTCCGCTCACGACCGTCCGCCGCGCCGGGTGGCTGCGGGCTCGTTGCCGGCGGCGATCCTATCCGTGGTTGCGCTCTCGGCGTTCCTGCTTCCCGAGCCAGCGCGTGCTCAGGTCGTGCCCGCCGCAGCGCTCGGCGGCGCATCCGCCCCTTCGCAGCCTGATCAGAACGCGGGTCTGGGTCAGCCTCCGGCGCACACCGGCCCTCCCGGGACGCCACCGCCTGCAGCCCAACCGGCCCAAGCGCCCGAGCTGACTGCGACCCCGGGCGTCCCCTCGGCCGCACCGGCACCCGCTCCGGCGGCCACGCGGCAACCGCCGACCGAAAGCGAAACGCGCGAGGTGACGCTCTCGGCCGCTGCCGGTGAAGGGGCGACCATCCAAGTGGACGACCGCTTTTCGCTCAACGTGAAATCGCGCTTCCAGGTGCGCTACCAACTCGACGTCCCACCGAAGAACCCGGACGGAGAACGCAAGCTCTCGCAGTTGGTCAGCATCAACACGGCGCGTCTGTCGCTGTCCGGATTCGCGTTTCGTCCCGGACTCAGGTACCAAATTCAATTCGCATTCGGCGGACGCGACTATCGGGACGGCGCCACTTCGCCCGTCTACGACGCGTACCTCGACTACAAGGTCCACCGCGATCTGGCGATGCGGGCAGGTCAGTTCTTCGTGCCGTTCGACCGTCTGCGGACCGTGCGGGAGTCCGCTCTTCAGATGGCAGAGCGGCCGCGGCCCGTGGCGGAGCTCACTCTCGACCGCGACGCTGGGGTCGTGTTCTACTCCGAGCACTTCCTGGGAGACTCGTCGCCGGTGGCCTTGCGCCTCGGAGCGTTCGGCGGCGGCGGAACGAACCTTTCGGTCGGCAAGAAACCCGGTGCGCTGCTGATGGCTCGAGTCGAGCTGCGTCCGCTGGGAGAAATCGACGACGACTTCGAAGGCGACTTGAAGCGCCGCAAGGACCCCGGCGTGGCCCTGGGTGCGGGCGTCGCCGGCAACTGGAATACCGATCGCGCACGGAGCACCACGGGGGCCACCTTCACCGGGGGGACGACCGACTACCGCCACGCAGCCCTCGACCTGGTCTTCAAGTGGATGGGCATCGCACTCGAGGGCGAGTTGCTCTGGCGCAAGGCGTCGGCGGACACCCTTGCGTCCGTGGACGCGAACGGCAGTGCCGTCACCGAGTACACGCGCTCGGGCAGCGGCTGGGTCGCGCAAGCATCGTACGTCTTCGACCCGCCGATCGAAGTCGTCGGTCGCGTGGCGCGCATGAAGGCGCGTGCGGATACCGATCCGACGCTCGTTTCGGAGGCAGACACCCGAGGTCAGGAGGTGGGAGCGGGCGTCAACTACTATCTGAACGGCCACAAGTTCAAGCTGCAGACAAGCTGGATTGCCAGAACGTCGACCGACTTCAAGCTCAAGCAGGCGACCCACGGGATCTACGCCCTGCTCGACGCCACGTTCTGACGGCGTGGTCGACGGGTCGTCGCTGCGCGACGCTCGGGTCCCGATACGCGAGCGGCAGCGCTACGAACGGCTCAGGTGAACGTCGCGCTGAGGAAACGGGATGACGATCCCCTCGGCCTGGAAGCGTTTGTAGATGGCGGTCAGCAGTTCGTCGATGGCACGGCCGCGCAGCGCCGGTTCTTCGATCCAGCCGAGCAGCTGGAAATCGAGCGAAGATTCCCCCAGCGCGCGAAAGCGGACGCGCGGAGCCGGTTCGGCGCAGAGCAGCGAGGTTTCCTGGGCGATGGCGAGCAGCGTGGCGCGGACCTGGTCGATGTCGCTTCCGTAGGCGACACCGACGTCGACGCGTATCCGTTCTTTGGCGTGAGGCCCTCCCGTCTCGTTGACGATGGTCGCGCCTGCAATGGCCGCGTTCGGAATGATGATCTGGATGTCGTCCCGCGTGAGGATACGCGTGGAGCGGATACCGATGTCGGTAACGCGGCCGCGCTCTCCCGACGCGAGCACGACGTAGTCGCCAATCTTGTAGGGCGCATCGGCCAGAATGAAGATGCCGGAGAAGAGGTTGGCGAGCGTGTCCTTGGCTGCGAAGCCGATGGCGATGCCGAGGATGCCGGCAGAAGCCAGCCACGCCGTGACGTCCACGTCCCAGGCCAGGAGGATTCCGTACGCGGCTCCACCCACGATCAAGGTGCGCACGGAAATATCGAAGAGCGGGACGGTTCGCGGCTGTATGTAGCGATGCTCTCCGACCCGATTCGCCACGAGCGTGAGCACGGCTTTGCCGACGCGCATGCCTGCTGCTGTCCACAAGAGGATCCCGAGCGTGACAAGCCCCGCCTGGATGCGGCCCGCCCAGGCGGGCGGCGCACCGAGCCTCCACGTCGTGCACCAAGCGCCAACCAGAAGTACGCTGACGAACAACGGCCTCCTCACGGCGGCAACGATCTCATCGTCGAGCTGTGTGCGCGTCTTCGATGTCAGACGGGGGAGTACTCGCGAGGTCACCTGGTCGAGGATCAGACTGACCAGCAAGCTGCCGACGACGATTGCCGCAACAGACAGGTCCGAACGGGACCGAAGGAGCTCCATCACCTCGTGCATGCCTGCCTCCTCGTTCGCGCGCGAGAATGCCACGAAACGCCTGGCCCACGGCCTGGCGCGGGTCCGCCGGGCACATGTAGTAACATGTATGCATCGTAGGCAAAGCGCTCCGTACCGCGGCAGGCAGGTCTAAGAACGAACCGTTCGCGGGTTGGCCATCTGGCTGATGCTCTCTCAGGCGCGTTGGCGTGCGCCCCTGTTCTGATTTCGGCGGAACAATGCGCTGGAGTCGGCACAAGGCGAAGCCGACGCGGTCTCCCCGATACCTGTGGCAAAATCCGCCATGTTCGCGTAGTGGTTCTACCCGATGCCGATCGTGACCATCTCAAGGGGCACGTTCAGCGGTGGCCGCATGCTGGCGGAGGAACTGTGCAGGAAGCTCGGCTGCGCCTGCACGGAATCCGAGGTCCTCGGGGACGCAGCGCGTCGACTAGATGTTCCGGTCGCTCGGCTTAAGGCCGCAATGGTCAAGGCCCAGGGCGTGGTCCGCGGTTTCGGACGCGAGCGGGCCATGTATCTGGCCGCCATCACGGCCGACCTGTGCGAGCGCTCCCTGGCGGGGGACCTAGTGTACCACGGACATGCGGCCCACCTGCTGCTCCCGGGTGTGTCGGAGGTCGTCCGCGTTCGTGTGGTTGCTGACGAGCAGTACCGAATCCAAGCGGCCATGCAGCGAACGAAGCTGAGCTGGGCCGAGGCGAAGAAGTACGTTCGCAGCGTGGACCTCGACCGGGCGCGCTGGGTCGACTTCCTCTACGGCCGGGACTGGACCGATCCCACGAACTACGATGTCGTGGTCAATCTCGAGCACCTCTCGGTCTCGAACGCAGCGATGGTAGTGCTGGCCACGGCCGAGCTTCCGGAGTTCAAGAAGACGCCAGCATCCGTGCGTATGCTGCAGGACATCCTGCTCGCGAGCCGAGCAAGGGTGCGCCTGGGTACCGATCCTCGCACGTCGCAGGCGGACTTTCAGGTCAAGGCTCAGCGGGGCACGCTGACGGTCAAGGTGATGCCGCGTCAGGCAAGCCTGGTCCCGCTCATTCCAGAGGTGCTGGCGCCGCTGGAAGGCGTTCAGGACCTGCACTGTTCGATCGCCACGACTTCGATCTTGTGGATGGCGGATGCATTCACGACGACTCCGCCGGTGTTCGGACGCGTGCAGGAGATCGCCGAACGCTGGGATGCCGCCGTCGAGCTGGTGAAGCTCGTGCCCGACGACGGGTCCGGAGTGTCTGCCCTGGACGAGAACGAACCGTCCGCGTCAGCGGACTCCCGGGCTGCCGGCAGCGCGCCAAAGGAAGAGAACGGAGGAGTGCTGTTCGACGCGGACTTGCCGGCCGAGCCTGCCCAGGACACCGAGATGACCGCGACTCTCGACGCACTGCGCAGCACCGGCCGTGCGGGCCAGGCGCGGACGCTTCCGGCGTCGCGCGTGCCAGCGGCGCTCGATCCTGCCACCGAGTACAGCCTCGTGGTGGTCGGCGACGTCTTCCGCAGCTCGGCAGAGGGAGCGCGGGCGCGCAAGCGTCGCGAACTCACGGCTGCGCTTTCTGACCATCTCGGCGTGCCCGTGGTCGAGATGGAGGAGTTGTATCATCGGCTGGCAGTGGGACCACGCCAGCTCCTGGGCTCGTTCTTCGCCATCGCCCTGGTGGCATTGACCTACTTCATGGTGTTCACGCACGAGCACGCTGTCTTGGCATTCCTGACCGGGGGCGCGACCACGGGACACCGCGTGCTTGCGGTAGCCGTCCTGGCCGTCTCCGTCCCGCTGTTCGCTTTCACCTATGGTGCGTGCATCCACACCGTCGCCCGGCTCCTTCACTTCGACTAGCGCCCCCCCAAGAGTGAGGCCATGATGCCCGGATTCGCGGGATTCATTCATCTCGACCTTTCGATCGCCCTGCAGGTCATTACCCTCGGGTTCATTGGCGGTGTCCTCTCGGGCTTCATCGGTAGCGGCGGCGCGTTCTTCATGACACCGGGCATGATGAACCTGGGCGTTCCCGGCGTCATCGCGGTGGGGAGCAACATCACGCACAAATTCGGCAAAGCGCTCGTCGGCTCCCGTCGCCACAAGGAGCTAGGGCACGTGGACCGTCGGCTCGCCTTGTTCATGCTCGCGACGAGCTTCATCGGCATCCGCCTGGCCGTGTGGATCAACGGACTGCTATTCAGCAAGGCCGACGGCCAAGGGGCAGGCTCTTCGAGCGCAGCGGGCGACCTGTATATCAGCGTCGTGTTCGTGACGTCTCTCAGCTTCGTGTCCGTGTCGATGCTCCGCGACGTGCTGCGCACATTGCGTCAGGGCGGCAATGGCAAGGTCAACGGACCCGCTGGACCGGGACGCTTGGCGAGCTTCCTGTCCAAGCTGAACGTGCCGCCGATGATCTACTTCAAGGTCTCGGAGACCCGAATCTCGCTGTGGCTCATTCTCGTGGTCGGCTTGGCCGTCGGGTTCATGGCAGGCACCATCGGTGTGGGCGGTTTCCTCGGCGTTCCAGCCATGATCTATCTGTTCGGGGTGCCGACGGCCGTAGCAGCGGGCACGGAGCTGTACCTGGCCGTCTACATGGGCGGCTTCGGCGCCTTGAGCTACGGTTGGCAGGGGCACGTGGATATCCGGCTCACGCTCTTGCTCTATGGCGGATCGCTGATCGGGGTGATTCTCGGCGCCTATGGCACGAAGGTCGTCAAGGAAATCATGATCCGACTGGCGACGGGCGGGGTGATCATCGTCTGCGTAGTGAGCCGGCTTGCAGCGATCCCGGTGTACTTGAACGATCTCGGCGTGCTGAGCTTCGATGCGCGGTACAACGCCATGCTGAACGCCGTCAGCAAGGCTCTCCTATTCGCCAGCGGCATACTCGGCCTCGTGATGGTGCTGTTCCTCGTCTCCAAGGCACACCGGCAGCGGTTGCAGGTGCAGGCCAGTCTGCAGATGCTGCACCCCGTTCCCGCCCAGGGGAGTCACGCGCCTCACCAGCTCGATCTGAACCGTGCGGAGGTCCGGTTGAAGACATGAGCCAGCCTATTCAGATCATGGTGATCGACGACGAGGCGATCGTCGGAAAACGGCTGTTGGTCGCTCTCGAGCTGAGCGGCTACCAGGTCGAAACGTTCGTTGATCCGAAGCTCGCACTGGCAAGGATCCAGGAGAAGTGTTTCGACATCGTCGTGACTGACGTCCGAATGAAGGACGTGGACGGGATGCAGGTCTTGGAAGAGACGCTCCAGCGCTGCCCCCGCACCAAGGTCGTCTTGATCACGGCCTATGCCACGATTGAAGTCGCACGCGAAGCCATGGCCAAAGGCGTTTTCGATTTCCTGGCCAAGCCGTTCAAGGTCAGTGAGCTGCTCGACACGATCTCGCGGGCCGCCCGTGCTCTCGAAGCATCGAGCGATGCAGGCTGAGTCCAATGCGGACTGACCGAACCGACGCCGCGAACTCGATACTCTGCCCGCCCCGATCCCTGGTAGTCCGGCGGCCGCGCTCGAGGACCTCGCGAAGGTCGGCCGAGCCGTGAAGCCGACAACCGTGACTGCTGCTGAGACACCCCGCGACGAGCCGCTGGAAATCGTCGCTGAGAAGGCGCTACAGCAACGCCCGAGCTTCAGCATCCGGGCTCGCATCATGCTCGGTTTTCTGTTGCTGCTATTGCTCAGCGCCGGAACGGCCGTGGGCTCGTGGCTGCTCCTGTCCTCGATCCAGAGCAAGATGCAGCTCCTGGTCTTGATCGATCGCATCGCGATCGAAGTGCAGCAGGCGAGGCGCTTCGAGAAGAACTACTTCCTGTACGGCACGAACCTCGCCGACGCGGTGGAGCACGCGCGCAACGCGCACGAGCTTCTGTCCGCGCGGCTCGAGGAGGGCGGCTCCGATCCGGTGCTCAGCACCAAGAGCCTGGTGTTTCTCTCGAGCCAGCTCGATAGCTACGAGGAGACGTTGACCGCACTCGCGAGCGCCCAGCACGGCGCGAAGGCACCCCCAGGCGCTGGGGGCCGGAGCGAGCTGGCGGCCCGTCTGCGCAAGCAGGGTGCCCGAACGACCTCGTCGGTCCTGAAGCTCGCGGCGAGTGAACGCAGTTTCGTCGAAGCCCGGTTGGCGTTCGCCAAAGAGGTACCGTTGATCTTCCTGGCCGCGATGTTGGGCTTGAGCGTTCTTGTGGCGAGCTTCCTCGTGCGCCAGACCGTCGGCCCGCTTGGAAGGCTGGTCCATGCCACACAACGCATCGCCGGGGGCGACCTGTCGCCCATCATGCCGGCGCGCAGGTACCGGGACGAATTCACAGAGCTCTCGCTCGGCATCAACCACATGATCCACGAGCTCGACCGCCGTTACCAAATCATCGTGGAATCGCAGAAGCTGCGCGCAGTCGGTACGCTGACCGCGGGTATCGCGCACGAGCTCAACAACCCTCTGAACAACATCCTGCTCACAACGACGACCTTGCGTCAGTTCTACCCGAAGCTGGACGACGCCGAGCGGTCCGAGATGCTGGAGGATCTGGTGAGCCAGGCCGAGCGCTCCCAGGGAATCGTGCGCAATCTGCTCGATTTCACGCGACAGAGCGGGACGCACATGGAGCCGTTGGACTTGCCCTCGTTGATACGAGACGTCACGGCCCTCGCGGCGAACCAGATCAAGTTCCACGGCTGCACCGTGCAAGTCGACTTGCCGGCCTCGCTGCCGCCGGTGCACGGGGACCGTGATCTACTGAGCCAGGTGTTCCTCAACTTGTTCCTCAACGCGCTCGACGCGATGGACAAGGGGGGTCGCATTCACGTGAGCGGCAGCGGCATTCGGGAGCCCGGGCACGTGGTGGTCGACGTGACGGACAGCGGCTGCGGGATTCCGGAGCACTTGCTCGATGCCGTGTTCGATCCGTTCTTCACGACCAAGCCCACGGGTGCCGGGACGGGGCTCGGGCTCTCTGTGTCGCGAGGCATCGTGCGCAAGCACGGCGGAGACATCCGCGCGTCGAGCAAGCCGGGGATCGGTACCACCATGAGCGTGATGCTGCCCACAACGTCGGTGCAGGCGGCGTTCGGCAACGCGTCGTGAGCCGTTGCTGGTACGAACAGAACCGTCCAATGGCTCCTCGCGTCCACACTCGCCCATTCTGGGCAGGCCCGCTCGCCCTGGCGCTGGGGGCGACTCTGAGCCTGTGGCTGCCCCGCACCGCACCGGCAGGAACCGGCCGGGTCGAAGGGTTCTCTACCCAGCGCGTGCTCGCGCATCTCAAGGTCATCGCCCAAGAGCCGCATCCGGTGGGCTCGCCCGCGCACCGGGCGGTGCGCCAGTACATCCTGCGCGAGCTCGGACGGCTCGGTGTCGAGGTGACCGAGCAGCGCTCGACGCTGGCCACTCACCGATTCGGCCAGACCGCGGGAGTGACCGTTCACAACGTCGTTGCGCGTATTGCCGGACGCGATCCGACTCTGGGCGCCGTGCTCCTGGATGCGCACTACGACAGCGCGCCGACGAGTCCGGGAGCGAGCGACGACGGCGTATGGGTGGCCGCCCTGCTCGAGACGGCCCGGGTCCTCGCCTCGGCCCCACGCCTGCGTCGCGACGTGTTCCTCTTGTTCTCGGACGCCGAGGAGCTCGGGCTATTCGGCGCGCGAGCCTTCATCCGTGAGCACCCAGCGGCCGCACGCGTACGGCTGGTGCTCAACTACGAGGCTCGCGGCACACGCGGCCCCGTGCTGATGTACGAAACATCGCCGCACAACGGAGGGCTCGTGCGCGCGTTCGGCAGGGCTGCCACATCGGCTCATGCGAACTCGCTCTTCTCGACTCTGTCGCGCCTCCTGCCCAATGGCAGCAACGCGTCCGAATACCAGCAGGCGGGTCGCCAGGTGCTGGGGTTTGCCTTTGCCGAGGGAATGGAGCACTACCACCGCTACACGGACACGCCGCAGCATCTCGCTCTGGCGACCGTGGCCGACGTCGGGCCGCACACGCTCGGCCTGGTCCGGTACTTCGCCGACCAGGCGCGACTACCGGAGCCTCGGCCGGATGCCGTCTACTTCGACATCGGGGGACGCTGGCTCGTCGTCTACGCGCCGGGCTGGGCGGCAGCGTTCGGATCGTTGTGCCTGGCCGGCTGGATCGCGATCGCAGTGGGGGCCCGGCGGGCTCGGCGGATCAGCGGGCGTGGCCTGCTCGGCGGCCTCTGGATCCAGGCCGGGGTGGTCGTGTTCGCGCTGTTGATCCCCACAGCCGTGGCCATTGGTTCCCTGGCGCTCGTCGACCTCTTCTGCTCGGTCGAGCGGTCGCCGTGGTTCGGGCTGGGCAGCCTGTTGATACTCGCCGGCGTGTATCTCTCCTGGACCGCGCGTGCCCTCGCCACACGCTCGGCGCGGGAGGTGGCGCTCGGCGGGATGCTCATCGCGGCGATCATCGCCGCTGTGCTCGGCTGGTTGGCTCCCGCTGCGAGCGCTTCGTGGCAATGGCCGCTCGCTCCCGCGCTCCTCGCCTGGGGCATCGAGACGCGACTCGCGGAGCGTTCTCGGAGTGTCGCATTCTGGGCCATCACCGCATCGATAGCCGCCGCAGCCTACTTCCTGACGCCGGTGGTGGTCTCGGCGCTCAAGCTCGCCGGTCCGAGCATGCTGCTCTTTCCCGTGGCGATCGGCACCAGCCACGCCGCCGCTGTGCTGCCATCGTTCGGCCCTGAGCCATCGCCTTGGCGCCGAGGAGCCGGAGCCGCGCTGGTGGTCAGCGGAGTCCTCCTGGTGGCCTCCCTCATCGCATGGGACACCCTGCGAGGACCGACCACGCGCACGAACTCGATCGTGTACGCCGAGGACGCTACGGCGCTTTCGGCTCGGTACTTCACCTACGACTCGGCGAGCGATCCCTGGGTGGCGAGACTCATTCCCCCTCAGGCCGAGGCAGAACCCCAGCTGGCGTTCCGCCGTGACCCTCGACCACTGCGCTGGGCCCGAGCCGAATTGATACCGCTGCCCGCCCCGGAGCTACGCGTGCGAACCGTCCGCGCCGACAACCAGAGCCGAACGATGGAGTTGCGGTATCGGTCGAGGTCAGGGGCACGCTGCATGGAGCTCTGGCAGACCGCGGGGCCCGAGGTCGAAGACGTCGCGGTCAACGCCAAGCCGGTGCCGAGGCTCGTGCGTTTCTCCGCCGACGTCGACGAGCGCGGTTTCAAGCTGCTCACCGGCGATCGCTCACCGCGAGGCTACCACCTTACCTATTGTGCAATGGCCGAAGAGCCTCTGGAGCTCACGCTGAGAGTTGCGGGGCCGCGTCCGGCGCGCATGCGACTGCTCGAGGAAATCGACTCGCTTCCGGCAGCTGCGACCGACATTCTGTCGGCGCGTCCGCCGGAAGTCGGAACAACGGGGTTCTGGACGATCAGTGACGTGACCTTGGTGAGTCGGGTCGTGGTGCTGTAGGGGTCGGGCTCGCCGGCATCGCTACTGACCGGGCAGTTCAGTCCGGTCGGTCCCAGGGTTCTCGGCTCGCGGGACGCGCCCGTCGCCCAGTTCTGGGCAGAGCACCAGCCACTGCCGAAGGCGCACGGAATGGCCCGTGCCACCATGTGTCCCTCGCACGAACGTCGAGTGCTGGCTAGCCGGAAGGCACACGATCTGGGCGGCGCCCAATCGCCGACGCACCGAATCTGAGCGCCACGAATGCTTCATGGCGCCATACTCAAACCCGGCGCCGGGTGACCCGGACTCCGCCGTCAACACAAGTGACCAGGGGGTCACGAGGAGCACACCATGACTACCAAGGAGCTTCAGGAATCCATCGTCTCGAACATGCAGCGCTGGCAGAAGGTCGAGAATGCCGCCGTCGCGTCGACCGGCAGAGTCCTCGAAAAGACCAAGAACCCCGTCGTCCGTCTCGTCATGGAGATCATCCAGCGCGACTCCATGGTGCATCATCGGGTGCAGGGCATGATCGCCGACTCACTGTCCGTTCCCAACGAGGCCGTCTCGTTGACCCCCGAAGAAGTCGCCGAGGTCTGGGGCCTCGTCGAGGAGCACCTTGCGCTCGAGCGCAAAACGGTCGAACTCGCCAAGGAAGCCTTGGCGGCAGTGAAGGGCAAGCACATGGTCGTCCAAGAGTACTTGCTGAACTACCTGTTGATCGACGAGGAAAAGCACAACACGCTGCTCGACCATCTCGAGGGCGTGAAGCGGGGCATGTATCCGTACGGGTAGACCCCACTCGAAACGACTGCGGCTGCTCGGGGTCGTTCAGGGCTTCGGTCCCTCCACGGTCACCAGGACGCCATAGTGGTCCGAACGCGACGTTTCCACGGTCTCACCGTCTACTTCGATCTCGATACGATCATCCAGGACGCGCCGGGAAGAAACGTCGACCTTGTCGGGCAGCCCCGACAGCATCACATGGTCGAGGATCGCACCCGTCGTGGAGGCGAGGTTGGAGTCCGCGCCCTCCGCGGCTCCTACCAGCGGGTTGTCCAGGCAGAACGTGCAGGCCGCGGAGTCGTCCTGTGCGTACGGCGAAGCGAACCCAGCCGCGGTCAGCGTGTCGAAAGCGGCCGGATCGGCCGCTGCTGCCCGTGCCGTCTCGGGGCCGCAGTTCATGTCGCCCATCAGCGCCACGGCGTGCTCGCCCTCCCGCCTGTCCCTGACGTACGCCAGGAGTTGATCGATCTGGTGAGCTCGCTCACCCTCCCACGATTGGTAGTCGCCCGTGTAGGGGACCTCTCGCTGCGTGGCAGCAAGGTGGGTGCACAGTACCGTGAGAGACGGCAGCAGCGGCTGATCGACACGAGCCAATAGCACTCCCCGATCCCCCAGCGACGAGTCGAAAACCCGATAGTCCAAGTCCTCGAGCGGGAGCCTGGACAGCAGTACGAGCCCGTTCTGGTCTCTGTACGCCGCGACTCCCTCCGGCAACGCGCAGGCTGCGATGACGCTCGCGACGTCGATGCTCTGATTGGCGACAATGCACTGCTGGCAAGCGAGCGAAGCGTTCATGAACTCGCCGGCGCAGCTGCGTACGGCACACAGGGGCAGTTCGCTTTCCGAGACGTCGCTGCAGTTGTCCATCAAGCACCCGGTGAGCGCATGGATCTCTGCTTCCGTGCATGCCGGCCCCGCCGCATCTTCACGCCAGGGTGCGACGGACCAGTAGGCATACGGCAGCTGCTGCTCGAGCGCCGCTGCGAGCTGCTCCACTTGCTCTGGTTGCCATACTTCCTGCAAACACAGCACATCGGCTTCGAGCTCCGGCAGGTCCTCGGTGATCACGTCCAGTCGCTGATCCGGGTATTCCGAAAGACCGACCCCGAGCGCCGTGTTGAACGTGAGGAACGTCACGTCCATGGGAGCCGTGTCGGACCAGCGGGCGTCGCCGCTGCCACAGGCCAGCATCGACGCCGACCCGACAACAGCGAAGGCCATGTCAGCTCGAAGGCGCATCATTGCCTCTTGCCGATGCCATCGAGGCGCGTCAAGGCACAGCCGCAGGGGATGGAGGACCGTGCTGGAGCGCGTACAACGATCCATACACACGGCGACGACCGAACAGCTGGTCGGCACAGGCAGAATCTCAGCCCTGCCATCGCTCCTGCGTGATCTCGCAAGCCCCAACGACGCGCGGGAAGACCATCTGCTCATGGCCAGGCTCCGCACGACCGTCGCGCGCGCAACGACGCTTCGAACCAGGGCTTGAGTCAAGGCACGGCGTCTTAGTACAAGCGCGGCATGGGCCTGTCCGAATCTGGGGAGAAGCATGCGATGGGCCTGCCTCGCATCGAACTGCTCGTCACCGACCTCGACAATACTCTGTACGACTGGGTGACGTTCTTCTCGACGGCCTTCTACGAGATGGTTCCTGTCGCTTGCCGACTCCTCGACGTGGACGAGGAGTCTCTCCTGGACGAATTCCGAGACGTGCACCGTCGGCATCACGACTCCGAGCCGCCGTATGGCCTGCTGGAGACACGCTCTGCTCTCAGGTGCCATGGGCACTTGCCCGTTGCGGAGCAGAAGGCCGCCCTCGACGAGGCCTTCCACACCTTCGACCGCGCCCGCAAGCGCGCGCTCAGGCTGTACCCCGGCGTCCGTGAGACTCTCGCGCGCGTCGCCGCCTCGGGTGTTCCCATCGTTGCCTACACCGAGGCCACGATGGTCAACGCGTGCTTCCGACTCGACGCTCTCGGGATCTCCGGCCTCTTTGCGGCGCTGTATGCACTGCCAGGCTCAGGTGATGCGTGCGTCGATCCCGACCGGTGCGGTTCGCCGTCCCTCGTGGTTCGAGCGTTCTCGGCCAACCAGCGCAAGCCCGATCCCAGTGTGCTTCGGTGGATCTCCAGTGATTTCGCCGTCGCCCCAGAGAGGATGCTGCACGTCGGGGACAGTCTCGTCGGCGACGTCGGTGCGGCCAAGGAGATGGGAGCGTACGCGGCGTGGGCCCGCTACGGCACGGTCTACGACCCCGTGCATTGGCAATGTCTCGTGAGGATCACACACTGGACAGACGAGGACGTGCGCCGCGCTGAAGCAGCTCGTCACCACCACCAGGGAACACGCCCTGACGCGGTCCTGTCCGAGTTCGGGGACCTGCTGTCGATGTTCGCTTTTGGCTGAAGGGTCACAGGAGCTCGGCATTGTCCCACATGCGGTCTCTGTCGTGGCCCGACGGAAAAATCCGTACTCGCGAGATCCGCGCAAGCAGCGAAGTGCCTGCTGCCCTAGTGCCCCTCGAAACGGGTACACTGAGCGTCTGCCGGCCCCCCACCGTGAGCTTCAGGCCTCCGCTGCCTGGATGCTCGCCGCGTTCTGCGGAGGTTCGACATGGCAGGTCACCGGCGTAACACGAACGAACGACGTACGTACATTGGTCCCGTCGTGGTGTTTGCCGCCACTTGGGGCATCGTCGCCGCCTGTTCAGGAGATCCTGGCTCGGCCGCGGACGACAAGGTGAGTACCGGTGGCTCCGGGCCTGGCGCGCAGACGCCAGCGACAGGCACCGGCGGCGTGGTGTCTGGTTCCGGAGGCGACACCGGAACGGTCGCGCCTGAGACCGGCGGCTCCGGGCCTGGCGCGCAGACGCCGGCGACAGGCACCGGGGGGTCTGGTTCCGGAGGCCACACCGGAACGGTCGCTCCCGCGACTGGCGGCGTACCCAATGCAACCGGGGGCGCTACTGCCGCGGGGGGCAGCACCGGGATCGGCGTCGGTGGTTCCGTGTCGAGCACGGGCGGGTCCGACAGCACTCCGAGCACGGGCGGCGTGGGT
>JAFGIS010000186.1 GCA_016929495.1 Polyangiaceae bacterium | reverse complement strand
GCAGCGACCCCCCACGAGGGTTGGCGGACCTCATTGCACGCCGCCTCGACGGTCTGCGTCCGGATGCACGTCGTGCCCTGCAGGCTCTCGCGGTGCTCGGAGACGAGCTGGACGAGACGCTTCTCGGCCGTGCAGCAACAATCAGCGAAGGGCTTGAGTCCGCTGTGGGTCTACTCGAGCGTCGCGGCATGGTCGAGCATGCGCGGGGAACGCTCAGCACGTCCCACCCGCTGTTGCGCGAAGTCGTCCAGGCAGGGACTCCCGCCGCGGTTCGGCGCGAGCTACACGCGCGCGCTCTTGCTCTCAGCGACGAACGCGCCGCTCCGCTCGAAGCCCGGGCCCTTCATGCCTATCATGCTCAGGATTCATTTCGGGCTCTTCTCCTGCTGGAGCAAGTGGCCGAGCACGCCCTGGTTCGCGGCGACACGGCAAGCGAGGTCCTGGCTCTGCGGCGCGGCCTGGAGACTGCCCGTCAGGAAATCGCCCGGGGGGAGCTCGACGATCCGCTGTCAGCCGTACTGATTTTCGGTCGCAAGCTCGGCGCCGCACTGACACGGGCCGGTAGCTTCGCCGACGCCGAAGGCGTGCTCCGCGAGGCGCTGGACGTCGCAGGACCAAGCGGAGCCGACCGGGCGCGTGTGCTCGGCGCGCTGGCCCACGTGGCGCGGGGCCGGCAACGCTCAACCGACGCCTTGGACTACATGGACCAGGCGATCCAGGCGGCGCGCGAGTCGGGCGCGCACGATCTCGTGCTGGCGTTCACCGATACGCGGCGCGTCTGGGCGTCATGACCCTCGACACGGCGCGCTCGGGACCGATCGGAGGTCCGGCTCAAGCCGGCCGGCCGTTTGCTCTGGAAACCTACCTTTCGTGCCCCTCGGTAGCGAATCGACGGGCAAAGGGCATCACCCAGCAATCCGATTTGATGGTAGACAGCGTGCGTTCGTTATCGTCTGAAGTCTCCTGCGGAAACTCTTGGGCGTCCGCGGGAGCCCAGCCGCCGCTGCGGCGGTAAGAGGAATCGCTCGTGGATAGCGACCTGGCCGAGTCCGTCTCCGCGCTCAAAGCCGTTTTTGAGGCTCGGGGCATTCTTGCGCATTTCGGTAAGGCGTCGCCGGAGTCCATCGCGGAGCTCAAGGCGAAGTTGAAATTGCCACGGCGCTACCGGGACTTCCTTGCAGAGGCCGACCCCGTCGACGTGGAGACCCGTACACCTGCCGAACGGATCCGGCTGATTCCGTCGACCCAACTGGAGCAGGAGCAACGCGGCTTCGCACTCGATGCCCGCGGACAGCCGGTGGGTTCGGGGTGCACGTCGCGGTGGCGTGCAGACTGGATCATCGTCGGCCACAGCTCCCTCCTGGGCGACCCGTATTTCTTGGATGTGGGCAGCCCCGATGCGGAAGGCGACTGTCCGGTCTATACGGCCATGAGCGGCACGGACATCTGGAAGCCGCGGTTGTGCGCCTCCAGTTTCGCTCTATTCCTCAGGATCCTGGCCATCGGCATGGAAGTGGCCAAAGGGTTCGCCGAGGAAGACATCGACATGGATGATGAAGACGTCTTCCGCGAGGCCGTCGCCGCGCAGATCCGTCAGTACGACCCGGCCGCGCTCAAAGCGGGACATTGGACGTAGTGCCCTGTCTTCAAGACAGGGCACACAAGCAACAAGGCGCTTCCTGGCTCAGAAGGGGGCCATTCGCCGCAGAATTCGACGGCTTCGCCCAGTCGTCACGGAGACAGGGCAGTAGTGCATCGTTTCAATTGAAACGATGCCCAGACCAGGGGTGCCGCGGGTCAGATCGTTGGGAACGCTGTCACGCGACTACTTGGCTTCGAGATAGCGCCGAGTGAGCAGACTACCCACTATCTGCGCGGTCTCGAGATCACTCACCGGGCTCCTGTCGAGCAAGGCCTCGAAACTCGACGAGTTGATCGCTAGCTGCAGGACGTCCAGATGCGCGGGCTCGAGCTCGTGCAGCGGTGCCTCCAGAGGAGTACGCAACGTCAGCCGCGCGTTCATCGCCGGCAGCCGCTCGCGCAGAGCGTTCAGTTCGTCGAGCTGCCGGAAGCCCTCCATCAGCACTTCCTGAACGCCGACGCCGAGAGGATTCTCGATGGGCTCTTCGTGAGGCGGTTCGAGCTCGAACACGCCGCCCTTGGACCCCAAGAGCCGGTACACGCACTTGAGCGCACCGAGCTCGGGTCGTCCGTCGAAGGCTGCGTGCTGGATCTGTCCCTCCATGAGATAGATCCGCCCTAGGCGCTCCTCGCCTCGAATCACCAGAACTCCGCTTTTGCGCGACGCCGCGAACAGCTGCAGGAGATCGGGAAGCGGGATCTCCTCCAAGCTACCGGTCATCCGAGGCGCTTCGTCGCCGGGTGCGCCGCGCTGTCGCATGGCCCCTCGCCGACTGGGCTGCACCTCCATCTTGCGCGCACCGGCGGCCGCGGGCTCGACACCGACCACGACCTTGAGGATGCTCGTGCCGATAAGAACGCGATCGCCCTCCCTCAGCTGCCCGCGCACGATCTTCTCCCCGTTGACGAAGGTTCCGTTGGTCGATCCGAGGTCCTCGATGGAGATGATGCCGTCCCGGAGCTCGATCCGTGCATGTCGGCGCGACACCATCTCCTCGACGAGCACCATATCAAGGTCGCTCGACCGGCCAACGAGCACCTCATGACCCTCCTCGAGCGGGTACTCGCCGCCTTGGTACTTTCCCGAAATGAAGCGCAGGGCAACGCCCTTGGGCGGAAGCACACCCTGCAAAGCATCAGATTGCGGAGCGAGTCTGTCGGGCATTGGGAGACAATGTAGCCAGCAACGACACCAGGCTCTTTGGTCGACCGCGCAAGCTCCAGAGAAAAAAGCATATGCGGGCGCGACAGATAGGGTCAAGGGTCCGGGAGGTCTCCTAGGCGTGTGTGGGTAGCGCCCGCGGCGCCCGGCTCGTACCTGAACTCGCCCGTCCACCCCCGTCGGCAGCACGGCACGAGCGGCCCGCGAGTCGGAAGTCGAGTCGTCATTCCGACGCACGCTGCCCCGATTCAGGCACTGGCAGCCGGCTGGGGCGCAGGCTCGCCGGATGGGCCGTGGCCGGAGGCAGCACAATCGCGAAAGTCGCCCCGGCGCGCGCGGCCGAGATGACTTCGATGCGGCCGCCCATCTCCTCGACCATGCGCTGGCTGATCGCAAGACCCAGCCCGGTACCCTTGTGCTTGGTGGTGAAGAACGGGACGAAGATGTGTTCGGCCACCTCGGGCGCAATGCCAGGTCCATCGTCGCTCACGGAGATCTCCGCCCAGTCGAGCTCGTGGCCGGAGGAACCGGTGGCGTAGCCCGGAGCGCGTTCGGACCGTCTGCGCGTACAGATGGTCACGGTCCCGCCGCCTGTGACAGCCTGAAGGGCGTTCGTGACCAGATTCATCAGGACCTGGCGTATCTGCTCGGCGTCGGCGCGGACCCTCGGAACGTCCTCGCCCAGCTCCGTCTTCACCACCACGTTGGATTGGTGGGCGGGCGCCATGACCTGCAGCGTCCTGCGGACGACAGCATTGACGTCGATCGGTGAGGGGTCACCCCGGGCCGGCTTCGCGTAGTCGAGCACCGAGCCAACGACGCGATCCAGCCTTTCCACTTCCTCCAAGATGATGCCGAGGAATTCACGCGTGGCTGGATCGGTGACCTCGTCGTCCGGCGTTTCGCACAAGAGCTGAGCAGCCCCCTTGATGGCCCCCAGCGGATTCTTGACTTCGTGGGCCAGACCGGCGGCCAGCTGGCCCAAGGCCGCAAGCCGGTCGCGCTCCTGCATGCGCCGATACTGTCGTGAGTTCTCGATCACCACCGCGATCTGAACGGCCAGCGACTCCAGCAGATTCACTTCGTCGGGTGAAAAGGCGTCCCTCACCCGGTCGTCGACTGCGACGAGCACTCCGAGCAGATCCTGGTGCTCACCATGGATGCTGACGCAGACGCCTGTCTTGAACGGCCCGAGCAACTCGGCGGCTGCCAGCAGCCGCTCGCCGGCCTCCGAGGCCTGGGTCCACCCGCTTCGTCGGCGCTCGGCCATCTCGAACGCCACGTCCTCGAGCACGATGGAAGAGCTGGAGCTCAGCCGGTCGAGCAGCGGCCTGGCCGTGGCCCCATCGAGCACTGCCGGTGCGGGCGGACCGAACGAAGCTCCCAGATCGAAGTCGGAGCCCGACGGATCCCTGAGGTAGAGTGCAGCGCCCGTTGCCCGACGCGAAGCCTCGAGCTCCGACATGACCACGTGCGCCATCGCATCGACCTGAAGGACATGGACGAGCTGGCTGCGCGCTCGGACGGTGGCGCGCTCGAGGTCGACACGCTCACGAAACAGGGCCTGGTGCGTGTAGTGCTCCACCTTCTCCCGCAGGGGCTCGAAGATCAGCAGGAAGACAATAGCACCGAGAATGGCGCCCAGATACGTGGTCTCGAATCCTCCGAACAACTCCACGAAGACGTAGAATATGCCTGCCAGACAGAAGGCCAGCACCGTGGAGACGAACAGCTGCACGAGGATGTCGTACAGGTCCACCAACCGTTCTCTGACCACCGACTCCGCCAGCGCGAACAGGAAGACGATGCTGAGCGCCGCTCCGACCGGTGGCAGGCGCGCCCCGACGAACCAGAGGAAGTCGGCGAGCGAAAAGGCCACCGACAACGTGCCGATGAGCACCAGCAGCCGCACCCGACGCTGCAGTGCCCGTGATCCGCTACGTTCTCCTCTGAGAGCGAGCGTCCACAGGCCGGCAGCGAGAAGCCCGAACACGTAGAGGAAGATGGCGGTTCGGACCAAGGCATGGTTGTGCCGGGGGAACAACGCCAGGAGCAGCATCGGGACCAACAGCGCCCACGCTATGCGCACCAAGCCACTGCGGCGGCCGGCGTGTGGCAACAGGGCCTCGAACAGATGGAGAGCGAACTGCGGAAGCAGTATGGCGAGCAGGGCGGTGGATCGCGCCCAAACGTCGGCCCGTACCCATTGGTAGAGCCACTGGGCCAGATACCACAGCCCCATGTCAGCGGCGAAAGCAGCCAACAGCACGTGCAGCCGCCGTCGCCCGCGCAACACGATCGATACCGCGATGGCCAGCGCAAGGGCGCCGCAAAACAGCGAAGTCTGCGTGCGCAGATCCACGAACGGCAGGTTAGTACCGCGCGTCTGATGAAGCGAGGGCCAATTCGCCGCCGCTCGGGCAGGTGCTGGCTATGCGCCCGGCACGCGAGGCGTGAAGGCTGGCGGCGCGGCGCCGTTCGGGTGGCACATGCCAACACCGCGAGTCGACTGACGCGCTGGGCTCTGGACGCCCTCGACCGGTCGAGGGCGTCCAAAGCCCCAGCGCTCCCCACGATCTGACGGGCGGTGTCCCCTGTGGTTTGGCCTCGATTCGAATGACTCGAGGCTCGGCCGACGCAACTGTCGGCGCCACCCCCTGCAACGCACGAACGCGGCCGCAGGATGCGGCACGCTTCGTGCTTGGGTGCTCCTCATGCGTGCGCCCAAGACAGCAAACACATCCACCGTGCCAGACCGCCCGAGTCCACGGATGGCAGCAGCACCCGACGTCCGAGAACGGGCTCTGCTCGCCGGCGTGGACACCCTGCACGATGCGGAGCTGTTGGCGCTGGTACTGAGCACTGGCACAGCAGGCGAGCCTGCGGCCACTGTCGCGGTCTCGCTGCTCGCCTGGACGGGTGGACTTGCGGGCGTCGTCCGCCTGGGTGCACACGGCCTGGTGGACCGCCGCGGCATCGGCCGCGCCAAAGCAGCACGCCTGATGGCCGCGTTCGAGCTGGGGCGACGCGTCACGCTGAGCCAGCTGGGAGAACAGCGGCCGCTGTGCGGCAGCTTCGACCAGGTCGCACAATGGGCGCAACCGCGGCTCGGTTGCCTGGAACACGAGGAAGTGTGGGTCCTTTGCCTCGATGCCCGCAACGGCGTCAAGAGCATCAAGCGGGTTGCCCAAGGCGGCCTCCACGGCTGTGCGCTCACGGCCCGGGATGTCCTCCGTCCGCCTCTGCTCGATGGCGCGAGCAGCCTGGTTCTGGTTCACAACCATCCGAGCGGCGACCCGACGCCGAGCGAGCAGGACATCCGTATGACCCGTTCAGTGGCGGTCGCTGCCGAGGTGGTCGGGCTGGCCCTGCTCGATCATGTCGTCGTCGCGCGGTCGGGCTCCCAGTCGCTGCTCGAACTGGGACTGCTCGCGCCCACGTGACGTGCAGCTTCGCCACCGCGGCTCGCTGGCCGATTCTCCCACCCGACGCGACCCCCTGCTTCGCGATACCCCTCGGTCGCGCGCGCTCGCGACCTGAGCCGCGTCAGTGTGGCTCGCGAGAGTCCTGTTCGGCTATGCTCCGTTGTCGATGGCCTCGTACGACGTCCAGTTCGCCGCGGTGACCGACATCGGCCGGGAACGTGACCACAATGAGGACAACTACCTGGTCGACAAGAAGCTCGGGCTCTTCGTGGTGTGCGACGGCATGGGCGGTCATGCCGCGGGAGAGGTGGCGAGCGCCTTGGCGGTTCGCACATTCCACGAAGAGGTCAAGAAGGAAGCGGAGCTCATCGCGGACTACCTCGACCAGAAGAGCGGCGCTGCCCGAGTCAGCAAGCGGGATCTGCTCAACATGCTCGAGTTCGCCGTCAACCGCGCCTCTGGTCGCGTACACGCGGAGGCGCTCAAGGATCCGGAGAAACGGGGCATGGGCACCACGCTCGTCTCCGTCCTCCTGGTGGGGCAGCAGGCCTTCATCATCAATGTCGGCGACAGTCGCATCTACCTGCTGCGCGACGGCATCGTCGAGCAGATCACGGAAGACCACACGGTCTACAACGAGCTCATCCGACGGAAGAAGCTGACGCGCGAGCAAGTCGAGAAGCTGGTTCAGAAGAACGCCATCACGCGGGCCGTCGGCGTCTACGAACACGCGGAGCCAGAGTCCTTGGTGCTCGACGTGCTCGCCGGGGATCGGTTCTTGCTGTGTTCGGACGGCCTGAGCCGCTATTTCCAGGACGACCTAGCCGCATTCGGCGGCCACCTCGCGGAACCCGTGCTCGACACCGCGGTGCACTCACTCGTCCAAGGGGCCAACGACCAGGGCGGGATAGACAACATAACGGTCGTTCTGGTCGCAGTGGGCGACCCGGCGGCTCGCGACGAGGGACGCGCCCGCAGGCTTCAGCTCAAACGCGACCTGCTCGCGCGAATGCCGCTCTTCCGCCCACTCACCGACCTGGAGATCCTGCGGGTCCTGCAGGTCACGGACGTGGTGGGTTTCAAGCATGGCCAGACCGTGATGCAGCAGGGCGACCGTGGCGAGGAGCTCTACATCGTCCTGCACGGTAGCGTGCGAGTCATGCGCGGGGAAGCGGAGATCGCGCGCCTGTCTCAGGGCGACCACGTGGGAGAAATGGCGCTGGTGCGCAGCCAACCCCGCTCGGCCACGGTCATCAGCGAAGGCGAGTCGGAGCTCATGGTGATCCGTAGGCCCGACTTCTTCGAGATCCTCCGCAAGGAGCCGCAGCTCGCCGTGAAGCTACTGTGGCAGTTCCTCGGTGTGCTCGCCGACCGTCTGGCAGCCACCAGTAGGGAGCTGGGCGAAGCTCGCGAAGAGCTCGCCGCAGAGGACGTGACGCCGGACCTATTCATCGAGGAAGACGAGGAGATCCGCAAGAGCACGGTTCGGGCCCCGATTCCACCATCGCGACGCTAACCGACCCGTCGGCCGACCTTTACAGAGCGCTGTGCGAACTCCGCGGGGCCGGCGACTCGCGTTGACAGTTTCGGCCTGCCGCTTGTAGCGTCCCGCAGCACGGGCAAAGTCGATGAGACTTCGATGGTTGGCTAACAGTCTTCTTATGCTGCGCTGCGGCGTCGTGGCAGCGGGTGCTCTCGTTTCAGCGTTTGCGGCAGGCGCCGCCTCAGCCGCCGAGCCGAGACTCGCCGGTGAGCCTCGAATGCTGCTCGAGCCGGCGGAGCTCACCCGAGTCGTCGACGCGTTCGACGAGGGCAATCCCTTCGACCTGCATTTGTCGCTCGGATACAGACACACGAGCAAGCAGGCAGACATCTACCGAGATGCGGCACTCGGAGCTCAAGGTGCGACACGGGAGTTCTCGTCCAACGCAACCGTACCGATCGCAAGGTCCAGGGAAACGACCAACCGCCTCGAAACGCGCGCGGACGTCGGGCTCTATCACGACGTTGCTCTCGTGGTCCGCATGCCAATCATCCTGTCGAACGACAGGGAGCTGCGCAGCTTGGAAGGGAGCGGCTCGCGACAGCAGACGCTGCTGGCCGGGGCTGCGGGCGAACAGCTGTTCTCTCTGCCCTTCGATTCCCCGACGCGCAGCGGCATTGAGTACCTGGCGGTTGGCTTCGACCTCGGCATCGCCAACCAATACCGGGATCGCTCCCTGCCGAGCTGGATCTTCGGGTTCGAGGGTCGTTTCAACGTCTCCGAACCGATGCGTGCGTGCAACGCTGATCCACCCGACGGGGAAGTGAAGTGTGCGGACCCGGGCGACGTGAACCGCAACGGTCGGCGTGACGACAACGCCAACATCGCCGGTGTGTCCGCGACCGACGTCCCGCTCGAGGGCGACTTCACCGGATCGCGCTCGCCTGGCGTGAGTCGCGGTATGACCGGACTGGAACTGCACACCTACGTCTCCAAACGCGTCAAGTACATCGAGCCGTACGGTGGTTTCCGCGCCTTGTTCGAGTTCCCAACACGGCACAGCGATTTTCGCACGCTGGATCTGCGGAGCACCCTGGTCAGCCATCCCCCCCTCGAAGGCACGATGATCGGTGGACTGAGCGTGATTCCGTGGGAAGTGCGCGCGAGGATGCAGCGCATCCTGCTCGACTTCCGATTCGAGGGCACCTACCGCTCCGAAGGACAAGACTACTCGGAGCTGTTCGACGCCCTGGGTTCAAGCGACGCACTGACGCTGCGGCTTCCCGCTTACGAGCGCTTCACGAACGATGCCAACGGACAATCCGTGGTCGATACGAACTCGCGCAAGGTGTACTTCTCGGGGCTCACCGACGTTCAGCAGCACCTGCTCTGGACGCTGCGGGCCGCGATCACCTGGCAGGCCGGTGAGTACGTTCGCTTCCAGGCCGGTGGCTCGTATACCAGAGCCCAGAGCCACCTGCTCACCAACAACCAGGCGTGCAACCCGGACTTCACCGGCGACCTCTCGGCGGCCGGTCGGTGCCACGAGACCCTGGACGCGGCGGGCACCCAGCGCGCCACCGGGATCCCCAATCCCAGCTATCGCGCCGTCATCGACGCACCGGGGCGCCGTTTCCACGTGGCTGGCTCCGACAGCATGGACGCCTGGCTAAGGGCCACGGTCATGTTCTGAGCACTTCGGGGGCCGGCGAGAAACACGGGCATTCTGCGGCGACTGAGGACAGTGTTACACTAGACGGCCATGGGCTGTCCGGCGTCGCTTCCTCGACTAGTCTCCTGTCTCCGTGATTCGCCGCAGAATTCGACGGCCTCAAGACAGGCGAAGCCGCCGGATTCTGCGGCGAATGCCCTCGGTCCGAGCCAGGACACGGGTTGTGTTGGTGTGCCCTGTCCTGGAGGCAGGACACTGCCACAGCGTTGCTTTCCATGGAAGAGCGCTCTGGTCCACGCGTTCGCCGTTCTAGTCGTACTGCTGAGTGCAGTCACGGGCTACGCGCAGACGGTAGGGCCCTCAGCGCGCGACGGGGCCCTGGTCTTGCCGACGCTGGTCGAAGCACTCGGGGCTGCCCGAGTCCGCGAGGCAGCTGCCCCAGGCCAGACAACACGGCAGGCAACGCTCGCCCGCGAGCTCGACCGGATACTGCAGGAGGCCGTGAAGGACCTGGGCCTGCAGCTACAGACCGAGGCTTTGCCCGAAACGGCATACCGAAGCGAGCTGGTGCTGCCCCGGCTCGCCACCCATCGCTGGGTGATTTCGCCGCGGCTCAGAGTCACCGAGCCACTCCTCGAGCTTCGCATTCTGGCCGTCGCCCCGGGATCCCAGGTCGTGCTCGTCCGCACAGCACAGGCGCAGGAGTCTCTGCTGGAAGTCCGCGCCATGGTCATGGTTCGCGATCTCGTCCAGACCAGCCGCTGTCAGCGCAGCGCGGAGGATCCGGCGACGCCCGAACGCAGGCCCGGGGTCCTGGCCGAACCGGCGCAATCCGAGGGGCGCGCCGTTCTGGCACTAAACGGCGCGGCGTTGGGCGGATACATCGGGTGGTCGCTGCAGCGCGCCAGCGGATCCAACGATGCAAGGCTGCTCTATCCGCTCATGGCGCTCGGCTCCGGTGTCGGTTTGGGCGCGACCATGATCGTCGCGGAGGAATGGGACGTCGGCGTGGGCGATGCCTGGTTTCTTTCGGCTGGAACCTGGTGGCCGATGGCCTCTGGGGTCCTATTGGCGAATGCCTACCGCGTCGAGCCCGTGACGGACAGGTACGTCTATGGACTCACCGGTGCCGCCGCCGGACTCACGCTCGCGGCCACGACGATTGCCATCCGCCC
Source organism: Polyangiaceae bacterium (assembly GCA_016929495.1). GTDB lineage: Bacteria > Myxococcota_A > Polyangia > Polyangiales > Polyangiaceae > JAFGIS01. The sequence goes on along the minus strand of JAFGIS010000186.1, from coordinate 30,753 downwards.
GATCAGAGAAGGCGGCGCGGCCATGGCGCACTCGGGCGGCGCGATGGGAACGCTTCTGGGGGGGCTGGCGTACCTGGTCTACAAGGGCGACACCGAGGCTTTCCCATCTCGAGGGATGGGCTACGGTGCAGCAGGCGGCGTCTTGCTCGCGGGCGCGCTGGCGACACGGCTCGAGATCCCCGCGTCGCGGGTGTTGATGATCGACCTCGGCGCTGGTTTGGGTGCGCTCACCGGTGCCGCGGTGGCGGCGCCGGTCCTTTTCGTCGATGATCGCTCCTCGAAGCGGCGAAACCGCATCTGGCTGGCTTCCATCGCTGGGGGCATGCTCGTCGGCGGGACGGCAGCCGCGTGGATCACACGCAGCGACACGGCTCGTCCGTCGCGCAGCTCGGTCGCCTTTCCGTTCGCCGGCGTCATGGGCGAGTCGGTCGGGCCGCGAGGGCGCGCTTTCCCTGTTCTCGGCGGCGGCGTCGCCGGGACGTGGTAGGCGTGGAGGCCACGAACGAGTGCCGGCACTCCCCGCGCCGTCCCGTTTCTTCGTGACCCCGTCAGAGGCGGGAGAGCGATTGGACAAGATCATCGCCCGACACCTGCGTCTGGGTCGCCGGCGTGTCGGGGAGCTGTTCGCACGAGGCGCGGTCCGGGTGCAGGGGCGGCCCGCCGCCAAGGGTGTGCTTGGCCGCGCGGGTCAGGAGGTGAGTGTCAGCTTCTCTCCCGACGAGGGACCGCTACCGGAACCCGATGCTCCGCTCTGCGTCCGTCTGCAAACCGATGGTGTCGTGGTCGTTGACAAGCCCGCCGGGCAGGCGGCCGCAGCCCTGCGCTCCGGTGAGCGAGGGACCCTCGCGGGCGCGCTGCTCGGCCACTATCCCGAGATGAAGTACGTCGGATACAGCGTACGAGAGCCGGGGCTGGTCCACCGGCTCGACACGCGCACGTCTGGACTACTCGTGGCCGCACGTGCTGTGGACGCGTTCGTCACTCTTCGCGAGGCTCTCGCGCGTGGAGCGCTAGCGAAGCACTACCTCGCCGTCGTTCCCGCCGGCGACCTCCCGCGCGCCGGCGAAATGACCACCTGGCTCGCGCCGGCGCATCGGGGTAGCACCCGCGTCGCCGTGGCAGCTTCCCCCCTGGCGCTGCGCGGAGCACGACGCGCCACGACGCGCTGGCGCGTTCTGCAGACGGCCGGACCGTGGCAACTAGTCGAGGTCGTTGCGCCCCACGCCTACCGTCACCAGGTGCGTGCTCACCTTGCTGCGCTTGGCTTTCCGATTGCCGGTGACGAACTGTACGGTGGATCTCCCGTGCAGCGACTGGGTGCGCGGCATGCCCTGCACGCCAGCTACGTGGCGTGGGCCGGTGACGCGACGCTGCCGAGCTTCGAGGTCGCTTCGATGCTCCCACGCGAAATGGTGCAGCTGCTGCATCCCGGATGAGCACCCGTGGCGGGTTCGGTCTCGGAGAGCCGCCGGGCCACGTTCCGCACGAGCGACAGGACCATGCTGCGCAGAGGTAGTCTGGGCCGAAGGATGGCGACCCGCTCGCGGGGCTTGCGGCCTCGAACCCAGACCACCGAACGAGGCAACGCGCCGTGGCTGGGCGAGTCCTCGGTCGCTCGCACGACCACGCACGGAAGCTCCACGCTACCCCCTGGGCCGGCACAGTACTCGGTGGCTACCTCGATCGCGATCAGCCCTTCACGCGGACGTCGTGGCAGGACCAGCAGCCGGAGCTCGTCTGGCCGCGCGACTTCGTCCGGAATGCGAGCCCAGGGCACAGCGCGCAGCGCTTCGTCACGGCGCAGTCGACGCAGCAGCCAACCCAGCAGGCTCTGCGGTCGCTGCGCAGCGTCAGCCGGAAGCTCACTGGCACGCCCTGTGAAAAACAACGGAACGAGTGCGGATGAAGCCAGCGCCAGTGCCGCGGCTCCAGGAGGATACGATCTGGACCAGGCTAGCCCCAGAACGAGCATCCCTCCGAGCAGCACGACGAAGAGCACGAGCCCGCGCCAACGCCCGGCGTCGAACCAAGCCCCCGCCCGAGCTCCGGTCGGCTTCGCCAGGGCATCCTCGCAGCTGAGAGGCAGCCACCGCCCGGGCGGGCGTGGTCGACTGAGCGGCTTCGGGGTCGCATGCGAAGCGAGGATCATCGCCAGCACGGCGAACAGAGCCGCCAAGAGCATCTGGCGAGCGTAGCTACCTGCCACGAACGAGGCAGCCAGCGCAGTCCCGGCTAGGACAGCTCGGGCGACTGCGGGCAACGGGATCAGACTCTGCGGCATGGCGCGAAGCACGTGGGCGGCACGGCGAAGTCCGAACCACTTCGCCAGCACCGCGACGGCGTAGCCGAAGGCCACCACCGGCGTCGCGAGAAGCAGCACTCGACCGCGCCCCGGTCTTGCCGGGGCGGCGACCTGGGGGATCGGCGCGACACGAAGCGCCGGACGAAACGTGTCGAAAGCCTCGGCACTCGCGAGCGCAGTCCACACCACAGGTTCACCCTGAGCCACGTGGGGACGAACGAGCTCGAGCTCGTCCTTGTCCGGTCCACGGCGCAGGTGACTGATGAAAGTACCGGCATTGTCGTCGGTCGTCCCAAACCGCTCCCGGTCCGTGCTCGCCAGGCGCGGTTCGGCAGGCGCGGACGGCAGCCGAAAGATGACCTTGGCCAAGTCCATCCCGGTGCCGAAGCGTGGGCCAACCCAACGCAGCAGCGCACTCGTCCCGTCGACCAGCTGCATGTCCCGCTGCAGGGAGTGGGTGCGATAGGCGAACCGAAGCAGGTAGCTGCCGCGCTTGACGCCGCGCTCGTCGTCGAGCTCCACGCGAAGGCTGCCGTCGTCGCCTCGGCTCAACAGAAGCGCCGACGTGCGCTGCGATTCGCCGCTGCCGAGCGCCGGTCCGATGGTCGCACCGGGTTCGGGCTCCGCGTCCGCGTCCACCCCCTGGAGCGTCAGCGAGTGCAGCGGCCCCCCTCGGACACGCAACATGACCTCGTGCGTGACCGTGGCCGTGCCGTCACGCACCAGATCGAGGGTGATGACGTCCGACTGGATGCTCGCGTCCACCCACGCTGAGGCTGCCGGCGCGTGCGCGTACAGTCCGAGCCCGAGCCCGATCGCCGCGACCTGTCGCCAAGAAACATACATTGTAGGTTTCTTGGTGACACATCACAGGAAACATGGCCCAGTTTGCGGAGATGAGTCGGCCCTTCGTCCGGCCTATGGCAACATCGTCACTTTGTCTCTTCGAACTCGGCGTCAATCACGTCGCCCGGCTTGGTCTTGCTGCTCCCGTTGCCTGACGAGCTGTCGGCAGCACCTGGAGCGCCGTTCGGGACAGGTCCTGCGCCGCCGGGAGCTGCTTCGTAGAGCTTGCTCGCTAGCTGATGGGCCTCACGCTCGAGACGTGCAAGCACGTCCTGCACCTTGGCGTCATCCTGCTTTTCGACAGCCTCCCGGCCCTCTTTGACCAGGGACTCGATCTGAGAGACGAGCGTCGCGTCGAGCTTCTCTCGGTTCTCGCTGATCTGCTTCTCCATCGTGTAGCAGAAGTTGTCGAGCTTGTTGCGGCGCTCGATCTGCTCACGACGGCGCTTGTCCTCCTCTTCGTGAGCCGCGGCGTCCTTGACCATCGTATCGATGTCGTCCTTGTTGAGGCCGCTGCTGGCTGTGATCGTGATACGCTGATCCTTCCCGGTCGCCATGTCCTTGGCCGCGACAGAGAGGATGCCGTTCGCATCGATATCGAAGGTCACTTCGATCTTGGGGATACCGCGGGGCGCCGGCGGAAGCCCATCGAGATGGAACTTCCCGAGCGTACGATTGTACCGGGCCTCGGCCCGCTCACCTTGTAGGACGTGGATTTCGACCGAAGGCTGGTTGTCGCTCGCCGTCGAGTAGATCTCCTTCTTCTGCGTTGGAATCGTCGTGTTGCGCGGAATCATCACGGTCATGACTCCGCCCAGCGTCTCCACACCGAGCGACAGCGGCGTGACGTCCAGCAGCACGACGTCTTGGACGTCGCCGGCCAGGACTCCGCCCTGCACGGCTGCGCCGACGGCCACGACCTCGTCCGGATTGACCCCCTTGTGTGCTTCCTTGCCGAAGAACTTGGAGACCGTCTGCTGCACCAGCGGAATGCGGGTCGACCCACCGACGAGCACGACCTCGTCGATTTCGCTCGGTCGTTTCTTCGCGTCATCCAGAGCACGGCGCACCGGATCCATGGTCCGGTCAACGAACGGCTGGATCATCTGCTCGAGCCGCGCGCGCGTGAGTTGCTTGGTCAGATGCTTCGGACCGCTCGCGTCCGCTGTGAGGAACGGCAAATTGACGGTCGTCTCTTGCTTGCTAGACAGCTCGATCTTGGCCTGCTCCGCCGCGTCCTTGAGCCGCTGGATCACCATCTTGTCGTTCGAGACGTCGATGCCGGTATCGCGCCGGAACTCGGCGATCAGCCAGTCCATGATGGTGTGATCGAGATCGTCACCACCGAGATGAGTATCGCCGTTGGTCGCAATCACCTGAACGACGTTGTCGCCCACCTCGAGAATCGATATGTCGAAAGTCCCGCCGCCGAAGTCGTAGACCGCGATGACCTCGTTGCTCTTCCGGTCCAGACCATACGCGAGCGCGGCGGCCGTCGGCTCGTTGATGATGCGCCTGACCTCGAGTCCGGCGATCTTGCCGGCGTCCTTGGTCGCCTGTCGCTGCGAGTCGTTGAAGTACGCGGGGACGGTTATGACCGCATCCGTCACTTTCTCACCGAGGTAGTCCTCCGCCGCCTTGCGCAGCTTCTGCAGCACTTTGGCGCTCACCTCTGGAGGAGCGACCGGCCTACCGCGCACTTCAAACCAGGCATCTCCGTTCTTCCCCGCCACCACCTTGTACGGTACCCGTCGGGTCTCGTTGCTCACCTCGTCGAAGCGACGACCAATGAAGCGCTTGGCAGAGGCGACCGTCGCCTCCGGGTTGGTGACCGCCTGGCGCTTGGCAATGGTCCCGACCAGTATCTCGCCCTTGTCATCCCAGGCGACCACCGACGGGGTCAGCCGTGAGCCCTCTTCGTTCACGATGACCTTGGCGTCCTTGCCTTCCATCACCGCAACCACGCTGTTGGTCGTGCCGAGGTCGATGCCGATTATCTTGCCCATGGTCTCTGCGTCTCCTGATAGCTCTAGCCTGTGGCCGCTTGGTTCTCGGTTTGTGTCGTCAGCGGACCAACGGCGCCGGGGCTTCGCCCCGGGCGTACTCGAGTGCCGCCACGGACGAGCGCAAGATAACCACCATGAGCGCAGGGTCAACGCTTGGTTCGGCAGGATTCCCGCTCCGGCGGGGGGGCCGGCTGCCACTGCGCATTTCTGGCGAGTACCTGGTTCGCGCCGCTTGACACCGCCCGGGCGGACGCTACCCTCCGAGCCCCCAAGTCCTCCCGGGGCCGTAGCTCAGTTGGGAGAGCGCCGCGTTCGCAATGCGGAAGTCAGGGGTTCGAGTCCCCTCGGCTCCACGAACTCTGTCGAGGCCACACGTCGGCCAGAATCGCGTGTGCGCCCCTGGGTGGCTGCCGCGGTCGGCTCGTCGCGAGAACTCGGTAGGCCGCACGACCGAGCCGAGCCGGCGCCCCAGAAAACCCACTCGAGTCCCGTTGGAGCCACCGCCAGGTGTGCTGGTATCGTGTGCCGTCGCTCGGCGAGGCGAGACACATGGCTGATGGCATCACGATCATACAGCCGGTCGCGGCGACAGCCGACGAGCTCTGGAGGGCGTGCGCCACACCCGAGGGGCTGCAGGGCTGGCAGGCGGACTCGGTCGAGGGCGCGGTGAGGCCTGGGGCTCGGCTCGAGCTGGCGTGGCCGACTCTTGGGGCCCGGCTCGTACTGCGCGTCGTCGAAGTGCAGGCTCCCAGACGTCTCGTGCTGGAGGCTGGTTCGCAACGCATCGTCATCGAGCCAGAGCACCATCGCATCGTGTTGACCCACTTCGGCTCGGCATCGCCGGATGAGGCGGCCGGAACGACGTCGGGCTGGCGCGTCTCGCTGGCGACGCTCGCCCACTGCCTTGAGCGCCATCCCGGGTCCCAGCGACAGGTACACTGGGCAGTCTGTGTCGCAGCAACCTCGTCCGAGTTGGCCCATGCCTACTTCACCGACGGCGCTGCGCTCAGTGCGTGGCTGACGTCCCACGGGGAAATCGGGGAGAAGGACTCGGCCGTGTGCTTGGGCCTACGCTGGGGCACGAGCCTCACCGGCCACGTCCTCGCGCATACCCCGGGACGTGACCTGGCCGTCAGCTGGCAGGAAGAGGACGATGCGGTGCTGGCCTTTCGGACGCTGCCTCTGCCGGGCGGCTCCGATCGCCGACTGGTGGCGCTGCAGTGGTCGACGTGGGGCAGGAGCCATGGGCCTGGCGCGACGGCATGCCACCTCGACTCGTGCGTGCACAGGTTGTCCAAGCTGCTCGGGGAAAGAGGTTCGGCCTAGAGCACCGATCGCGGCGGCGTCGCCGAATACGCACCCCTCGGCGAGCGAGGGTGCGTTGTCGGCGACGCCTTTGGCGCGGTCTGCTGCGTGTTTGGTGCTCTCGGTCCTGTTTCTTCGCGGCAATCAAACTGATTGCCGCTCAAGCTAGAGTCCCGTTTCGGCGATTGGCAGCAACGCATGCGGCCGATCAAGGTGCAGCCTGTGCGTCGCGGCAGCAGCGAGTGCCCAGCGAGTAGTCGTAGTAGCTAGGCGCGTGGCTCGAAATGCGCGAATCACAGCCCTGCTTCGTGCTGCGAGCGTAGAAACCACCGACGAACGCGCTCTCTTGGCCGGCATCGACCCATTCGTCCAGGTTCCCAACCATGTCGTAGATGGCATCATCGCCCCAGCGGCTCGCACATCGGGTGGTCTGTCCGGTGAGGCGCAGAAGCGGGTCGCTCGCGCGCTCGACGACGAGGTTCAGGCGCGGATCCGTGTGGCCGAACGAGCAGGTCCCATGCAGCACGTACGCAGGATGATACGGGCGGAAAACGTTGCAGCGCATCGGGACGTACGCGCTTCCATAGGGGAACTGGTTGACACTGGCGCCGCGGCATGCCTGTTGCCACTCGGCCTCGGTACAAAGCCGCTTGCCGGCATTGGCACAGGCCTGGCTGGCCAGGAAGTAGCTCAAGTAGCCTTGCGGGACGACCCCTGGCCGGCTCACGGCAACTGGCACGAAATCCGTCGTCAGCTGCCAGGACGGGGGCGGCAACGGCATGATTCGAGCGCCGCTCGGGCCAGCCATGGCGTGCTCGCGTTGCCAGATGGCTGCTACCCTCTCGAGCAACCGGCGATTGGGGGGGTAGTACGGTGACAGAGACCTAGCCGTACGCTTGTCGACCATGGACACTTCCCAGCGGTCGACGCAGTATGCCCCCACCCTGACCATCTCGGACGGACATCCAGTGGCCCGATTCCGCTGTCCTGGTTCTGATGGGGCGACGGGTTCGGCACCGAGCAGGGCCGAAGCCACTATCACTGCGGCTCCAATCGCCGCGATGCTGACAGCCTTCACGGCGATTGAGGTTGACACGGGCCCGACTCGTCGGGCAACCCTATATCCGTTCCGCTTTCGCGGAGCGCCGTCGATACACTTCCGCGTGGACCCATGCACCCGGACGAGTATGCCGAAGAGAGGAACCGACTCGTCGAGCGCCTCCGACGCAGCGGTGACCTCGCCGATCCGCGCGTGATCGACGCGTTCCGAAGCGTTCCCCGCCACGAATTCCTGCCTCCCTCGGAGCGTTCGTACGCGTACCACGACCGCGCGTTGCCCTTCGGGGAGGGCCAGACCGTCAGCCAACCGACCATGATCGCCATCATGCTGGAGGCGCTGGCCTGCGTCGGCGAGGAAAGATCGCTCGAGGTGGGAGCGGGCTCCGGATACGCCGCGGCCTTGTTGGGTCACTTGACCGCGGAAGTGGACGCTTTCGAGATCCGACCGGGTCTGGCGGAGCGAGCAGGCAAGGCCCTCGAACGGCTCGGGATCCACAATGTCACCATCCATGTCGGCGATGGCTGTGAGGGAGCTCCGGACCGAGGCCCCTATCAGAGGATCCTGGTCTCCGCTGGCGCAGCGTCCATCCCGACCACTCTGACGGCCCAACTGGCGCCGGGAGGTCGCATGGTGATACCGGTAGGTCCTGCGAGGGGGAGTCAAGTTCTCTACATAGGCACCCGGTCCTCCACGGGCGTCACCTGGAAGACGGGTGTGACCTGCGTCTTCGTGCCTCTGATCCAGAGTGCGGAGGCTTGAGCGACTCGTGTCTGGTTCCAGCCAGTGCATCGTTTCAATTGAAACGATGCCCAAAGACGAGGGGTGCCGCGGCTCAGACGAGTGGTTTTCACCCAGCTGGGGGCGGCGCGTCCGGCCCCTCAACTCAATCGAAACGCGGCACTAGGCTGACCCGACGGTCCGGGTCGCAAAGGCAATGGGCGATGCCCCGACCGCTGCATAGCAGCGCTCCCAAACCCGGTCGCGCGGAACATCGAACACTATGCTGGGCTCCAGGTCGATGGGCAGCCACGCGCCGACTCGGATTTCGTTCTCGAGCTGGAGCGGCGCCCAACCGGCGTACCCAGCCAGGCCGACGAGACTGCCCGGAGGCGTGCCCGCCGCGATGGCTTCCAGCACACGGCGTGACGCAGAAGCCATAATGGCGTTGCCCACCTCGAACTGGCCTTCAATGCCCTCGAACCGGTCCTCGCTCTTGTAGAGCAGCCAGACCTGCTCTGGCGATACCGGGCCGCCGGCGCGCACGTTTCCACCCACCTCAACCAAGTGGTCCGTTATGTCCGCTCGGACCAAAAGCTCCGCCAGCGTCATGAGCTCTCGGCCGTTGATCACCCAGCCGAACGCGCCGTCAGGGCCGTGCGCGGCCAACAAGACCACCGACCGATCGAAGTTGGGGTCTCCCAATGGGGGAGCAGCTACCAAGAGAGAGGGAGCCAGACTGTCCATCCGACGACCACGACAGGCTAGCGCTAGGTGCCACGCTCGTCGAGTCCCCACTGGGTGCCCTGTCCGCGCACACTTCCAGGGGTCGGGCGTCGCCGATCCCGACCTCAACGCCACAGCTCGGCGTTCGACATGACGTAGCGGCGCCGATACCCACGCGTAGAGTTCTCGATCTCGACGGTGATGGTCCCGTCTTGGCCGTATTCGTAGTGCTCCACGATCTCCTCGGCCAAGAACTCCGGTCGACGCTCCGGGGCACGAGTCGAGAGGTCTTTGACGTGGAGCAGATGCGGATCGTACGGGAAGTAGAGGTCGCCGTAGGGAGTCAAGTCACCCGACGGTTCACCCCCGTCCGAGAGCTCGCTGCACTCGACGAATCGCAGGTGACCGACTGCATGGACGGGCCGATAGGAGCGAACCGCCCGGACCGGTTCTACGCTCCCCGCGGTCGTGTTCTTGAACAACACCGGATCGAAGACCTTCTCACGGCCGGACTCGCCTTCGCGCCAGACACCGAAGTAGCGCGTTACCGCCTCGCGGACGAACAGCCCGGCATCCGGATCCGCTGCAATGGCCAGCCCCAAGGCGGTGGCAGCGTGCGCCTGCGGCGCAAGCTGGATCTTCCGCCGGTGCAGCTTGCGGAGTGTGCGGGCGACCGGCGGAAACGCCGTGGCGCCGCCCACGAGATAGACGGCACCGAGCTCGCGAGGATTATCGGGATCGATGCCGTGTCCGCGCAGGCTCTCGAAGACGCGGTCGAGCAACTCGACGGTGCGATCAACGAGAGGTTGAGTGCGCTCGTAGATATCGGCCGTGTCGAGCATCACCGGTTCGCATCCGGACAGCACGCTCCCCAGGTCGACCAGAAGTCGGCGTGTGTTCAAGCCCAGGGCTTCCTTGGCCTCGCGACACGTCTCCAGCAGTCGCGTGCGCGCGACCGTCGAAAGGGACCTGCCGTCCACCCGAGCCCGCTCGAGCGCAAGCTCTAGGATAATCGCGTCGAAATCATCGCCTCCCAGCTGCGCAATGCCTTCGCTTCTCAGGAGCTCGAAGCGACGTTCCTCGAGCGACACCGCCGAGGTGTCGAAAGTACCCCCGCCCAAGTCGTAGACGATCACGTAGCGCTTCGGGCTTCTGCGCCCCACCGCGCCCAGGTTGCGGTATGCGTATTCGATGCTGGCCGCGGTTGGCTCGTTGACCATCCCGATGACCCGGAAGCCTGCCTGCTGGAATGCCTCCAGCGTGAGATAGCGCTGGCGTGTGCCCACGTTGGCAGGCACAGCCACCATGGCCTCGAGCGGCTCGTCGGCGAGGATCTCCAGGTTGCTTCGCTCGACGAGCATCCGGCGGGCGAAAGCCAGATAGCGGGTGACCAACTCGAGCGCCGTGACATCCCGATCGAGTGCGAGCACCCGGTCGTCGGGCGCCAATCCGCTGATCGTCCGCTTGAGCGACGGCACAGCCGCCGTAGCGTCGTCTCCGAGAGCCCGCAGCACGTCCCAGCCGAAATTGAGCCGCCCTCGCGCGGCGGCGGCCATCCCCGGCAAGTAGTCGAGGAAACCTCGGGTTGTGTCGAACGCCGCGACCGGATAGCGGCCATGCACCGCAGCCGCCACTACCGTTCGTGTCGTACCAAAGTCGATGCCCAGCCGCATGAGAGTGGTGGAGTGCCGTGACTCGAGCACGCATTGTGAGCCGCGCCTCGCCGAAAAGCCCAATTTGGAGCCGAAGTGCACCGGCCCGCAAGACGGACCGCCGATCCACCGAATCCTCCCGCTCGGCCCCAGCGCGACGGGCCGCTCGGTTGCCAGGCCCCCCTCGCGTCAGATATGACCCGCCCCATGACGACGCGCCGTACCGTGTTGCGCAAGACGCCTGCCGCTGTCGTGCTCCTCGTCGCGGCGGGGGTGGTAGTCTCCTGCCGGCTCGGAAAGAAGGAAGAGCTCGACCAGCGCCCGCTTCCCCAACCCTTGCCCGTGTCCGACGCGAGGGGCAGAGCGAAGACCCCACCGGCGTCGCCCAACGCCGCGCCACGGGCGGTGCCCGCCCAACCCAAATCCCCCCCGAGTCCGCCGGCTCAGTCGTCGCCCGCGTCGAAGAGCCCGACACCGGAGTCAGCCCGGGATGCAGCCGCCGCGACGGACGCTGGCAGCAACGAGACAGCAGAAGCCGGATCCACCGCCCCCGGCACCGCCGCCATCCCCAGCGCGTCCCCCGCCCAGATGGCCCAATGCCTGGAAAAGTGCAATGCCCTTCTGGGCGCCTGTGTGAAGCGTCTCACTCAATCGGACGCGGGCACCCCCTCTGCAGAAACGATAGCGAGCTGCACCAAGGCAGAACGCAACTGCCGCGAGGCGTGCCTGTAGCCGCACCCTCAATTCCTCATGAGCGCGGGCTGCCCGGTCGCCTCGACGACATCTCGCCATAGGGGGCTCTCCGGATCGACCCGATTGCGCCGAGAGACGGCCACGTGCATGGGCACGTGGACGAAGCGGTTGTTGACGAGTCCCACCAGGCACTCGGTCCGCCCCGACATCGCGGCGTGCACAGCGTTGCTTCCGAGCCGCGCACAGTAGACCGCGTCGATGGGATTGGCCGGCGCGCTGCGTATGATGTAGCTCGGGTCGATGTACTTGAGGTTGAGCTCACGGTTCTTGGCGCGGAAGTGAGCGGTGATCCGCTCCTTCAAGTAGAGGCCGACATCGCCGAGCTTCTTGTTGCCGGACAGGTCCGCCCCGCCCGATGCCACCAATTCCTGACCGGCGCCCTCGGCCACCAGGAGCACCGCGTGGTGTCGGTGATCGAGCCGCTTCTCCAGATGCGCGAGCAGTCCGTTCGGTCCATCAATCTCGAAGGGCACCTCGGGTATCAAGACGAAGTTGACGTCGTTGGTCGCAAGCGCGGTGTGCGCCGCTATGAAACCGGACTCGCGCCCCATGACCTTCACGATGGACATGCCATCGATGCAGCCCAAGGCCTCCGTGTGGGCGCTGGTCACCGGCTCGACCGCACGTGACACCGCCGTTTCGAAGCCAAAGGACTTCTCGACGAAGCTCAGGTCGTTGTCAATGGTCTTGGGAATACCTACGACCGCAATCTTGGATCCGCGTCGGGCGATCTCTTCGGCGATACGCGAGGCGCCACGTTGAGTACCGTCGCCGCCAATGGTGAACAGGACGTTCATGTTCAACTGTTCCATCGCGTCGACGATATCGCTCGTGCGCTCGCCGCCTCCCCGCGAAGAGCCGAGCATGGTGCCGCCCAGGCGATGGATGTCCACGACGACGTCCGGGTTGAGCTCCTTCACCGCGAGCCGGCGCTCCGGCAGGAACCCCTGGTATCCGAACCGCACGCCGCTGATCCGGCGCACGCCGTAGCCGTGCCACAACGTCATCACGACGGCGCGAATGACGTTGTTCAGCCCCGGGCAGAGCCCGCCGCACGTGACCACGCCTGCATGCACTTTGGCAGGATCGAAGTAGATCGCCTGCCGTGGGCCGGCCTTCTCGAGCAATTCCGTTGACTGCAGAGGAGCCGAATTCGCGTTGACGTCGATGCGGTACTGCACGAGTTCCTCATCCCCCACGTAGTTGGCGATGAAGTCGCCGAGCTCGCTGGACAGTCCGAGGGGCGACGGCACGTGCGCTTGGCCCAGCCGCCGTATCGTGAAATCGTACTCTGGATCGGTCATCGGGGCGTTCCTCTGCAGGAGTGTAACCTCTAGGGGTGTCCTTCTGACTCGACGGTGAGCCAGCGGGCCAGAACGAACACCGCACCCATGATGGCGTAGCCGGTCGCCCATGGCCAGGCTGGATGGATCCAGAGCGCCGTGTCCCCGCCCGTGAAGCGGTACGAGTGGATCAGCCCCAGCGCGGACAGTACGGCGGCCGTCCAGATCCAGGCGGCAGCCGCCAGAAACTTCCTTTCGATGATGGCAACCGTCATCGCTGACAGCAGCATCGAAGTCAGAATGAAGCCCTGCTCCAGCGCAAACGCGCCGTGGATCCACGTGTCGGTCTTGGCAAACGCCGCGACGAGTGATTCGCCAAACTGTGGTCCCCCCTGGTCGCCGTATCCCGCGGCTCGCAGGCCCGCCTTGGCCATCAGCGCACCCCACGCGGCCACGCCGGGTAGCAGCCCCACCACCACGGCAGGGGCGTGTTCTCGTGGAGTCGCCTGGAAGGCCTGTGCAGCAATGACGATGCCAATCCACAGCACGATGGCCATGCCAGCATCCACGGGCACGGCCCACGCGATGTAGGCAAGCGTCCCGCTGAGCAGCACGACCGTGAAGAACACGGCATTGAGCACCGAGTAGCCTGCGCGTGCGCCGAGCGCCTTCCACCCCGGATGACCTATGTAGATGGTCGTGGGAAAACAGGACCCGAACAGCGCGGCCGCAATGGTTCCGATGCCGTTGGCAGCGAGTGACGGCGCCGTGCGGTATCGGTCCCCTGATGCCGCAGCGGACTCGATGTTCTGGAGCGATCCCACGAGGTTGAACAAGCCCATGGGCACGATAACGGACAGGTAGGTAACGAAGTGCCCCGCCGCCATGGCGCGAACGAGCTCCCCGAGGACCGGCACCGGAGCGCAGAAGCCCGCGTCCGCTGGCGGTGCCGATTGCACGGGAGCGACGCCGGTCAGCCACGCCAGCAGCGTTCCGAGCACCACCGCGACCAGGCCGCCGGGCAACCCGCCACGGAATCGAGCGCGGCCGAAATAGGTCAACAGCACAATCCCGAGCGTCGACATGCCCACCACGGGTCGCGCGAACGTGCGAAACAGAAATCCCAGCGAAATGAATGCGAGCGCGATACCGGCCAGCGTGGATAGCAGCGCAGCGCGCGGGGTCACACGTCTGAGCCGCTCCGCGACGAAGGAGCCCCCGAACTCGATCAGGCCCGAGCCGAGGCATGCGACAAGTCCAGCCTGCCACGCCACGCGAGCCGGATCCGAAGCACCGGCAGCACTGGCCGCGAGCTTGGCCGGCAGCATGACCAAGAACACGTGCCCGAACAGCGAGACGGTGTTGATCCCGTAGGGCAACGCGCACACGTCGTGACGTCCCGTCTCCTTCGCCAGCCGCATGGCCTGCCACGAGTAGAACAGGTTGCCGATGACGAGCGACACGGCAACGCCGGGCAGCACCTGGCTGTAGATCAGATCGGCGGGGAAGCCGAGAACGTGTCTGCAGAGCGCGTCGATGAGCAGCAACTGCACCAAGTTGTCCAGGGCCAAGCCGAAGAATCCGTCGATGTCACCGCGAACCATCCAGCGCATGGGGAGCCGAGCGTACCACTGTCCATCCCACACCACGCTTCGCGCGCCGCCGACACCCCCAGCAGACCGAGGGCGAGGACCCCATTCGAACCGACGCGCAGGGCTGTGCCGTCGCTGGGTCCTGGGCCCCGGGTGGTCCACGGCCCCATGCGTTCCCCCTTCCTTTTCGCGGAGGCGAGGATCGGATTCGAACCGACGTGTGGCGGTTTTGCAAACCGCTGCCTAACCGCTTGGCTACCTCGCCTTGGCTTTGCGAGCACCGCGGACCGAGGCCTCGACGCCCGAAAACGGTCGGACCGTGCCACGCTACGCCCGCCGAAGCAAGCTCCATTCTCCCACACCTGCGCCCCGACGCGCACACACAAGGAGGCACACACAAAGCGGCGCGTGTCGGTTCCGCCGGTACAAAGAACCGAGGGACGGTGTGGCAGGCACGCTGGCCGACCAATGACACTCGCCCCTCCAGTCCGCAACGGCCGGCGAGGCGCATTGTGGTTGACAAGCCGCCAGTTCCCAAATCGCGTCGCCCCGCTTCGAGTCCGACGCGCTTGCACCCGAGCACGCCGGCCAGCTCAACAGAGCGACCATCCTCGCCCCACGCCGAATTGCGCAACCTGGTACGGACACGAACCCACACCGCGACGGCGGCCTTCGCTCTGGCTGAACTCGCCGTATCGCCAAGCCCTCTGCCGCTGTCGGCCCTGAAGGGATCATCTTCGGTCAGTGGGAGGGTCCCCGCTCGGCGAACGTGTCCTCTTCTGATAGACTGAACATGATGGCTAGCGCATATGCTCCTGTTCGGAGCGCCCTGCTTTCGTCGTGCTTTGTGCTGCTCACCGGGTGCAATCCGGCGTACGACGACGTCAACCGCGGCTCCTTGGGCGCCGCGGGGACCGATGGGACGCCCGGCTCCAATACCGCCGGAGAAACCGGCTCCGGTGGCAGCGCCGACTCGGATACCAGCGGCAGCGCAGGTTCGGACGCCACCGGTCCGACTTGCCGCGACAACAAGAAGAACGGCACCGAAACCGATGTCGACTGCGGCGGCACGACCTGCCCCGCGTGCGCGGCTGGCAAGGCCTGTCGCAACGCGGACGACTGCGCCGATGGCATCTGCCACGACGGAGAATGTGTCACGCCGGGCTGCAAGGATGGGGTCAAGAACGGGGACGAGACAGACGTCGACTGCGGCGGCTCATGCACCGACAAGTGCGACCAGGGCGAAGACTGCGACCAGGGCGAAGACTGTCAGGCTGGAGTGTGTACCAGTGGCCAGTGCCAACCCGCTTCCTGCGCGGACGGCGTGAACAACGGCACGGAGACCGACATCGATTGCGGGGGCGACGACTGCGGGGAATGCTCCGACACCAAGGGCTGCGAGAAGCCTACTGACTGCAAGTCCGGCGTCTGCGCCGAAGGCGGCGCCACGGCGGAACCGGTATCCGAAGGCCTGGTCTGCCAAGCGCCGACCTGCGCGGACGGGGTGAAGAACGGCAAGGAAACGGCTGTCGACTGCGGCGGCGGCACGTGCGACGGCTGCGCGGTCGATGGGCCATGCCACGATGACATCGATTGCGCGTCGCTCGTTTGCCTCGACGACACATGCCAGCCCTCGGCGTGCGACGATGAGGTTGCCAATGGCAACGAGACCGGCATCGATTGCGGCGGCGACGAGTGTCCTGCCTGCCCGGACAACGAACCTTGCAGCGAGCCAGAAGACTGTGTCAGCGGCTCGTGTCAGAAGAACCTATGCACCGCCCCGACGTGCGCCGACGAAGTCCGCAACGGCAACGAGACCGGCATCGATTGCGGGGGCGACACTTGCCCGGCCTGCGGGGCCGATCAGCCATGCGACGCGGCAGAGGACTGCAAGAGCAGCAACTGCGTCGACGGCCTGTGCGTCGGGGCAAGCTGCGACGATGGCATACAGAACCAGGATGAAAGCGCTGCGGATTGCGGCGGAATCGCGAGTGGGTGCAAGCGCTGCGCTACTGGCATACGCTGCAACGCCAACGACGACTGCGAAAGCCGCGTCTGCACCGACCAACACTGCCAAGCGCCCACCTGCACCGACGCAACAGCCAACGGCAGCGAAACGGACGTGGATTGCGGCGGCACCGACTCCGGCTGCGACGTGTGCGACCTGGGCCAAAAGTGCCGTCAAGCTGCCGACTGTATCAACGAGGAGTGCACCGAGGGCTTCTGCCAGGGCGCCGAGTGTGCTGACGGAACGCGCAACGGCACGGAAACCGACGTCGACTGCGGCGGCGGGGCCTGCGTCCGATGCGACGAGGATGCCTCGTGCAAGGAAGACGACGACTGCAAGAGTGGCGTGTGCAAGGGCCAGGTCTGCCTGGCCGCCGGATGCGGTGATGGTGTCCAGAACGGCGCAGAAACCGACATCGACTGCGGCGGCGGCGCCAGCGGAGGCTGCGCAGCCTGCAGCGCCGGCCAGAACTGCGATTCCGTCAACGATTGCGAGAGCCGCGTCTGCGACAACGGCGTCTGCGAGGCAGCGACATGCAACGATGGAGTCCAGAACCAGGGCGAAAGCGCAATAGACTGCGGCGGACCCTGCGAGGATTGCGGGCCCGGCGATACCTGCAACACGAAGGACGACTGCTCGACGTCCGTGTGCGTGGGCCACGTGTGTCAGGTCGCCACGTGCACCGACGGCGTCATGAACGGTAACGAGAGCTCCGCCGACTGCGGCGGTTCCTGCCCCCAGTGCGACGCTGGACGCACCTGCGGTGGGAACATCGACTGCAAGAGCGGGAAGTGCACGGGCGGCGTGTGTCAGAACCCTGCGTGCAACGACGGCGTCCAGAATGGCTCGGAAACCGACGAGGACTGCGGCTCTTCCTGCCCCAAGTGCGCCGTGGGCCTGCACTGCGTCGACGGACCTGACTGCCAGAGCGGGGTGTGCGAGGGGCACGTCTGCGTGGCCCCCGCGTGCGACGACGGCGTCCAGAACGGTGACGAGACCGACCAAGACTGCGGCGGCTCCTGCCCGGACGATTGCGGCCCGACCGAGGGCTGCTCTGGCAATGGCGATTGCACCTCTGGCGTGTGCAGGAACAAGGTCTGCCAAAGCCCATCGTGCACCGACGGGGTCAAGAACGGCACTGAGCCCGCGACGGACTGTGGCGGTCCGTGCGCGAAGAAGTGTCCAGATGGTTCGCCCTGCGCAGGGAACACCGACTGCGACAGCCTCATCTGCAACGGCACGAACAAGACGTGCACCGCCCCGACCTGCAGCGACAAAGTCCAGAACGGCGACGAGACGGACGTGGACTGCGGTGGCTCCTGCGCCCCGGCCAAGCAGTGCGCCGAGGGCGACGGCTGCAACGGCGCGGGCGACTGTGACACCGGCCACTGCGACGACGGCACATGTGCGCCTCCCAGCTGCAGCGACACCATCAAGGACGGCGACGAAACCGACGTGGATTGCGGCGGCTCCTGCGCGCCAGACAAGAAGTGTGCGGCGGGTGAGCACTGCACTCAGGCAAGCGACTGCGTCGTCGATTCGTGTGTCGGCGGCTACTGCCAGCTCGACACCTGCGGAGACAGCCTGAAGAACGGTGGCGAGACCGATCTCAACTGCGGCGGTCCCGACTGCGCCAAGTGCGCCGACGGCAAGAGCTGCCTGGAGAACGGCGACTGCCAGAGCGGCAACTGCGACGCTGGGACCTGCTCGACCCCCTCGTGCACCGACGAGGTGCAGAATGGCACCGAATCCGACGTGGACTGCGGCGGTTCATGCCCGAACAGGTGCGACACGGATCAGAAATGCGCCAGCGGAACCGATTGCATTGATGGCGTGTGCAGCTCCAACACCTGTGCGGCTCCGCTGTGCACGGACAAGGTGCAGAACGGCGATGAGACCGACGAGGACTGCGGCGGCTCTTGTGCTCCCACCTACCGGTGCGATGACGGCCTGGGATGTTCGGTCAGTGGGGACTGCCAGAGCGGCAAGTGCAACACGTCGACACACGTTTGCGCCGCACCGGCCTGCCCGGACGGCATCAAGAACGGCACCGAAACCGACGTCGATTGCGGCGGTGTCGCCAGCCCTGACGCCACGTGCGCGACCCAGTGCGCCGACACCAAGTCCTGCGCCAGTCCAACCGACTGCCTGAGCGGGGTTTGCACGGGCGGCAAGTGCACCGCCCCCAAGTGCCCGGATGGCGTCAAGAACGGCACCGAGACCGACGTCGATTGCGGCGGCGTCGCCAGCCCGGGCGCCACGTGCGCGACCCAGTGCGCTGACACCAAGTCCTGCAGCACTGCAACAGACTGCCTGAGCGGGGTCTGCACGGGCGGCAAGTGCGCCGTCCCGACGTGCTCGGATAGCATCAAGAACGGCAGCGAAACCGACCAGGACTGCGGCGGCTCGTGCGCCCCAGCCAAGCAGTGCGCGGAGGGCAAGGGTTGCGCTGCCGACAGCGACTGCACCACGGGCTTCTGCAACCCGAGCGAACACCTGTGCAGGACGCCGGCGTGCAACGACGGGTACAAGAACGGCGCCGAGACGGACTTGGATTGCGGCGGCGCTACGTGCGGGGCCTCGTGCGGTGCGGGCAAGGTATGCATCAGCTACTCGGACTGCGCGTCGGCCGTGTGCGGCTCGGACAAGAAGTGCGCGGCATCGACGCTGAAGCTGCAGTACTTCACGGACAAGACCGGTTCGACCCAGGATATCCATACCTACTTCCGGGTCGTGAACGCGGCCGGCGGCGCCAGCGTGAACCTCGCTGATCTCAAGATCCGCTACTGGTACACGCGCGATTCGACTGGAAACCAGATTTGGGCCCCGTATTTCGGAAGCATCGCGGCCACGTTCGGATCAGCATCCGGAACCAACACCGACTACTATCTCGAGATTGCTTTCACTAGCGGAGCCGGGCTTCTGGTCGGAGGCAGCAGCGCCGAAGCGAAGGGCGGAGTGCACGCCGACGGTTGGCCGTGGTACACGCAAACCAACGACTACTCGTACACCGCGATCAGCGGCGACTATGCCGACTGGAACAAGATCGGCCTGTACCGAAACGGCATCCTGATCTGGGGCACCAAGCCCTGCACCGGCTCGGGCTGCTGACGCGCGGCCCACGCACCAGCCGCCGGTGCAACACGCTCCCGTCGCCGCCCTCAGCCGTCCCGCTCGGGCTCGTCAGCGAGGTAGCTCAGAATTGCATCACCGAGCGAAGCCTCGATGCCCTGGTTCTCGTTGAAAATGGACGGGCTCGACGGCCGCCCGAGAGGGTTGCCAAAGACGGCCCCGCGTCGGGTGCCTTCGGACGAAATCCCGCGAGGATCCGCTTCCGCGTCGGAGTCGCGTCGTTGCGTGACCGACGAGGCACGCGCCGTCCCGCGTTCTGCATTCGCAGCGTGAGTCAGCGCAGCCTGGAGGTTCGCGGGCGCGGAGTCTGGCGAGGCCTCTGCGCTCGGCGGCTGCGCCGGCTCGACTCGAAGCGACTCCAGTCCGTCGGCCCCCATCTTGTCGTCCGCCGGCTGACTCGCCAAGGCAGGCAGAAACGGTGCCGCCTCGACGAGAGACGATTGGCCCGTGCTCATACCCGGCTCGGAGAAGATGCGATCGATCTCCTCGTCGAGCTCACCGGCTCGCAACGCAAGGAACATCGCCTTGTGCTGGTCCTTCATGAGGCGCCGCAGCGCCTCGACCATGTCTGTCTGGCCGAGGTAGCTCGAGTAGTCCAAGCGCCGCGTGCCGACGATGCGGCCCCCGTCGGCGAACAGATGCGTGACAATACGGGCGTGCCGTACGCCGGAGTCCTCGGTCTGGATATGAAACACCCGACCGCGATGACGAACGTTGTTGTTGAACCCCAACAAGGGAGCCGGCGCCATGTCAGCCAGAAACGCTCCTACCTCTGAACCTACAGCCTAACACGCAGAATGCCTGTCGACACGCTCGACGACGGTCTCTCCTACCCGTACACACCTCTCGGAAGTCAGCGGCCGGCCTCATCGAGCCGGCGCATCCCCTCCAGAAGCAACGCTTCGGGGTTCGAGTTGATGACCTGTTGGGTCTCCGCGAGCGTCGGGTCGAGCGCAAATTCCCCGTCGGTGAGCGTCAGCATGGCGTAGAACGCCTCTTCACCGCGCAACGTACCCCAGAGGGCGTTGTGTATGTTGCCCTCTACGAAGTGGATCTCGCCCGATTCCCCCTTGGCGCGGATCTTGAGCGAGCCCGACTTTCGGCCGTGCCAGAGCACCTGAACGATGTCTGGAAGGCTCATCTCCTGCAGAGAGCCCGACACGCCACGCGTTCCTGCCCGGCCGACCTGCCGCTCCAGTATCTGCTTGGCCTTGGCCACCAGAAGATCGGGGCTCACCGGCTTGTTCATGAAGTCGGCTGCGCCGAGTTCGAACGCGCGCTGAGCGTCCTCGCGGCTCGAGCGCCCGGTCAGAACGATCCACGGCATCGATTCGCCCCAGGGGTTGCGCCTCACTTCGGCCAGCAACTTGAGCCCATCTTGCTGACCCAGGTCGAGCTCGCTCACGACCAGCTCCACTTCGCCGGCGGCGAGCATCTTCAGTGCGTGCTCGGCGGCTCGAGCCTGACGCACCTCGAAGCCCTGTTCGATGAGGCGCAGCTCCAGGATCGTCGTTTCCTCCGGATCGGGGTCGAGCACGAGCACCCGGTAGCGCTGTGCCAACAGCCGAGCTTTGAGATCCTCACCGGTGACCGTGTGACGGAACAGATCGACGAGGTTCGGGTCGAACACCTTGCCCTTGTGGTTGGCGAGCACGTCGCACGCGGCAACCGGACGCAGCGTCTTGCGAAATGGGTTGCGCGGGTTCTGCGTCAGATCCGCGTAGGTGTCCGCGATGGCGAGTAGCCTCGCCCCAAGCGGGATCTCCTTGCCGCGCTGTCCATCCGGGAAGCCTTGGCCATCGCAGCGCTCGTACATGCTCCGCACGCCGTTGAGGGTCTCTTGCGGCAGCTTCACCGCCTCGAGCAGCCGGAGCGGCACGTTGAATGCCTTCTGCGCCGAGGCCCGGTGCCCATCGTAGTCGGCCACGTTGAGCGCCGTCAGGTGATACGCTCCCATCTTCCCGAGGTCATGTATGTGTCCGGCGATCATGAGCGTGGCACGGTGCACCGGCGAGAGTCCGAGCCGTTCGGCGATCTTCTTCATCAGCCGCGCGACGTGAGCCGAGTGACCACGCAGATCGGTGCGGTTGTTCTCGAGCAGGCTGACCAGGACGTTCAGCGTCTCGAGATACGCCTCACTGGTGAGCCCCTCGGCGCTCTCAGCCGAACGGAGACCGGGGTGCTCGAGATCGCCACCCGAGATGACACGCTCCTTGGCAACTGCTTCTGACGCCAGCGCCGTGACCATGCTCTCTTCGCTCACGAGGTTGCGCTCGTAGATGTTGAGCATGGTCGCGAATTGCTCGTGGGCCGTGCGGTCGATGGTGGCAAAGGCATGGATGTCGCCGTGGTACGCCTTGGCGACCGCGGCACGCACGCCCTTCGGCCGACCCAGGAACGCCCGCACCTGCTTCGCTCCCGAAACCAGCTGCACCTCCTGCAGCGCTGCGACGTTGTCGGGGTCCGGCGTCACGACCGACAGAACGCCGGCTTGAGCGTCATACATGACGGGGAAGACCGTGTGCTGATCAGCGAGCTTCTGAGGCACCTTCTCGAGGGTCGCGCGGTCGATATCGGCCCGCGCGAGTTTCTCCGTCGCTACGAAGCGTGTCCGGTGGTGGGCCGCGAGGTACTTCAGAAGCTGCGGTTCCTCGACAGCCCCGATTTCCAGCAGGGCCTCCTCCATCCGCTCACCGAGCTGCGTCGAACTGAGGGCGGTCTCCCGCTGCTCGGCGCTGATGAGCCCTTCCTCGACCATCTTGTCGAGCAGACGGATGTTTCCCGTCGGGTGCATGGTGTCGTTCGGCGTGGCCGCCCGCGGCGCTCTCGGCAAGCCACGACGGCCCGCTGAGAACCACGCGAAAGCATTATAGAATGTTTGCTCGCGAAAGGTCACGGCGGCCACGCCCTAGCTTCGCTAGCATCCGACCGAATGGCCGTACCACGATGCTCGCCAGGCACCTTGACTGGATCGTCGCCACCAGCTACTAAACCGCCCCCGTTGGTTCAGGCCCGGGACGGGCCTGTCCGCGCGGCAGAGAAGGTCAGCAGCACATGCGAACGTACGTGGCAAAGCCGCTCGCGGTCCGCGAGACCCGAAAATGGTGGGTTGTCGACGCGGCTGGGCAACCCCTCGGCCGGATAGCAACCAAGGTGGCCAGTGTGCTTCGCGGCAAGCACAAGGCGATCTTCACCCCCCATGTGGACGCAGGCGATTTCGTCATCGTGGTCAACGCGAACAAGGCGAAGCTCACGGGCACCAAGACCGGCACCAAGATGTACTACCGCCACACGGGTCATCCGGGCGGCATCTACAAGCGTACCTACGCGGAAGTCCTCGGCCGCCACCCCGAGCTCCCCCTTCGGCTCGCAGTCAGGGGAATGCTGCCGAAGAACGTACTCGGCCGGCAGCTGCTCACCAAGCTCAAGATCTACAGCTCGGCGGATCATCCGCACAAGGCGCAGCGCCCCGAGCCCCTTGCGCTCTAGGAAGGCCCAGAATCTGTCATGTCAACGCAAACGTACGCCACAGGCAAGCGCAAGACGGCGGTGGCCCGGGTCTGGATCACGGCTGGCACGGGTCGAGTAGAGGTCAACGGTCGCAGCGCCGAGGAGTTCTTCGAGCGCGAAACGTCGCGGATGGTGGTGCGCCAGTCACTCGAGTTGCTCGAGCTCGGGGACAAATACGACGTCACCGCCACCGTGGCTGGAGGCGGCCACAGCGCACAGGCCGAGGCCATGCGCCACGGTATCGCCCGGGCTCTCTGCCTCGAGGACATCGAGCGACGCCGAGCGCTCAAACGTGCCGGCTATCTCACACGGGATGCCCGCAACAAGGAGCGCAAGAAGTACGGGCGTCCTGGGGCGCGCAAGAGGTTCCAGTACTCCAAACGCTAGGCGCGGATCCGCCCTAGGTCCGACGAGTTCTGACGGGGCCGGACGGCTGACACCGAGGTGCGGCGTCGGAGCCCCGCGTCGAGAAGCGCGGAGTCGACAGCGCCATCCGGCCCAGAGTTCGATCCCTCGCGCATGCGACGGGGCTCGTGCGGCGAGCATTCCCCTCCGCCGCCCTGACGCTCTGTGAGCCTCCCATGCCGCAGGTCAGGTCAGCCGCAGGGTTTGTTGGATCATGTGGTCTTGAATCGGCAGCGGCTCGAGGAACGCGATAACCTCGTTGGTCCCATGCAGCGAAGCTTTCGGATCCGCAGCGACTTCGAGCCGAAGGGCGACCAGCCCCAGGCCATCGAGGCGCTCACTCGAGGGCTCGAACAGGGACGCAGGTATCAGACACTGCTCGGCATCACGGGCAGCGGCAAGACCTTCACTGTCGCACATGTCATACAACGGCTACAGCGCCCAACGCTGATCATCGCACCCAACAAGACGCTGGCAGCGCAACTGTACGGGGAGATGCGCGATCTGTTCCCCGACAACGCCGTGGCCTACTTCGTCAGCTACTACGACTACTACCAGCCAGAAGCCTACATCCCGACGACGGATACCTTCATCGAGAAGGACGCTATCATCAATGACCGCATCGATCGCATGCGTCATGCGGCCACGCAGGCACTGCTGTCGCGCCCGGACGTCATCATCGTCGCGAGCGTAAGCTGCATCTATGGCATCGGCTCCTCGGAGACCTACGAAGGACTCCTGATCGACATCGTGCGCGGTGACGAGATGCGGCGAGACGATCTGCTGCGCCGCTTGGTCGACATCCAGTACGAGCGCAACGACACCGACTTCCATCGTGGCACATTTCGAGTCCGCGGCGATATCGTCGAGATCTTCCCCGTCTATTCGGACGAGATCGCCATCCGCGTCGAGTTCTTCGGTGACGACGTTGAATCCATTTGCGAGGTGGATCCGCTTCGCGGCCGGGTACTCGGAGAGCTCGAGCGCTACGCCGTGTATCCCGGTTCACACTACGTGACGCCGCGCCAGCAGCTGCAGCGGGCCATCGACGGCATCCGCGAGGAACTCCGGGAACGACTCGACTACTACGACAAAGAGGGTCGCTTCCTGGAGAAACAACGGCTCTCGCAGCGTACGCTCTACGACCTCGAGATGCTCGAGCAGATGGGCTTCGTACAGGGCATCGAGAACTACTCACGGCACCTGTCCAGCCGGAAGCCCGGTGAACCTCCTCCGACGTTGCTCGACTACTTCCCCGAGGACTACCTGCTCATCATCGACGAATCGCATCAGACGATCCCACAGCTCGGCGCGATGTATCGAGGCGACCGCTCTCGCAAGGAGACGCTGGTCGAGTATGGTTTCCGTCTGCCGAGCGCGCTCGACAACCGCCCGCTCAAGTTCGATGAGTTCGAGCAGAAAATGCGCCGCTGCGTGTTCGTGTCCGCAACGCCGGGCGAGTACGAGCTCACGCATTCGCGAGATCTCGTCGTGGAGCAGCTGATCCGCCCGACGGGGCTCGTGGATCCGGAAGTCAGCGTTCGTCCGGTCGATGGCCAAGTCGACGACCTCCTCGCGGAAATCCGACGACGTCTTGAGCACAACGAGCGCGTCCTGGTCACCACGCTGACCAAACGCATGGCCGAGGATCTGACGGACTACTACGCCGAGCTCGGACTCCGAGTGCGCTACCTGCATTCGGACGTTGAAACGCTCGAGCGCGTCGAGCTGCTGCGCGCCTTGCGCGCCGGTGAGTTCGACGTCTTGATCGGCATCAACTTGCTGCGCGAAGGATTGGACCTTCCGGAAGTGAGTCTGGTCGCCATTCTGGACGCCGACAAGGAAGGCTTCCTGCGTAGCCCACGCTCACTGATACAGACCATCGGCCGTGCTGCCCGAAATGCACGCGGCGAGGTGCTCATGTACGCGGACCGCGTCACGGACGCCATGAGCCAGGCCATCGGCGAGACCCATCGGCGCCGTGCCATCCAGACTGCGTACAACGAGAGGCACGGCATCACGCCAGAGACGATCAAACGAGCGATCCTCGACATCAGTCCGTCGAGTGGAACAACCGACTACTACGTCGTCCCGAAACGGGCAGCCGGGAGCGCATCCGCCAAGCCGCGCAGCGACGTCGCGACGGCGGACCCCACCGCCGAGCTCGTCGAGCAGGTGGAAGCGTTGCGGCAGGAGATGTTCGCGGCTGCCGAAAACCTCCAATTCGAGACGGCTGCCCGATTGCGCGATGAAATCAAGCGGCTTCAGTCGGGCCTGCCGCAAGAGCCCGGGCAGGAAGCGCGAAGGCTATCGAAGCCAGCCGAGAAGAGCACCGTGCCGCGACGCTCCCCGGCGACCAGGCGCCGGCGCCGGGCATGATGAACGGGGCCCCAGTCTACGACTTCTGGCAGAAGGCGTTGATCCGGGCGACCAGCTGATCTTCCTGCTTCACGATCTGATCGAACGCGTTCTGGGCCTCCGTCGCTTCTTGGATATCCTTGGATTGCACGGCAGCGGCGACATGTCGCGCCGCTGAAGCTGCACTGTTGGCCATGCGACGATACTCGAGCGCATGGACTCGGAGCTGACGGCTGGAGATCTTCAGCGCGCCCACGTCGTGAGCCAGGGTGTCGTACTGATCAGCGAGGCGCCTCATCTCGGCGACCGCCGCGGAATCGTCCTGCGCCTCCGTCTGCGTGTTGTGCTCGATTTGCCGGAGAGCACCATTCACCTTGTCGATGAATCGGCTGCATTCCTCGGCCTTCCTGGCGCGGTTGCAGCCGCTCAGCGCCAGCCACGCGGCCACGGTGAGTAGGAGCACGCGATGTCGCATTCCAGGTCTTCTACCACAACGGGTCGGGGCGCTCGCCCAGGCGCATGACACGAAGAAGCCAAGCTCCTTGGTTGACCGAACCGCCGGCCTTGTGCGCTCGGACGCCGCTGCACCGTCGGGCGCATCCGCGCGGCAGCATGCAACCCCAATCCGCGCGAGGCTGCCATCGCGTATAACCCCACCATGCTTTCGTACCTGCGCGTTCGCGGTCTCGCGCTGCTCGACGACGTCACCCTCGAGTTCTCGCCGGGGCTGAACGTCCTCACGGGTGAGACCGGCGCAGGCAAGTCCATCATCGTGGATGCCCTTGCCCTTCTGCGCGGTGGTCGAGGGAAGAGCGAGCTGGTCCGCAGCGGTGACGAAGCGGCCGTCGTGGATGCCCAGCTCGAGCTCGGTGAATCGACGAACGACCGGATCACGGCGTTGCTCACCGAACGGGGAGTCAGCTGCGGCTCGCTTCCCGAGCTCGTCCTGCAGCGCGTGCTGCCGAGCTCCGGCAAAGGAAGGAGCTTCGTTCAAGCCCAGCTTACGACGCTCGGTGTGCTCACCGAAGTCGGCGAGCAGCTGATCGATATCTGCAGCCAGCACGAGTACCACTCACTGACTCGAGTGACCGGGCACATGGAGCTGCTCGACAGCTATGCCGGGCTTGGACCGGATCTGGCGCTGTACGGGTCGAGCTACGGGGCGTACCGACAATGCATGTCCGCGATCGAGACGCTTCGCAGCCGAACCGGCGATGCCGCGCAGCGCGCGGACTACCTGCGATTCCAACTCGAGGAACTGGAACGCGTCAACCCCCAGCGCGGTGAGCTGGCGGCCGTCGAGCGGCAGGTCTCCCTTCTGCGCAACGCGCACGGCTGGGCACAGTACGCGGCCATGCTCGACGAGCGGCTCTCGGAATCCGAGGGCTCGGTACTCACCACTCTGGGGACGCTCGTCGAACGAGGACGCCGTGGCACGAGCGAGTCGGCCCACCTCGCCAGCATCGTCGAGCAGCTGATGGTGGCTCAGTCCGCGTGCGATGAAGCCCTACGAACCGCGCATCGCCTTTCGCGCGAGCTCGAGGTCGACCCGGCCGAGCTCGACGTTGCCGAACAGAGGCTCCACGACCTGACCCGGCTGCGGCGCAAGCACGGTGTCGAGCCGGACGACTTGGCGGCGGTCGCCGCGAACCTGAGAAACGAGCTCCAAAGTCTCGAGAACCTCGAATCGCGGCTTCGCGAGCTCGAACAGCAGGCCGAAGCGGCTCGTGAGCAGGCGTTGAGGCTGGCCTATGCGCTGTCCGAAGCACGAGTGCGCGCGGCGACCGGCCTCGGGAACGCTCTGGAGCGCGAGCTAGGCGCGCTGTGCATGCCGAGCGCGCGCCTGGAAGCGCGCGTCGAGCTTCAGGCTCCAGAGCAGCTCGGCCCGAGGGGGCTCGACCGAGTCGAGTTCCTTTTCTCTGCCAACCCAGGTGAACCCCTGGCTCCGCTGACTCGCGTGGCTTCTGGCGGTGAGCTGTCGCGCGTGCTGTTGGCGCTGAAGGGCACTCTGGCAGCCGGCGATCAGGTTTCGACCTATGTCTTCGACGAAGTGGACGCCGGCGTGGGAGGCGCCGTCGCCGAAGCCATCGGCAACCGGCTCAGCCGCGCCGCGCGGCACCATCAGGTGCTATGCATCACTCACTTGCCGCAGATCGCCGCCTTCGCCGACGCCCACTTCCGGGTCGACAAGCGGAGCCAGGCTGGCCGCACGGTGACGCGAGTAGCCCGGCTCGACGAAGCCGAGCGCATCGCCGAGATGGCACGCATGCTCGGCGGTTCCCGCGTCTCGGACACGGCTCTGCAGCATGCTCGGCAGCTGCTCGAAGAAGCCCGAGGGCCGAAGCGAGCGGCACCGGCACGCGGCGCTTCACGGCGGAAGCCGGGTGCTCAGTAGACTCGAGTTGCGCGCTTGGTGTGACGGACGGGGGGATCTTCCACCCCGACGACCGGGCAAGCAGCAAGCGCCCGACTCGTGCCGCCCAAGGTCCACAGCCGTGCTTCTGGCGTTTCCGCGGCCGGCGGGCGTGGAAGGCATTCAGGAGCTGCTCGGTGGCGGCCTTTCCGTAGACGCGTATTCGCCACGACGGACCCTTGAGGAAGGGCTGTCCGGCCTTGAACCCCGCAAAAGCAATCAGGGTGAGAATCTCGTCCCGCTCTTTCGTGACTCGAGCAGCTCCCACCTGCCGGTGCCGCCGCTCCGGGCCGCGGTCCTCGTGGAGACCCGCGGTATCCAGGAGTCTGTCACGCGATGATTCTCGGACGATTCATCACGCAGCAACAGCACAGCACACCGGCGGCGGAACAGGGCGACGAGGGACGCGATGCTCGCCATGCACAGCGTCGTCGCAGTGCAGGCGAGCAGCACGCACGCCCGCGCTCACAGGCGGAGCAGGACGGCGACGGCAGCGGCAAGACCAGGCACATTCTCGAGTCTAGCCGCGTTCTCAGACGGCGGCGAAGAAGGGAGAGTCACAACTTCGGGCCGCGTTTTCGCTGGGCGCCCCAGATCGAAACTACCACGATCACGTTCCACGCTGCATGCTCGCCGCGCAGGGGTGGTCGGACTCGCTATTCCGCAGGCTCGGCCGCAGCGCGATAGATCGCGTCCACCGCGAGCAGCGCCCCAACGGGATCAACCCGCACGGTTTCCCCGGCCCGCACTTCGCGAGACATCCATGTACCGTCCGCATCGCGTGTCCAGACTTCAACCAAAGGCTCGCGATGGGACACGATGACGACGGCTCGGAGCTTCTCGATCTTCTTGTAGTGCTCGAGCTTCTGACCGCGATCGTAGGCCTCCGTGCTGTCGCTCGTCACCTCCACCAGCACAGTGGGATTCGTGACGCTGGTGGGTTTCTCCGGATCGCGCTCGGTCCTGCCACAGACGACGGACGCATCTGGGTACGTCGCCAGCCCGGTAGCGAGGACGCGCACTCCGAGATCGGAGCTGAACACTCGACACCGTTCGGGGATTTGCTCCCGGAGCTGGCCGATGACCTCCGCTGCCATGGCTGAGTGCTCTGGAGTCCCTCCTGCCATCGCGACGATCTCCCCGTCGAGGAACTCGTGGCGAATGGGGCTCTCCTGCTCGAGCGCGACGTAGTCGCGATACGAGTATCGGTGGAGGGGAAACACGCTCGTCACCGTTGGCACCCTAGCGCTGGTCGAGGCGCTCGGCCACCAGCGCTCCGAGCCCCGTTTCGAATGGTGGAACGATCTCGGCCGCGCCGAGCCCCCAGCCCTGTGAGGTCTCGCCGCCGCGGAGACTTTCGTCCGGGTGTGACCGGCGCTCGCTCTTGTCATCTGGCAGGCGCCCGCGCCGGACTGACCGAGGCGACGCTCGACGCCAACATCGTGCTCATGCGGAGCCTCGACATCGTGCAGGCCCCTCTTTGGAGCAACGGCACCGCGTTGGGCAAGCAGTTCGGGATGCTCGCCGTAAGCGCAGCCGACGCCGAGCAAGGCCAGGAAGCGGACAGCGACGAAGCCGGCGACGCGGCCGCGCCGGGTGCAAAAAGCTGACCTCTGGGCCGTACGGCCGCTGAGCCCGAGGCTCAGTCGGCGATCCTGAGGCCCCCGGGGCGGTGGACTACGCGCAGCCCGTCTACGGCGAGCTCGCTTCGGAGCGTTGTCGACAAGCGCCAGTCACGGTCGTCGTTTGCTCGGGCGAGGCAAGTGGGACACGGAGTCCGAACGCGCGGAGCAGGTCCCGACCCACCAATGCCAAGCGCGAGGCGTTGATACGTACGAACGGCGAGGCACTCCAATCCGCAACGAACCGTGCGGGGAGATCGAGCTCGACAGGATCCGCCGCAGCGCGAAGCGCCAGGCGTGCGCGGCCGGGACTCCAGTGAAACACCTGACCAAGATGGCGTCCTTCGAACCACGTTGGCGCCTCGAGCGACAAGAACCGTGCATCGAGAAATGTTCCGTGTGACCCAGTATCCAGATCCGCGTCCAGCTGTTCGGCGTTGATCGTGAGCGGTACCGTCGGGTAGGCATCAGCGGCGCCAATCGGCGCCCACCGCGATGCCGTCGGTACCTCCTCCACCAGCGGAGCCTCGAAAAGGAAGGGAACTCGATCTTCTTCCTGCCCCAGGGCCAGCACGTCTTCGGCTGTCGGACAGGTGCCGATCTCGGTCGACTCGGCTACCACTCTGTCTCCGAGCAGCACGATCCACGCCGCGCCTCGCCTGCGGAGCTCCTCATCGACGCGATCCCGTGCAATCGCCCCGGCTCGGCGCACGATCTCGAGTCGCTCGCGCGTGGATAGTCCCCGATACTGGCCAAGGGGGAACGCAAACGGATCAGGGCCCTGCTCCTCGGCGACGAGCTGCCGGACGAGCCTGCGGAACTTGTCGCGGTGGCGGTCGAGTAGCGCATCGATATCGCTGGTGCCCATGTGCGAATCCTGACTCCGCTGGTTGACGACAGCAAGGTCTAGAGCGGCAATCAGTTTGATTGCCGCGCACAAAACAAGGACCTAGAGCACCGAACACGCAGCAGACCACGCCAGAGGCGACGCCGAAAACGCACCCTCGCCCGCCGAGGGGTGCGTTTTCGGCGTCGCCGCCGCGGTTGGCAAACTGATTGGTGC
>JAFGIS010000185.1 GCA_016929495.1 Polyangiaceae bacterium | reverse complement strand
TGAGGCGCCTGTGTCCGAGCTGTCCGAGTGCGTGCTGACGTTTGCCAATCACTGCGTACCCGCGCACACCGGGTGCCGCCGGTACCTCGACACGCCTGGCTGCGACGGAACCATGATCATCGACAACGGCGGCTGCTATCGGAACGACGTGAGCGTGACGGGAGTGCCCATACGCGTGCGGCGTGAGGATACGTCCGACTGGAGAGTGCCCCCTGGAACGGGCTTGGACACCAACCCCACGGAGTGCCCGGCCGTCGCGGTGGCCGTGGGAAGTCCCTGCGAAAACGAAGCACTCACCTGCGAGTATGGCGGTACCGACCCGCTCGATACTAGGAAGTCCGGCAAGGGGACAGAGTACAAGACCGAATGCTGGTGTGTCCCGACCGGCGCCACGGAGCTCGCGTGGGACTGCGGCGACACGCTCGAGCACGACATAGGTGATTGTCCGAGCACACCTCCCGAGACCGGCGCGTCCTGCGAGGACACTCCCCACGCGTCACGGTGTTCGTACGCACCACGCCGGGAGTATTCGTGCGGCGACGATGAGAAGTGGGAACAGATCTCTCCTGCAGCCCTGCCCGAGCTCCCGGCGAGCCCAGATCGGACCACGCTCGTGGCGGAGCTTTCGGACCCCGACCAATCGGACTGGTGCAGCTGGCTGCGCGAGACCTTCGGCGAGGCCACCGGCGAGTCGGAGCCCAAGCCCGTGCCCGCCGACGAAAGCGGCTTCGTAGACGTCTCGCAGTACTTCGGGATCTTCGACGACGCCATCTCGCTTGAGGCGCTCCTGCCCAATTGGCCAGTGGACGAGTGTGAGAAGAACTTGAGCGTCTCGAGCTGTGAAGCCCCGATTTCCGAGCTTTCCGGGTGCGTAGTCAGCCTGCTCAACAGCGGCACGCCGTCACCCACCGGCTGCCGTCGGTACCTGGAGACGCCGGGCTGCTTCGCGACCGTCGTCTACGACATAGAGGGCGTGGACCCTGACGTGTTGATGCTCCCGGACTACGTGGAGGGCTATCGGCCAGTGCCACTTCGGGTGGAGGCTCCTGAGACGGCCGCCGGTAGCTGATCGGGTTGGCGCGCCTCTGGTGAGTGCGCCGAACCTCATGGAGTACGCCGCCGCCATCCAGGCCCAGGTCGGCCGGCGCTCGCTTCTGCACCGAATGCAAAACCCCCGTGGCGGCTGCCACGCCCAAGTTCTGTAGCTCCTGCGGAGCCCAGCTCCCAGCCGGAGCGAAGTTCTGCTCCGGGCGTGGCAGCGCCGCCGGGTAGCTTCGTCGCCAGGCGGCGGACGCTCGGCGGCTACGCTTCCTCCCGCTCCTCCGCTTCGAGCGCCGCTCTCGCCACCGAGTAGCTGAACCCCGCTCGCGCCAGCACGGCCAAGTCGCGCTCGCGGCGCGCCGCGCGCTCCGCGGGCGGCCTCAGAGGTCCCAGGCGGCGACGCCGGACCAGGGCTCGCGCCGCGTCGAGCTCCGGGTTGTCGCTCGGGTCCTCGCCGGCGTCGGCGTCGACCTGCTCGAGGGCGCGCTCGGCCACCTCGGAAGCGACGCCACGCGCACCCAGCCGTCCGAGGATGCTCACGCGAGACAGGCCTCGCTCGCGCAGGCCTCGTGCCAAGGAATAGGCGTACCGGCTGTCGTCGACCAAGCCCGAACTGGAGTAGCGCTGCACCAGCGCATCGATCTGAGCCAGGACCTGCGCCGGTGGACCCTTGCCTTCGGACTGGGCCCGTGTCGCGTGGCGCACCAGCACGGCGCGGAGGTTCGAGGCCGTGGAGTCGAAGCGATCGAGGTACGCGAGCGCCTTGGCCTCCAGCTCGGCCAGCGTCACGGGGCCAGGCCGGCGTGCGCCCCTAACCACCGCGCTTGAGCTCGGTGAGCACGAGCTTGCTGACCGCCTTGAGTGTCTCGAACACCCCTTCGCCCGAGCGGGCTATGGCCTCGAAGTCGGGGACGCCCGTGGGGTTGACCAGCTCGCGGAGCGAGGGAACATCCACGATGTTCGGCAGATCCCGCTTGTTGTACTGCACGACGTACGGGAGCTTGTCGAGCGAGTAGCCCTGCTCGGTCAGATTGGTGCGCAGGTTGTCGACGCTCTCCTGGTTGGCCTCGAGCCGCTCGACCTGGGAGTCAGCGACGAAGATAACGCCGTCCACGCCCTTGAGGATCAACTTCCGCGACGCGTCGTAGAAGACCTGACCCGGCACGGTGTAAAGGTGGAAGCGCGTCTTGAAGCCTCGGATTTCCCCCAGAGACAGGGGCAGGAAGTCGAAGAACAGCGTCCGTTCCGTCTCGGTAGCCAAGGAGATCATCTTGCCCTTGGCTCCGGGGTTGGTGCGCTCGTAGATGAAGTGCAGGTTCGTGGTCTTGCCGCACAGGCCAGGCCCGTAGTAGACGATCTTGCAGTTGATCTCGCGGGCCATGTAGTTGATGAAACTCATCGCCCGGTGCCTCAGTCGTTGAACAAGTTGTCGATGTCCTCGTCCGTGATCTCTGCGAAGGGGGAGTCCCCGCCGGGTTCCTGTATCTTGCTGAGAAGCGCCTCGAAGATCCGGTTGAGCTCGTCCGTCGCCTTGCGGACACGAAGCCTGACCAAGCCCAGGCTCGACTTGGAGTCGAAGATGACGACGAGGATAACGCGGTTGCCGACCAGCTGGATGTGGATGTTTGCGTTCTCGCCCTCGTGAAACTGGGTCGCGAACTCGTTCTCCCGCAGCAGCTTGGCTATCCCACCGGTAGCCGCGATGTTGCCCGCCGTGAGCGAGGCCAGCGAGGTCGTGTCGATGTTCTCCACCTCCCCGCTGGCCGCAATCAGCTGCCCATTCTTGTCGACGATGAAGACGACCCTGGCGTTCGCTTCCTTCACCAGGCGGTCCACGACGACCTGGATCTGGTTGAACTCCTCTTCGTAC
>JAFGIS010000184.1 GCA_016929495.1 Polyangiaceae bacterium | reverse complement strand
GGCATCACCGATGGCGTTGTCACCAGCGGCGACCTGAAGAACACCTACTGGCGAGACCAGGACGGCGACGGCGTGGGAACGTCCAGCTCGGCGATCACCAGCTGCGCGAGCGAACCACCAACTGGGTACGCCTCCGGTTCGGGCCCATCGGATTGCGTGGACGACCCGGACGCCGATTCGAACGCGCAGTACATCTACCCGGAGCAGAACGAGACCTGCAACGGCTACGACGACAACTGCGACGGCATCACCGATGGCGTTGTCACCAGCGGCGACCTCAAGTCCAGCTACTTCCTCGACGCCGATTCGGACAATCATGGCGTACCGGGGTCGGTGGTGCGCGCCTGCTCTGCTCCCAGCCCTGACCATAGACTGGGATCCGAGGCAAATGCCGACGACTGTGACGACAGCGACGGTGACATCCATCCCGGGATCACCGAAGTCTGCAACGGCTACGACGACAACTGCGACGACATCACGGACGGCACGGTCGAAGACGATGATCTCAAGCTGCTGTTCTACCGCGACCAGGACCTCGATACCTACGGAACGTCGGCCACGCAGGCCCGCTACTGCGCAGGTACTCAACCGAGCGGGTGGGTGCCACCCCCGAGCGACCCGGCGAACCTCGACTGCGACGACAGCGATGCGACGATCAACCGCGCGGCTCAGGAGATCTGCAACAACGTGGACGACGACTGCGACGGCGATGCCGACGACGCGGATAGCAGTCCCCAGTATCCGGACCGCCCCGTGATCGAGGGAACGACGTTTGCGTGTTCCAAGGGCGCGTGGGTCATCACCGGTTGCCCGACGGGCAAACTGCACTGTGACACCAACGTGAACAACGGCTGTGAGAGAGACGGAACCACGCTCAGCGACTGCGGGGCGTGCAACAACGCATGCATGTTCTCATGCGGCGCAACCGACTGCAGTGAAGTCGAACGCCTCGCGGCCGGATTCTACCACACGTGTGCCGTCACCAGCGACGGACGGCTCGGCTGCTGGGGGAAGAACGACTTCAACCAGGCAACGCCCTCGACGGATGATCCCGTCGCGCAGCCCACGTGGTTCAGTGCCTTGTCCGATGTCACTCTTGTTGCCGCGGGTACGAGTCACACGTGCGCGACGTTTGGCTCTTCGAACACCATTGCCTGTTGGGGGAGCAATGCCTCGAACCAGCTGGGTACCGGCACCAGCGCGGCGAGTTCTCCGACACCGATCACTATCCTCGACTCGTCAAGCATGCCCGTGACCGACGCCATCAGTCTGGCGGCCGGGCGCGCACACAACTGTGCGGCGTTCGAGAGCGGAGAGGCCCGCTGCTGGGGCGAACGCAACTACGGTCAAGTGGGCAACGGCTCCACCTCGGACGGAACCGTGTCGATCCCAGCCCTGGTGCGCACGGCGCCGTCAGTCTACCTGGAGGACATCGTGGAGGTCGCGGCTGGAGACTCTCATTCCTGCGCCAGGACGAACCTCGGGGACGTGTACTGCTGGGGCTTCAACAGCGCCGGCCAGTTGGGTGTCGGCGATACAACACCAGAAAAGTCCGGTAACGCTCTGAAGGTGGCGATATCCAATGTCACCATGATTACGGCCGGTAAGGCGCACACCTGCGCGCTGAGCAGCGGAACCGTCTACTGCTGGGGCCTCAACACCTCCAACCAGGTGGGTCAGGCCAGTGGAGACCTGTACACGACGCCGCAGGCCTACGGCGCATTCTCCGATGCCGTGGCCGTCGCGGCAGGCGGTACGTTTACCTGCGCGCGGCGACCGAGCGCCGTCGCCTGCTGGGGCAGCAACACCAGCGGCGAGCGCGGAGATACCGCTCCGGCATCGGCGAGTGCCACGGCTGTCGCCGTGAGTGGTCTGAGCGCCGCGTTCCTTGCTGCCGGCGGCGGCGGTCACGCGTGCGCCATCGAGGATTCTGGCCAGGCCGTCTGCTGGGGCAACAACCTCAGCGGGCAGCTCGGCAACGGGGGAAGCACGAATACCCACCTCCCGCAGGACGTTTCCCCACTGCTCGTCCCATGAACCCAGTCTAGGCGAACGGAGAGATACCCATGGCATTCAATTCCGTAGTGATCTT
Source organism: Polyangiaceae bacterium (assembly GCA_016929495.1). GTDB lineage: Bacteria > Myxococcota_A > Polyangia > Polyangiales > Polyangiaceae > JAFGIS01. The sequence goes on along the minus strand of JAFGIS010000184.1, from coordinate 2,354 downwards.
CGCGGTGGCACACGTGGACGGCGGGTCTGGCAGACTGCGCCGCGTTCAGCTCAACTTCCCGATCCAGGTTCAAACCGCCGATGCCAGTAGCTCAGCGCCTGGGTCGTCGATCGACATCCACAACCTGGAAAGCGATCCGACGCACGAACCGTTCCAGTTGGCCAACGGCTACTACGATCTCGCGTACAATTCTACAGCAGACCTCTCCTTCAGCATGGACCGGTTCTTGGCCCTCGACCCTGCCGACCAAGAGGCCCTGGCGCAGTCGTTCGCCAACGGCAGCACGCTCACCCTCGATGTCCACGTCGATGGAATCGGCGGATCGGTGCAGCTACCGCTCCAGCTCCGCGCCCTCAAGACGTCCGACTTCCTGTTCAGCGGCAACAGCGCCGAAGTCGCGCACTACGGATCGGTGACGGGCGCCAACCTGACCCTTCCCGGTTCCGACGCCATCGGCAACTACAGTTTCACGGTCGCCGAGGACGTCGACGCCAGCTTCAACCCGGTCGGCTACCAGACACTCGTCACGTACAACTCGGGGTCGACCCCTCCGGGTGCACTCACCTTTCCCGGAGCGCCGCCCCCGCTCGACACGAGCAACGACGACGGCTTCCGCGTGATCATCGCTCACTCCCCGACGAGTTCGATTTCGGTGTTGCGGGTCGACACCCACTTCCCGACCGAAACCATTGTTCTCATCGATCGCTCGGGTAGCATGTCGGGTACGGCCGTTGCACCGTATTCGAAGTGGGAGAAGGCGCTCGAAGCGGCGCACCTCTTCGCCAAGATCTACGGCACCGCACTTCCGGCGACACCGTCCTCCGGGATCACTGACGCCTACAAGATCAAACTGGGCAGCTTCGCCTTCGTGTCGAGCGGCTACTCGTCCACCTACGCCCCCGCATCGGGCTTCAATGTCTCGACCAATCCTCCGGTGCTCACCGAGTCTTCAGGGGGTGCAACCCCGATCGGAGAGGCCTTGGTCGAAGCCAACGGTCTCTTCTCCTCGGGTCAGTGGCGCCGACGCCATCTGCTTCTGCTCACCGACGGCATGGACAACCTGCACGGCGTTGACGCGCCGAGCCTGATCGAGGTCCGCGATGACGATCCCAGCGTCCACGTACCGAGTCTCTATGACTATGTCCCGAGTGGCAGCACCGGGGATCCGAACGACGGCGTCGTCATCCATACGTTTGGCTATGCACTGTCGGAAGAGGCGCCCGTTTTCGACCTGGCCCTCCTGGCCGACAAGCACGGCGGGCTTTCGCTGCCGAGCAATCCGGGTTCGGATCCCGATGTGCTGGACCCGGATCTGCTGCAGGCGAAGTTCCTCGATGTCCTCACCACGATCCTGCCCGTCGAACGCAGTCTTCCCACGAGCGGGTACACATTCAACGTGGAGGACGGTCTGGAGCGAGTGATCTTCATCGCCACCGCAGAGTACGTACCGGGAACCGATCCCAGCTTCCACGCGAGCAGCGCGACCACGGGACAGGAGAGTTCCTCGGGCACCGAGGGTACCGGCAATGGGTTCAGCTGGGCCTGGGTAGACAATCCTGACGCTGCCGCCGACTGGATCGTCTCGAATGTCCCGAGCGCGCCAGTGTTCGCTCTCTTCGATCCGGCGCTGCGCATGCGCTGCTCGGTGGATGCTTCCGGCTTGGGTCAATCCATCAAGCTCCGGGCGCGGGTGACCCATGGCGGGGCTGCTGTGAGTGGCGCTTCGATTCGGGTCGGAGTCTACCGGCCCGGCGAATCGATGGGCGAACTGCTCACTCGTTTCGTCCAGCAAGGAGGACTCGTGCGAGCCATCGTGCGGGGCACCCTGGACAAGCGCGTGCTCGGTGGTGGGCTGACTCCGCTCCTCGCCGCGCGCTCGAGCGCCTTCGCGGTGGCTCCGAAGTCGCAGACCCCGGCCGGGGTTGCCACGGTGACGGCGGCGCAGGCCGCAGCGGGCGTGGGCAGCCCGGACACCAAGTCACTGCGGCGGATCCTCCTGGAAGGGGCAGAACACGAGCGCAACCTGGCGATCCAAGCAGCGACGAACAGCATCGTTCTCAGTGAAGTTGCGCCGGGACGCTATGAAGCTGAGCTGCCCGGAGCCATGACTCAGGACGAGGGCGCCTACAACTTCCATTTCCGTGCGGACGGCAAGACCCCCAACGGACACGCCTTCGCCCGCAACCAGTGGCGTTCGGCAGTCCTGGCTCCCATCCCGGATCCGGAGACATCGGAGGTGACGGTCTTGCGGAGCACCGTGGCAGGCCAGACGGTGTGGACGGCCACCGTGTTGCCCAGAACGGCCACGGGGCGACCCATTGGTCCGGGCATGGGCACCCTGGTTTCGTTTCAAT
>JAFGIS010000183.1 GCA_016929495.1 Polyangiaceae bacterium | reverse complement strand
TCGCCCTGCACATCCCGCTGACCGACGAGGAGGCGCAGGCGATCCGCTACCACGACGGTCAATACATCGCGGAGAACCGCTCCGTCGCCCATCGCGAGTGCCGGCTCACCCGGCTGCTGCAGTACGCGGACAACTGGGCCGGGGGAGTGCTAGAGGCCTAGAGGCATTGTCGGCCAGCGACGCCCAGCGCTACCCTCGGTGCTCGAACCTTGGGTCGGCCGGTGCCGGGCCCTGCTCGGAGGAATGATGCCGGTATTCTGGTACGGGGAGCGTGGGGCTGTGAACGCATTGGTCGTGGCGCTGGCGGCCAGGCCGGAGGAAGAGGCCCGGCTCTGGACGCGGTTGCTCCGGGCCGTCATATGGGGTGATAGGCGCCAGCCAGTTTGGCTCAACACCATCAGGGAAGTGAACATCATCGTCGAGTTGGGGCTGGCCAACTTCGGCAGTCCGGACCTGATCGTCGTTGCCGAGTGCCAGGACACCTGTCACGTTGTGTTCATCGAGGCCAAGGTCGTCTCGTACGTGGACTCCGCCGTTGCGGACGTTCCAGGTGCCGCGCGGGAGAAGGGCTACTTTAGCACCGTCAACGCGCAGCTCTCCTTGCGCTATCGGTTTGCGCACGCTCTCGCGGAGTGGGACGGCCGAGCCGGGGAGGTCATTGAGCCAGCGAGGCTCCACGCCGCGTACGTAGACAGAGTGGGGGACCCACACACTGCACCTCGCCATGTGATGAATGCGACCTCGCTTGAGCGCGCGGCACACAGACAGGTCCATCTGCGGTAGGTAGCGGTTTGCCAACCCATTACCCCCGCAGGAGGACCCGATGCCGACATCGTACGCGAACGCTGCCGCGATGGAAACCCCGACGCCGCAGGCTCGAGAGCAGTTCGAGCGCATGGCCACATTCCTGGAGTCACCGGACGCCATGGCCATGGGCCACACCGAGATGGAGGATTGGCTGAGTAGGGAGGGCCGCGAGCTGCAGCGGCTCCTGCTCCAGCAGCACTGCGACCTGCGAGCCGAAGCGGAGCGCAAGCTGCCCCGGGTGCGAGGCGCGGACGGAAAGCAGCGGCAGAGGGTGCGGTCGCGGTCGCGGCAGCTGGGTTCGAGGTTCGGCTCGGTGGCGGTCTTGCGGCTGGCCTACGAGGCGCCCGGGGTATCGTCGCTGCACCCGCTGGACGCCGGACTGAATCTGCCACCCGGGCACTACTCATACGGAGTCCATCGGCTGGTGGCCGAGCAAACCGCCAAGTCGTCCTTCGACGAAGTAGTGGTGGAGGTCGGCAAGTGGACGGGGGCAACGGTTCACAAGCGCCAGGTCGAGGAACTGGCGCAGGCAGCAGCCCAGGACTTCGACGCCTTCTACGCGCAACGCCGGCTGGATGTTGCCGGGCTGGGCGCCAAGCAGGTCTTGGTGATTACGAGCGACGCCAAGGGCATCGTGGTCCGGCCGGAGGATCTGCGCGAAGCTACCCGGCGGGCAGCGGAGCAGGAGCAACACAAGCTCAGCAAGCGTCTGACCCGAGGCGAAAAACGCAATCGCAAGCGCATGGCGCAAGTGGCAGCGACGTACATCGTCGAGCCGTTCGTCCGAGACGCGGAGGACGTAGTGCGCGAGTTTCGGCCGGTGCACGAGGTGGCCGAGCGGCGACCGAAACCGACGGACAAGCGGGTGTGGGCGAGCGTCGTGCGCGACCCTGCCGACGTCATCGAGGAGGCATTCTGCGAGGCGGAACGGCTCGACCCAAAGCATCGCCTCAGCTGGGTGACTCTGGTCGACGGCAATCGCGATCAGCTCCGGCTGATCCAGCAGGCAGCACGGCGACACCGCGTGAAGGTGACCATCCTGCTCGATGTGGTCCACGTGCTCGAGTACCTGTGGAAAGCCGCCTACTGCTTCTGCCCTGAAGCGAGCCGCGAGGCAGAAGCGTGGGTCACAGACCGGTTGCGGCTACTGCTGACCGGACATGACCCGAGCCAAGTGGCGGCCGGGATTCGCCGCAGTGCAACACGGCAGGGGCTGCGCAAGAAGGCGCGCAAGGCAGCGGACAAGTGTGCCTCCTACTTGAAGAACAACCGCGCCTACCTCGGCTACGCCAAGGCACTGCGGCGCGGCTTCCCGATTGCGACCGGCGTCATCGAGGGAGCCTGCCGCTATCTGGTCAAGGACCGCATGGACCGGACCGGCGCCCGCTGGTCGCTGGCCGGCGCCGAGGCCGTCCTGCGCCTCCGGGCACTCGTCACCAACGGCGACTTCGACGAGTACTGGCGCTTCCACCTGAGTCAGGAGCACGAGCGCAACCATCGAGCCCGCTACGCTCAGCGCACTATCCCGGACCCGCTCTCCCACGCTTCCGCCAACCGCCCCAAGCTGCGGCGCATCAAGTAGTCCCGTCGGACCCGCGTGCTTTGCACGCTCGCAGCCGACCCTGGTGTCTACTCCGCTACTCTGCCCATCGGCCGCGTCTCTACAGCTCCGCGCCCAAGCCAGGTAGTTGTGTCCGGCAGCCGACCTGCCGGGCGCGGCGCCCCCTCGAGAGGAACGGACGCCGACGTAGCCTGCCAGCGAAGCTCACTGGAAAAGAGGCGTCCGTCCCTCTCTCGCGGGCTCGAGCTTGCAGCTCAGGCTCCCGAGTGAGAGCGCTGCGCCAGTCGGCAAGTGCCGACCCGAACCGGCGCAGGGCGCTCACGACGGGAGCAGCGCGCCGGTGACCACGTTCCAGGTCACCGCCAACGCCACCCCGGCGCGTCCGCCACGACCTCCCGATCCGAAAGCTCGCTGGATCAGGCCGCCCCGACGCGGTCAGTGGCCGCCTCACGCGGGAAAGTGCCTGCCGCAAAAGAGCCGCACCC
>JAFGIS010000018.1 GCA_016929495.1 Polyangiaceae bacterium | reverse complement strand
GCCTGGGTGCAGACGCTGGTCGAATTCATGGTCGAGTTCCGGAAAACCGCGTAATGGTTCGAGTCCTGGTCAGTGACTCTCTCAGTAGAGGCGGTCTCGAGATCCTCGAGACCGCCCCGGGCATCGAGTTCGACTACAAGCCCGGTCTTTCGGAAGAGAAGCTGGCTTCGGTGATCGCAGCCTATGCTGGGCTCGTGATCCGCAGCGGCTCGAGGGTCACGGCCAAGGTCATCGAGGCGGCACGGAAGCTGCGCGTCATCGGACGCGCGGGTGTCGGCGTGGACAACGTGGACGTGCCGGCGGCATCGCGGCGCGGCATCGTTGTCATGAACACTCCGACCGGCAATGCCGTCACCACGGCCGAGCATGCGCTGAGCCTGCTGTTTGCGGTCGCCCGCAAGATAGGTCAAGCGGACGCCACGATGAAGCAGGGTAGGTGGGAGAAGAGGAAGCTCGAGGGCAGGGAACTGTCGGGGAAGACCCTGGGTATCATCGGGCTGGGCAACGTCGGTCGCATCGTGGCCGACAGGGCGCAGGGGCTCCGCATGCACGTGATTGCGTTCGACCCCGTGGTGACGGCAGCTCGGGCGGCCGAGCTTGGGATCGAGCTCGTGACGCTCCGCGACCTGCTCCGGCGCGCGGATGCCGTCACCATACACACGCCGCTCACCCCGGAGACGCGCAACATCGTCAACGACGCCGCTATCGAGAAGATGAAGAAGGGTGTGCTGCTGATCAACACGGCACGTGGTGGCGTGTGCGACGAGGAGGCTGTGCTCCGCGGGCTGGAGTCCGGCAAGGTCGGCGGAGCGGGTTTCGACGTGTTCCTGCAGGAGCCGCCGGGTCTGACGGACCTGGTCAGACATCCGGCGGTCGTGGCGACGCCTCACCTCGGTGCATCGACCGAAGAGGCGCAGGAGCGGGTCGCGCTCGAAATCTGCGAGCAAGTTGTCGCGTACCTGACGACCGGCACGATATCCAATTCCATCAACGTGCCCTCGGTTCCGGGTGAGATGGCATCCGTCCTCGGTCCCTACACGATGCTGGCGCGCCGGCTTGGACAGTTCATCGGCGCGGTGGAACAGGTCAACGCCAAGACCATCCTCGTGGAGTGCGGGGGCGAGGCCGCGGCATTACCGAGCGGTCCGATCGTCAATGCAGCTCTGGCGGGACTGTTGGCAGCGTTCTTCGACTCGCCCGTCAACGAGGTGAACGCGCCGGTGCTCGCCAGGGACCGTGGTATCGAAGTGCGCGAGCTGCGCACGCCGCAAGCCGGAGCCTTCGCTAGCATGCTGACCATCACGTTGACGGCCTCTGACGGACAACAGACAGTGGTGGGCGGGACTCTGGGCAGCGATCGATCGCCGCACCTGGTGCGCTGGGGCAGCTGCGAGATGGACGCGTCGCTCGCAGGGCCGGTTCTGGTCATGAAAAACGCCGATCGCCCGGGCGTGATCGGGACGATAGGGACCATCCTGGGCGAGAACGACATCAATGTCTCGCGCATGCAGATGGGGCTCGATACCCGTGCTGGAGAGGCGGCGTCGGTGTGGTCGCTGGATTCGGCACTCACGCCGGAGGCGCTCACCCGCATCCGTTGTGCGCGTGACGTTGGCTCCGCCTACGGCGTCGTGCTGACGTGAGGTGATGCACGGCGACAGCCAACCGGCTCGAGCTGCGGTGCACGCGTTCGACGTGCTGAGATTGGTCCAGCTGACCGGATGCTCCCTGTGATCGGTCGAGCGGCGTCATGGATCACGGGCGGGGGCGGTTGCCTGCGCTGCGCGCGGCCAGGGTTCGGGATTTGTGCCGGTCCGGGCGGGCTCCCGGTCCGGTGTGCGCGATGGCTACAGGGAAGACCGTTGGCCCGGACCGCGGCCGAACCGGCGTTCGGGCGTGGGCTGCATGCGCGCCGTCCGGGGAAACGGCAGCGGTTCGGCCAGGCAGGTGCCGCAAGGGGTCCGTTGCGCGACAGAGTTTTGACGCGGTTGTCGACGGCATGTAGCCTAATAGCTGCAGTAGTCTGGCCGTTGGAATCGAGTGAAAAGTGACGCGTTACCGACTGCGTTTTCTTCTTCAGGAGTTCGATTTGTTGCCCGGCGATACGCTGGTTGGCCGGAGCAGTGCGTGCCACATCAGCATCGAGGACCCGCTCGTTTCGCGACGGCATGCTCGACTGCGTGTCGCAGGTGGCACGGTCACCATCGAGGATCTGGGGTCGCGCAACGGGTTGCACATCAACGGGCGGCCGATAGGCGGCGCCTACACACTGGCCGACGGCGATCGGATCCGCATTGGCAGCCACGAGATCGTGTTCAGCTGTGTCGAAGTCCAGCCCCAGAAAGCGCGGTCGCGGACGCCGGCCACTGGTTTCAAGTGGCGTTGCGCACAATGTGGTCAGTTGTATCCGACGGATCTCGATGTCTGTCCCGAATGCGGAGAGCTCACTCCCCGTGACGAGCGCACGCTGACCGGCACCGGCGGTGGAACCGACCACGACTGGCCCACAGAGTTGCTCGCCGAAGTGCTGGACAGGGCGCTCGGCCTCGAGCTCTGGCAGGACATGGAGCGCATTCTGCAGCGCGCAAGGTCCAGCGTAGACGAGCGCCTCGCAGTGAAGGAGCCTGTCAATGGCCCTGGGCTGGCACGAGTCGCGCGGGCCGCCATCCGGCTCGCGACAGCACGTTCAGGCCACCGCTGGGTGGAATGGATCCTGTCGGTCTACTCCCGGTTGTGTCAGGTTCCGCCGCCTGAAGTGGTGGACGCCCTTGCCGCTCTTCCCCCGTCTCAGCTGGCGGAGCTTTCGAGACCCATGGCCGAACTCGTGGAAGCGGTCTACTCCAAAGGGGGTCCGGTCCAGGACGACCGCGACGCGACCGAGGCAATGTCGCGGCTTCGAGGCTTGGCTGCGACAAGGAACTAGTGCGTCGTTTCAACTGAAACGATGCCCAAAAACCAGGGGTGCCGCGGGTCAGATCGGTGGGAAGCGGTGTTTTTTTGCCGCCCTCGCCCGGTCGGGGGCGGCGAAAAACCCACCGCTTCAATCGAAACGCGGTACTAGCGCTGCTGCGCCGCATTGTGGGCGTTCCGGGCTGCCTTCTGGAGCCCGCCAGCGCGGCCAACCGGAGTGCGAAGAGGTAGCAGAGACCGTCTGGGACGACTCGACGTCCGGAAGCGCTCAGGGTATCTTCGCAGTAACACCGCGTGAGCGTCGAGAAGAGTCCACCGCGTCGAGCGGAACCAGAGGCCGACGGCTCGTCGAACGCAGATGGCGTCGGCGCACGCTACTGGCTTGAGCACGCCGGACACGCGTTTGAGCTGCGTCAGGGCCCCATCGTGGTCGGGCGGTCCTCCGACTGCAACCTCGTCGTTGACGACGCCTCGGTGTCCCGTCGTCATGCGCAGCTCAAGGTGGAGGGAGGAAGGGTTTTCGTGGAGGATCTCGGGAGCGCGAATGGCGTGCTGGTCAATGACGAACGCATCGACCGTCGCCGTGAGCTCCAACCCGATGATCGCATTGGGATCGGCAAACAGCAGATGGTCATCCGAGTGCGCACGACGACGGCCAGTCGTGCCGGCGGCCAACCGCGACGCACGTGGGATCAGACCATAAGCGGGATAGACACGGACGAAATGGCGGATCACTCGCCCACCCAGACGGACGTATCGCCCGCCGGGCGCGGGTATGAAGCGCTCGACCTCATCTCCGGCGTCGTCGACAAGGTGCTCGCGCTGGGGCGAGCCGATGAGGCCGAACGCATGCTGGCGATGCGCCTGCATGGATTGCTCGAGGCTGCGCAAGCACGCAGGTCCGTCTCTGCCCACAACGCCGAACGCGCCGCTCGCTATGCCGTGAAGCTGGCGGCGGCAACGGGCAAGAGCGGCTGGGTGGACTACGTCTTCCAGCTCTACGGCTGCCTTGGGCGTCCGCTGCCCGGTGAGATCGTGGACGAGCTGTATCAGGTCCTTCGGCGCGTCAACGGCGTCAGCGTTGACGGCCTGCGCGAGTACATCGCGACCCTGCGGGCGCACCAGAGCGAGTACGGTCCGGCTGAGCGCTTTCTCGTCCAGCGGATCGAGGGACTCGAACGTCTGGCCGCGCTGCTCTAGAGCGCCGGCTCTGGAGGGCCAGTGACTCGGCCGCGGCTTCAGCGATCACGCGTCGGAGCTCGGGATCGTCGACGTGGGCCAGTCGGGCTTCGAGCGGCTGGGGCAGTCGTTTGGTGGGCCCGCGCTGCCGCGGGGGGGCAGCCCGAGGCGAACTTGTCGCTCCCGCGAGGTTCGCCGTCACCGTGAAGCGCAGGGCCGCGACCTCGACCCCTTCATTCTTCAAGCGGGACCTGACCTCATCGGCCAGAAGGGAAAGCTCTTGAGCCCAGGCCGACGAGCTCACGTGGACCGTGAGCGCACCGCGGCTGAGACGCCCGGGGCGCGCGTGTCGAGCTATGCGTTCTCCGACTGCTTGGTGCCACACCTCCGAGTCCACGGCGATCCCACCCGCTGCGGCTGCCGCGGCGTGAGAGCGCGCCAGCAATGCGCGGAGCGAGATTGGTTCGGCGACAACACCGCTCCGAGTGCCCTGCCCAGGAGCCGTGTGTCGAGCGCGGGTCGGCGAGCCTGCGTCCGGTGGCGCCGGGGCACGCCCTGCGGGTGGCCTGCGGGTGCCCGGACCGCTCGGAGTCATGTGCTGGCCCGGGCGCACAACGTGGAGGGCAGGGCCAAGGCAAAGAGGGGAAGGACGAGTGCCGAAGGAGGGACTCGAACCCTCAAGCCCTTGCGGACAGCGGATTTTGAGGGCGAGTTAGTCCTACTGCCGGAAACTTCCAGAAAGCCCGCCCGCCAAGCTCGGTTTCTGGCGAAGTTTCGCGAGAACCGGAGCGGAGCGTACG
>JAFGIS010000182.1 GCA_016929495.1 Polyangiaceae bacterium | reverse complement strand
CGAGACTTCCCCCATGTTGCCTATCTCGCTGCGCTCGATAGAACATGGGGCCCACACGGTGGGTCGGTCACCGCGAGTGCTCATCCCGCCGAAGAAGAATGCGCAGCTCAAGCCGGAGGTGGCGGCCTTGAGGGAGCGCGACCGGAACATTCGGTCACGAGCCAGACTCGGCAAGCGCGAGTGGCACACGAGGTCCGGCTACAGCAGGCGGAGCATCGTGGAGAATACGGCTTACCGCTACAAGGCGCTGATCGGTTCGGTGATGAGAAGCCGCACGTTGCAGGGACAGCGGGTAGAGGCACGAGTCGGATGCAGAATCCTGAACACGACGGCCGCTCTGGGAATGCCCGAAAGCCGTCAGGTGGACTGAGCCCGAAGCCCGGTCGGGCGACCCACATCGCTGAATCGAGCCATGCACCAATGCAGCCCTGTAGTGCAAGCTCAAGGCACATGAGGGGACGGCCAAGCGACGGAAACGCAAGCGCTCGTAGGGTCAGAACGGGTAGGCGACTATCCCGGCCAACAGGGTGGCGCCGGCCATGAAACGCTGCCGACCCCCGCTGCCCCCCACCTCGAGCCAGAACGAGTAGTGCGGGGACATGAAAAACTCGAATCCAAACTGGCCTCCACCGCCCAAGCTCACATCGCGGCGAGGGGGCCCCTGGACTTCGTAGAAGGTCTGCACACCGCCGCCTCCGTACAAGCGAACCAGATTCAAGAACACGGGTGATTGGCCGTAGAGATCCAGCCTGCCGCCCATGTCTACCGGGACCTGGCCGGTATCACCCGGTACGCTCAGCACCAGGCCGCGCAGCATGACGCCCCAGCGCCCTCCCCAAAACGGAAACGGGATGCGAAATCGGACTCCGGTGTCGAAGGCGCGTCCCCAGGCTCCGAGTTCCGCCCCGATCCCGACCCCTTTCCCGGTGGGCTCGGGCCACGGGGCCGTCACGGGCGTGGGCGCCTGCCCGAGGGGCGGCGGCGACTCGGCAGCAAACGCGCCGCGGGGCCAAGACCCGAGGCAAGCCGCAACAAAGAAGAGCTGGTAGCGACGCATGGTCAGTCCTCGTTTTCTATCCATGTTCGATCCCCGAAGTCACGATGGTGGGACTCACCAAAAACCCTCTTGGCCAAGTCTGGTCGAAAGGCCCGCCAGGCAGAGCACGGCACCGACCGGAGCGAAGTCGCCACTGGTTGGGTACAGGCTCGCAAAGGAGATGCGGACGTGGGCGGCGACCCGGCCCGTAAGCGGTCGGTCGACGGCCACGAACGATCCCAGAAAAGGCGCTGGGCCGGGTCCCTGACCCGTAGCGCGGGCGCCAGGGGCATCGGTTCTGAGCCCCACCTCCAGCCCGACCCGAAGCCTGGTATCCCAGGCCTGCCACCACGGGAGACGCCCCCCGAGTCCCACGGACCATAGGAGGGCACGATTCGGAGCGGGCAGGGTGAGGATCGCCCGCGGCTCGAGCGATAGGTCACTCTTTTCGAAGCGATAGCCGAGGGAGAGCGCCGAACCGAGATCACGCGCCACCAGAGAGAGGCCCACCAGGCCGGCGTCCAAACGGTGAACCATCACCTGTTCCGCGCCCTTGGCCAGCGCATAGGTGCGCGGCGCGGATTCGAACTTCGCCGCCTCGAGCACCACCGGCTTTTCTGCTACCCGGACCGACGCCACCTCCAATCCGGCACCGGGCAGGCATTTGACCACGTAATGACCCCGCGGGAGCGCTATCTCCGCGCCCGGCCGCGCCGAGAGCTCTCCCAGCACCCGCACTTCCGCCGGATCCAGCACGTAGCAGGTGCCACGGGCAGTGGATGCGCGACGAATCCGACCAGCCCCGAGACGCTCGACCAAGACCAGGTCGCCAGCACCCCTGAGCTCCACCCACCGCACCGGGTGCTGCGGCCCCGCAGGGGCCGTGAGGGTTGCCGCCAGGGTGCGCCCGTACACAAACGCGTAGAGCTCGCCCAGCGTGATGCGCTGGTCCTGGTTGGCATCGGCTGCGCCCCGGAGCCCTGAGCGTAGCGCCAGCGAGAACGGCGACGCCCGGAGCAGAATGGACTCATACGCCAACTCCTGGGCCCCGCTGGACGTGACCAGGAAGCGACCTGAGGGACTGAGCGGCTCGGTCGCCACCTGGAGCGGCGGACCCCGCACGATGCCGCCCTTGGTCGCCACCAAAACGCCGCTGCTGCACGCGTCGAAGAACGCCACCACGACCCGTGCGGGAAGCAGGGCGAGCTCGCTCCGAATCCGCGCCCATGGCCAAACTCGACCCGCCAAGTGGGCCCCCGCCGTGCTGCCGTGACCCGAGAAAAAGACCAGCACCAGGTCGGTGGGCCCCGCATCTCGCGCCAAGTCGGACATGGCTCGTTCCGCGTCGGCTAGCCCAGGGCCGCGCAACAGGCGCAAGCGCGCCTGCGCGACGGCGCCCACCTGGACCAGGGTGCGCGCGAGCTCCGTGGCGTCCGCCTCCGCGAACCGGAGCGGTGGGTCCTCTGCCAGGCCCAAGTTGCTGCCAATGACCAGGGCTCGCGTGAGACCTGACGCATCGGCACGTAGCGTGAGACCGAGCACACTCCACCCGACGACCAGCGCGAAGAGCCAACGCGCGCTCACGGAGGCTGGCTCCGGACCGCCAGTTCGACACGGCCGATCTGGACTTCTCGCGTCGCTTCCAGCACCCCTCGCCGACGTAGCTCGCTCTGCCACGGGTCGAGCGCGAACGGCGCTCCGGAAAAGAGCGATATCAGGCCTAGTCCGTCCAAATCACGAGCCGCTACCACACTCCGGCCGAGGGGCACGGCACTGCCGCCGCCCACGCTCGCGCTCTCTGAGCCCTCCTCGGGAAAGAGCACCAGCGTCTCGCCGTCCCGTTTTCGCCCGAGCACTGCCAGGTAGCCGGAACGCGGAGCGAGCCAGCCGAGTTGGAAGCGGTCTCCCGGCTCGAGCGGGGATCCATCCCAGGCCCAGCTCCGCTCGCCACGCTGGACCGTGAGCGTCACCACCCCAGCGCCCTTCGCTTGCCAGGCCGCTTGAGTGGCTGGCTCGAGCTTGTCTGTCCCGTGACCAGGCGATCGAACCATGACCGCAATGCTGGCCGCTGCCGCAGCGGCCAAGCCCCCCCCAAGCGCGGGACGGATCCATTTCCAGGCGCGCGGGCGGTTGCCCAGGCGCGCGAGGAGCCGCTCGCGGAGCTCACGCGCTTGACTCGAACCGAGGTACGCATCACCCATCTGTCGCGCCTCGGCCAAGCGCTGCGCGCAGGAGGCGCACTGGTCGACGTGCGCTGCCCAGGCGGAAAAAAGCGCCCCTTCGCCGACTCGAGCGAGCAAGTGCTCGAAGCCCACGGGCGGCAGGCAATCGGGGGTTCGGGGGGAATCGGTGCCGGTCATGGGAATGCCTCTCGCACAGAAAGCTTTTGTCGCGAGCTGTCCGCGAATGCTTGCAGCCGGCGGGTCACCGTCTTGGTGGCCAGGTTGACGAGCTGCGCGATCTCCTCGATAGTCATGCACTCCACGTAGCGGAGCACGACGATCTGCTGCAGCTCGCGGTCGGCCTGTTCGATGAGGTCCACGAGCGCCAGGTGGTCCTCCAGGCCTAGGCGCGGCGAAGCGACCGAAAGTGCCTCGAGCTCCGCCAGCTTGTCGCGGCGAGACCGCTGGTTTCTGAGCTGTTGCAGGCAATAGAGCGTGGCGATGCTGTAGATCCAGGTAAGCTCGCTCGAGTCCCCGCGGAAACGCCCGAACTGTGCGAGCACGCGGAGAAATACCTCCTGGACCGCTTCCTGCGCTGCCTCTTCGCTTCCCAATAGCGACCGGCAGCGACGGTAGACCGTCGCCTGGTAGCGATCGAACAGCTGGCTAACCTCGCGGCTGAACCGAGACATAAGACTTCGGCTTCCCTTATTGGATCCACGAACACAGCGCGAAGGGACAGCGAATCCGTCGACCGGATAGAGGTGGCCGCTCGGCCGCCGGCCCGATGGGGCCTCGCCCATCACCAAGGATCCGGGGTGCGCTCGACGCCGGAGCTTCACAATGTCGTGAGTCGCAGCTGGGCTCCGACCCACCGGTCGACGGGCAGTTCGTCCCGTACATCGGGCGAGCGCGCTCGCTCCCCGAGCAAGGACGGTTCCACGATACAGAAAAGCGCTCTAGCGGTCGGGCGAGCTCAGGATGATGCGGCGCTCGCTGGGGGAGCCCGCGCTCGGTCGCTGGCCCGAGCCACCCAGCGAGTCCTGTTCTCCGGGCGGGTCCGGAAACTCTTCCACCACGACGTCGATGCGCCCCGCAAACGTCTCTGGCAACACGAACGCGAACTTCCCCTCTGCGTTGGCGACGGCATCCCCGAGGATGAGGTCATTGTGGCGGATCGAGACGCGCACGCCGGAGAGCCTCCCGGGGTAGCACGCGACCGGGGTTGCCTCCAGACCCACGCGCTCTCGGCGATCGACTTCGAGGTCTCCGACGCGCCGTGCACCGTTGTGCACGCCGAGCGCCGCAGCGGCTGTGGTCGCCACGAGAGCTCCGCCGAGGACGATCGCCGCGATGCCCGCTAGCCGTTGGTCCTCCCGTGGGCTCGAGCAGTGCCTCTCGACGCTGTCGCCCCACAGTTCGCTATGGTGCACCTCGGACCTGCAGATCTCTTCGGTGGATGCATGATCCGCTCCCGCGTAGACGGCGGCGCCCAGGGCGACGGTGATGCCTCCCAGTGCCACCCCGGCAACGATGCCGGATTTGTTCGGTTTGGTGACCCGGTACCGAGCGCTTCGATGCTCTCTGATGTGCGCGTATCGACAGGTACCCGCACTGCTCAAGCAGATCAACAGTCCACTGGCATCCGTCCGTGCCGACGGCGCGTATGACAGGGAGGCGGTCTACGAGGTCATCGAGACTTCCCCCATGTTGCCTATCTCGCTGCGCTCGATAGAACATGGGGCCCACACGGCGGGCCGCTCACCGCGAGTGCTCATCCCGCCGAAGAAGAACGCGCCGGTGAAGCCGGAGGTGGCGGCCTTGAGGGAGCGCAACCGGAACATTCGGTCACGAGCCAGACTCGGCAAGCGCGAGTGGCACACGAGGTCCGGCTATAGCAGGCGGAGCATCGTGGAGAATACCGCCTACCGCTACAAGACCATCATCGGTGCGGCAATGCGAAGCCGTACGTTGCAGGGGCAGCGGGTAGAAGCGAGAGTTGGCTGCCGGATCTTGAATACGATGGCCGGCCTGGGAATGCCCGAAAGCCATCGGGTGGACTGAACCTAAACCGGGCAGACGCGAACCACGACCCGAGGTCGAGCTATGCACCAACGCAGAAGCACGGTGCTGATCTGCCTGACATCTGCCACAACCACAAGGTCTTGTCTTCGTTGATTTCCTCAAGCATTCTGCGGCGGACGACCACTGTAGCCAGCACAGGCCAGCAAGCCTCGCAGAATCCCCCAGATCGCTATCGCCAAAAGCTTCGGTCCTCCTCGCCCCAACAGACCTCGATGCCATCGCTCTCGCGAATGGCGCAGGAGTAGGATGCGCCGGTACTCACCGAGCTGAACGCGACGCCGCTCGGCGGTTGTTGCGTGAACTGACTGAGCACGAACTCCCCCCAGCACTCGACCTGCGCATCTGCTTGGCGGATGCCGCACGTCTTGGTGCCGCCTGCGCTCACGGCCGTGAAGGCGACGTTGCGCGGCGGATCGACCGCGCCGAGCCAGTTGTCGCCCCAGCACACGACGGATCCATCGCTCTGACGAATCGCGCACGTATGCGCGTCGCCCGCAGCCACGCCGATGACCGTGCTGCTGGTTGTCGGTGTCGATTGCCCGCTATCGTCGTTGCCCCAGCACTCGACCTGCCCGTCGCTCTGGCGGATTCCACAGGTGTGTGACCCGCCCGCCGTCACGCTGCTGAAGGCCACTCCGCTCGGTGGCGTCGCTTGGCCGTAGCCATCATTTCCCCAGCATTCGATCTCGCCATTGTCTTCGCGAATCGCGCATGCGTGCTCGCGGCCGGCGCTCACGGCGCGGACCCCCACTCCGCTCGGCGGCGTCGCCTGGCCCTCGCCGTTTTCACCCCAACATTCGAGCCGCGTGTCGGTCTGTCGGATCCCGCACGTGTAGTCATAGCCCGCGCTCACGCTGGTGAAAGCAACCCCACGGGGCGCCGGCGGGCGGGGGTTGCCGAGATAGCTCCAGCAACGGACCTCTGCACCGCTCTGCTGGACCCCGCAAACGTGCTTCTCTCCCACGGCCACACTGCTGAAGGGCGTACCGCTTGGTGGCGTGGATGCACCATACATGTCGTTTCCCCAGCACTGCACTCTGCCATCGCTCTGGCGGATCCCGCAGGTATGGTCGTCACCTGCAGCCAGGCTGCTGAAGGCCACTCCACGCGGTGGTATCGCCTGCCCCGTGAACACCGAGGGTTGGGGCACGCACATGTTGCTGCCCCAACACACCGCCTCTGCGTCGCTCGCGCGTGTTCCGCAAGCGTAGTTGACGCCGACCGTCAAGTTCGTCAAGACTACCCCTGCCGGCGGCGTCAGGTCAGTGTAGCCCCAGCACTGGACCTCGCTATCGCTCTGACGGATCCCGCACGTGGAAAGCAAGCCCGCCACGATGCTGTTGAATGCAACGCCGCTCGGCGGGGGCTGGACGTACATCGGGTCGCCCCAACACTGGACCTCTGCGTCGCTCTGGCGAAGGCCGCAGGTGTTGTAGTCTCCGGCAACGATGCTGCTGAAGGCCACGCCGCTCGGCGGCGACGCTCCACGATCCGTCTGACCCCAGCACTCGACCTCTGCGTCGCTCTGACGGATCCCGCAAGTATGGAAGCGACCTGCGGCCAAGCTGCTGAAGGCCACACCACTCGGCGGTGTAGCTTGCCCGTAGCCATTGTCGCCCCAGCACTGGACCGTGGCGTCGTCCTGTCGAATCCCGCACACGTGGGCCAAACCATGACCAGCGGCGAAGCCGCTGAACAGGACGCCGGTCGGTGCCGGGTCACGACCCCAGCACTGGACCGTGCCATCTGCTTGCCGAACGCCACACCAGCTCGACACGAGGCTGCTGAAGACCACATCGCTCGGCGGTTCTGAACCGTGGCAGCTCCCCCAGCACTGCACGTTCCCATCGCTCTGACGGATCCCGCACGTGTGGTAGGGACCCAGTGCGAGACTATGGAAGGCGATGCCCAATCGCTCTGGCTCGTTTCCGTTCCCAAGCTCTGCAGCGCCCGCTGTGCCTGCTTCGTGTGCCCCACCGTTGCCTGACAGCGCGGATCCGCCCGCGCCCGCAGCAGTGTGCTGTCCGGTTCCCGCGTCGCTGCCCGCGAGCCCGGGCTGGGCCCCTTCGGGCATGGCGCCCCCCGCCGACGCAACGGTGCCCCCCGTCCCGCCGGCACCGGTCTGAGAAGCGGCGGCTGCGTGGCCCGCTTCGCCCCCTGGCACGCCCACATCGCCTCCCGTCTGTGTGCTGCCGCCCATTGACGCTGGGGGTTCTCCTCCCATGCCAGTCTGAGCATGGGAGCCGGCTATGCCCGCGGGGCCTCCACCGAGCGCAGGGATCTGCTCGCTGCCGCCCGCGAGCGAAGTGAATTCCGTGCTCCCACCGTGGCCAGCCCCAGCTTGAGCCGCGATGGCTCCCGCCTCGCCCCCCGCCCTTCCGGACGCACCGGACGGCGATTGGCGGTCAGAGCCACAACCGAGTGCCAAGAGAGCCGCGACAAGGGTGAGCCTTGATAGTCTGGTCGTACGCATTGGGCGAGTCTCTGGGGTGTCTCTCCAGACATCCAACGAGCGTGAATGCCTATGGTACCACCACAGCGTATGCCCGCGCGCAAACAACAGCATGGGCGGCTGACCAGACGAGCGGGAAACGCCGTTCCGGGGCGAGGATTCACCGCCCTGGAGCCACCACGGGGCACGTCATGTGGGCGCTTGAGATCGAAGGGTCGGCTACGTGGAGGGTTGAGTGATCATTCGTTCGTACGCTCCGGTGTGCGCCGCGGCGTCCTGCGAGATGCGATGAGGTGGCTGGCAACTTGATACGTTGCACCGAAGGAATGGCCTGCTGGCTGGCGGGCGTAATGTCGCCGGCACGCTGGCAACGGAGCCTGCCGCTGTTGGCCGTCGTGGTCTCATGGGCGGTGACCTTTTCGACGATGGGTCGGTGCGCGGACGCCGAGGGCAGGCTGGCTGATGACCTCGGGCAGAGCGCCGTGGCAGATTCGCGCCGCATTCAAGGTGTTTTGGAGCCAACGCGTCCCGCCCTCGGGCGAGACTCCGCGGTCGAGAGCGACAACCGGCCCATGGACCCGCCTCGCTGGTCATGCGGCGGAGAATCCGATTGCGCTGTCACCTACTACACCGACGCCGAGTCGGTGACTCCCTGCGCAGCGAGCGACGGGCTCTACTGTGACTACCGCACGGGCTGCCAGCCGCTGCTGACCGAGGGCCAAGCCTGCAGTTCGTCCGACGAGTGCGGCGACGGGCTCGTCTGCAGCAACGATACCTGCGAGCGGGAGCTGGGCGAAGGGGACAGCTGCACTGTCGACGAGCAACGGTGCGGATCGGGCCTGTACTGCAGCGAGTCCGGACGCTGCGAGCAACGGCCGCTGGTCAACGACGACGTGTGCAGCGGCGACTACAACTGAGTCCTGCTTGGGCTTGCTGCCGTGTACCCGAACTCGGTCAAACGGTTGGCCATTGCGCCCCGACACGAAATCTGGAATCCTTCAGCGATGACGCGGTCCTGAAGAGGTCGTGCGTCCTCCGCTCGTTGAGGCTCCCATGGCACGACTCCGCGCAGAGAGAGGCGGTCGGATTGCTGCACTGGCGGTCGGACTTCTGGCCGTAACGGCGCTAGCCTGCGGCAGCGCAGCGGGCGGGACGGGCGGTGGTGTTTCGCCAACCGGTGGGTCGATGGATCCGTCGGCTGGCGGCGCAACGGTCAGCGCAGCGGGTGGCAGCGCAACCGGAGGGGGGCCGGCGGGAGAGGGCGGCTTTGCGCAGGCCGGGGAGGCGAGCTGGACAGGCGGGAGCTCGTCCGACGGCGGCATCACGGGCAACGGTGGCATCGAAGATACACCGGCCGCCGGAGCTGGGATCGCCGGGGCCGACTGCAGCCTCGTCGGTTGCGCGCCCGCTCCATGGTGCGGCCAAGAGTGCCAGAGTCCTTGTGGTTGCTGCCCATGCCAGCAAGGCTCCGTGGACGCACAAGGCAACCGGTGCGACGATGGCTGCTGGCTGGCGACCGCTGGCGACGCGCACTGCCAGCAGCCTTGGGATGCTGGCCCGTGCGACGCGGCGATCCCGGTGTACTGGTTCAACGCAGCCACGCAGCGGTGCGAACCGCTTACGTACGGGGGTTGCCAGGGCAACGCCAACCGGTTCGAGTCACTGGACTTCTGCGAGCAGGACTGCGCCCCAATCCCTGGCCCCAGCGACGAGCTGCTGCCCGTGGTGTACGCATTCGGAGATGGGTGTCACGGAGAGCCCCTCACCGAGGCCGGTCGACAGATCGTGACCGACTTCGTTGCCGCCAAGGTGCATGACCCACCTGGGGATGATCCCCATATTCGGGTCAACCTGATGGCCGGCAACGGTTCCTGTGCGCGCATGCCCGACATGGTCCTCACTGGCACGGGAGTGGAGGCGTTCGTGGACTACATCGAGTACGGCGCCATGGGGTATCCTCCGGCGCACCAGACGCAAATCCCGAAGGACGAGATCACGCGCGACATGAGCGAGCTGTCCGTCGCGCTGGGCGTGGATCCTCCTCAGATCGACTGGCGGTGAAGTGCGACGCGTCTCACCGCCGCCTGACACAGCTCCTTGTCGTAGCCGAGCACTGCGCGCACCCCCCACGGGAAAGTGCACACCCTGTGCTACCAAACAACTCGGAAAGCCGGGCAAACTGGCTGCCTATTGCCCCCGGCCGGCTCGTCAGCGAGACAGGCTGAACGTGGCCAAGTTCCTCCTCAGAACGATCGAGTTCGCCTTCTACCACCTGCTGATCTGTCTGGTGGAT
>JAFGIS010000181.1 GCA_016929495.1 Polyangiaceae bacterium | reverse complement strand
CCATGGGCCGGCTGTCGCTCTCGAGTCGCGGCGCGTCGGTGCACGGCGGGGTGCCGAGATCCAGGAGCGTTTCGATGACCTTCCCGCGCCATGGACAGGCCTTCACTCGATCGGCTCTTCTCCGTGTTTCGACGCTGACCGCTCTGGGACCCCGCTACCGGCCATCGACGTCGCACCAGTGGCCGACGAACAAACGGTGGCGCCGATCGGGTCTGGGTTGGAGATCTCGGCGAACGAACAGCGCCGCGCGTTCCCCGCTGCCGAGGGTCAGCACCGCTGGCGCATAGTCTCGCACGAACTCAGGACGGTCGAACACAGGCGCGTACCGAAACAGCGAGCCTCTTGCGAGCGCGGCTCGGTTCGCCCGGACGCTGCACGACAGCCCGGACGGCATGCCGTCCAAGACCGAGAAGTAGACGAGGTCCGGCCGCTTGCCGACGACGTAGTCGGGATCGGCCCGTTCGTGGCCGGCGTAGCCTTTGCCGAAGTCGCTCACCGAGCTGTGCGCAATCGTCGCGTCGGTGAGGCCGAGCAGGTCGATGGTGTCGAGGCCCGAGCGGTAGGGAACACGACCCGCGACGTTGGTAGCCAGAACGGCGCGTTGTGGCGCGGTGGCCCGAAGCGCGCGCCCGACCTGGTCCCAGCGCTCTTCCCAGTGGCGTACTTGTTGTACCGTGTACTCGCGAAAGAAACCTCGCTCGAACAGCGGCGAGAGGCTCGCGCCGACCACGAGCAAGCCGGACGCCAGCGCCCAGCGCGGCTTGGCAGCCCAGAGTCGCCCGATGCCGTCCGCCACCGCGAGCGCTATGAGCGGCATCACGTGGGCCATGAGCCGGTAGCGGTAGAGCCCGTCGCCACCGGCCATCACGACCAAACCCGAGTAGCCCAGCACGATGCCCACGAGACTCGCGACGGGTCCACTCCTGCAGCGCACGAGCGCCATGAGCGGCACGAGCCAGATCACGCCGTCATGGCGCAAGAACGCCCCAACGTACGCAAGCCCGCGCATCGCGGCTGCTCGGGTCGGCACCATCTTGGCGGCGACGGGATTCGGTAGCAGAGCGCCATAGTTCGCCCATCGCCAGACGAGCACGGCGGCGACGCAGGCCCAAAGCAGCCCGGTGGCGACAAGCAGCGGTCGGCGACCGACGCGGCGCAGGATGAACCCCACGGGCACGAGCACCGCGGCCGCCAAACCCTCGGGCCGGGCGAGCCCGAGCAGTAAGGCGACCCCGGCGAGCAGCGCCGCACCGGGTGGTGTTTCGACCACACGCGAGTAGGCCAGGGCCCAACTCGCGACGAGCAGCAATGAGAAGGCCGCTGTCTCCATGCCCGACGCCGACCAGAAGGCGAAGCTCGGATTGAGGGCCAGGGTGGCCACCCCGGCGAACGCCGCGCCGCGGGGGCAGCCGAGGGCGCCACGGGCGACCCCATACACGGCGGCGAGGCACAGAGCGCCCGACAGCACACCCAGAACCGGCGCGAACTCAGGCGGAGCAAGGCCAATCCGCGATCCGCCGGCGAGTACGAGCGTCCACAGCAGGCTCGAGGTGCCCTCGACTCGCTCGCCCGGGTTGTAGGTGAGGCCGAGCCCGTGGGCGAGATGGTCCGCGTAGCGAAAAGTGATGAACGCGTCGTCCGCGAGCAGCCCGTAGCTCGTCGCCCGCCAGGCAAAGAGCAGTGCTATCGCCAGGCCAAGAGCCAACTGCTGCGCAGAGGCAGAGTCCGAGCCGCGCATGGGGAACCTGCTGGGGTCGCTCGCCCAGAGCTACCCCACCGAGCGTCGTCCTGAAAGAGCCTACCGAACAGCGCCCGAACCGCACGGTTTGACAGCGGCTGGGCCTGCTCGTATGTCAGACGACGGACAGGGTCGGCGACATGCCTACGGACGAACTGCGCGACGGAGCCACGCCTCGAGGGCAACCGACTGCAGCGACGAACAGGCCGCACGGGGCGCGTGCCGGCCAGCAACACGCGCACACGACAGGCTCGGGGGCGCCCGACCGAGACGATCGTCCTGGCCCGCGGCGCCGACGCAAGCGCAGGCTCCGCCGAGGGGGCCCCAAACCGCCCGAGGCGCCGGCCACGGTCGTGGCACGGGCTGCCGAAGGCAAGCCCGCTCTCGAGCCGGACAAGCCCGCGGAGCTGCCTCTCACTCGCGAAGAGCTCGCCGTGATGCGTCAGCACCTCAAGTTCCTGCGCGAGCACCGCAAGGTACTGCACCTTCGAACGAACGCGCACGAGGATCTGCTGCTCAACGACGTCCGCCAGCCCACGACTCGCGGCGTATGCCAGCACCTGCTCGCCAAGGTGGATCGTTCGCGTGTGTTCGGCGCGGTCGAGCGGCTCGATCCAGCTTCGGCAACGCGGCTGGCCGAAGGCGTGCTCAGGATCGCGCCCGATGTGGACTACCTGCTGCTCTACTTGAGCTGCGTACGCCGGTCGGCTTCTCAGACGCAGGCCGTAGCCGCACTCGCCGAGGCACTGGAGCGCATCGATTTCACTCAGGTCTCTTCCGGCCACATGCGGCGGGTGCTCGATCTGGTCGTCGAGCTGTTCGATGAACGCCAGCGCGCACAGGTTCTCTTCGGGCTGCTCGACCGGGCCGCATTCCGCCAAGCCTTCGAACAGTCGGCGTCCGAGCTACCCGAAGTACTGGCGGAGCTCGTCGTGCCGCTCGGCGCCGTACAAGCCGTGGTGCTGCACGACCGGCCCAACCGCCACGGACCGGCCATGCTCGAGCGGGGCGTGAAGCTGCTGCTCTCCGGAGACGAACGCGCCGTACTGCGCTACCCGCCTGGCGCTCGTCGGCGTCTGGCGATGCTCGGCATCGCTTCGGGCGCAGCCGCTGACCCTGGCTGCATCCGACCCCTGCATGCCCTGCTCGAGAGCCTGCGGGAATCCGTCGCCGAGTACCAACAGCTCGCACTCGATCTCGTCCAGCGTTGGATGACGCTCGGGCAAGAGAAGGACGCGAGGCGGCTGCTCGCCTCGCTGCTCAGGGACTTCCCGGATCTGCGTTCCGCCAGCCGATGGCTCGAGGCGCTCGACGCGCCACGCGTCGACCGTATCGCGCTCGTCGGCTCCAAGCGGCCCGGGCGTCGAGGCGACAAGAGCGGCGCTGAGGCCGCGCCCGAGCAGCCGGGGACGGAGCCGCCGCGCGCCGCGTCGAGGCTGCTCGGCGTATGCCTGCGCACACTGCGTCCGCTCACCGTTGTCTTCGCGCAGGCGCCGACGGACGAAGCGCACGCTTCGCTCGCGGCGCTGGTGCGCTCGCTCGGGCTGCCCGGCGTCGCTCCGTTGGTTCACGAGGGAACGGATGGCGATGGCCGGCCGTTCTTCGCCATCCTGCGCCAAGGGCAGCGACTGACGACTCTGCTCGAGCGCCGTGGTGGCCCCAGCACCACGGAAGCCCTGGGCGTGTGCGCACAGGCCGCGGCGCTGCTCGGCATGCTGGCGCAGAGCGGCGTGCGTTTGCCGGACGCGTCAGCGCTGCGCTTCGAGGTCGACGACGCTGGCCAGCTGTGGCTCGCCGATGTTCGGGGCGCCGTCCCGGCAACCCAGCCAGAATCCGAGCGGGCTCACCTGGAGCTGGTTCGCGGCCTGTGTCGCTCCGTGCTCGCCGGGCCGAAGGTGCTGCTGCCGCCCGAGGATCTACTGCAGAGCCTCGACCGTGCCCAGAGCACGGCGGAGGTGCGGCGGCTGCTGGTCGCGCACGGTTGAACGATCGTCTTGTTCCTTCAGAACACGACGCCGAGCGAAATGCGCCCCATCAGGTAGGCGGGGTGCAGCGATCCGTTGAGGTCCACGACCTCGTTCTTGCTCGTGTCCAGGGCAATCAGGAGATCGTCATTGCGGCAGTCCGACGACGGCTGCCCGCCGACGAAGCACCGGCTCTGCTGGTTGAACTCCCATCCGAGGCCAATGCCTCCGGCGATCGTGAACACGCCATCGCGGGGGAAGCGCCGCTGCCCTCCGAGGAAACCAAAAAGGCGACGCCCGGTATGGGTGACCTCGTCGATGTCACCGAACTCGTCCTCGGTCCGGTAGGTGTACCCGCTGTGCTCATAGATGGCCTTGAGCACGGTGCCATCGAAGGGTTCACCGCTGATCCAGAATCCGACGCCGAGCGAGGCCGCGGCGAGCGGCCCGAGGCCATTGGACTCCTGTTCCAGAACGTCCGGAAAGCCACCGCTGAGATTGAGGTAGGGCGGCTGCGAGTTGACGAGGAATATCGGAACGATCTCGACCGAGATGAACTTCCGGGACGCTTCGAGCTCCACGCCCAAGCGCCCCTCCAGCAGCCAGTTGAACGGATCGATCCTGACGGAAATATCCGGACGCATGCTCGTACCACCCCCGTCTTCCCGCGGCGGCACCGGCGGCTCGTAGGGCGGGGGCGGCTCGGGAGGCGGCTCGGCAGCCTCCGGCCCGGCCGGGCTCGCTGGCTCGGGGGGCGGGGGCGCTGGCTCGGGGGCAGGCGGCGGTGGCTGGGGCTGAGTCTCGGCTGCTGGCGGCGTCGGCTGAGCGGGAGAAGCTGCTGCGGGTGCGGGCTCGCCCACCGGCGGTGGTGGGTCCGGAGCCGCTTCCGGCTGAGCCAGAGCGTGCGGAGCTGCTGCGAGAAGAGCCAGAAGTGACACGAACGTCGTCAGTCGTCTGCCGCTAGACATGGCCCCTAGGATAGAACGGTATCCGGCCGAGCGCGAGTCGTTTGCAGCGCTCGGGCTACTGCGGCCACGCGAGGACGGCGTCGATGCCGCGAGCGGCGGTCATGACGAGGGGCCTGAGCAGCCCGAGCTCGTGCAGGAGCGCGCCGGTAGCCCACGAGGCGAGGTTGGCCGCCAGTGAAACGCCGAGCGCGATGCCAGCAAGGCGAGCGGGCCTGTTGGTGCGGCTCCGCGCGCGGTCCGCGGTCGGCCACAGGGCGAGGAAGAAGAAGACCCCTGCCTCGATCAGCCAGACCAGCCCCTCGCCGCTCGCGACGTACGCGCTGTAGTGCGCCCGCGGTGAAACGACTCGTGACCACACGAACCAGAGCAGCGGGTGCGTAAGCAGACTGGCGAGCAATGCGACCAGGAGGCTCCTCTGCCAGCCACAGCGCCTCACGAGCAGGCCGAGGACGAGCGGCCCCTCGATCACGAGCGTGAGCAGGAGGTACGGCAGGTAGATGGCGAACGGGACGTGCACGCCGCCCATTGTGCCACGGGTCGTCTCCTGCGGAGCGCGGTCTACCGGCCGCCCTCTGCCCAGAGCGTTTCGCACCGGGTTCGGTACGCTCGCTCGAGCAGCGGCGGCGGCGTGCTCGAGAGCGCGACGCCGAGCGCTTCGCCCACGCGCGCCTCCAGCGCGTGGGCCGCAGACTCGCGGTTCATCGCGCGTCGGGTGAGCTGTTCGCAGCTGGCGCTGTGGGAGCGTGCGGCTCGTTCATCGAGCGGAGCGCCATCGAGCTGGTGCAAGATCAGGTGGCCGGCGCGCGCCGCGTTCATGCGATGCGACCGCGCGCTCGGCAGGATCAAGACGGTCCCTGGCTCGAGAAGGACCCCCTCGCTGAGGTCTGCGAAACAGATCCTGGGCCGCTGCCCCAGCCTGGCGATCTGGGCGCGGCCTTCGCCTGTCGTCGCGAGAAGTCCGAGCGCGCACAAGGCTCGCATGCGATCGGCTCGAGCGTTCGGCGGACACCGGGCCGAGGGCCAGAGGTACCAGTAGGCCAAACTGACCCCGACGAGCAGCACCGATCCGAGCGCCACGGCTGCTCGCCGAAGGATGGAGCCGGCGCGCCCGCGCGCCGAGGGAACGGATCGACCGAGCAAGCTCGGCTCCGTCCTACGCGCGTGCCGTCGTGCCGGTGGCGCTCAATCGCGCCAAGGCACGCACGAGCGCCGGAGTGGGCGGCTCGCTCGCGCTGCGGCCAGGAGGGACCGGAGGCGCGTGGCACAGACAGAGCTCGAGGGCACGACGGGCCTCCGGGTCGAGGTTGTCGAACTGCACACCCAGGGCCCGCGTGTTCTCTCCTGCGCGACGGCCGTGCACGACCCTTGACACGACAGCCTCCGCGTCGATCCAGAAGTCGCTCTGCGGGAGCCGGAAAGAGACGATGAGCCGCTCGCCGGTCAGCACCGGATCGGCCGGTGCAACCAGCATTCCGCTCGCGGAGAGGTTCTTCACCCGATCGGCGACCAAACGGAAGTCGCGTTCGCGAACGACTTGACAACGAGCGCGGAGCGTCCGGCGCGAGGTGCGAGAACGGTTTTTGATGGGCACGCGGAACATCGAGAACCTCCAGGCGCAAATGGTACCGGTGGCCTGTCGCCGGGGGCCAAGTTCGCGCGCTCGGTCGTTCGCCGCCGTTCCGTGGGATCGGCCAACGAGTCGGCATCTGTCTCTGCCGCTCGGAGCTCCGCTCTGCGCCTGAGTCGACAAGGGGCTGGTCAGCCAATCGGCACCGGGAGATACTGCCCCGACGCGTGGTTGCCACCTGAGGGCCAACGGCACCACCGCAGCGCGACGTGAGCCGACCGCGCCGGCTGCGGGCGGCGTGCGGACGACGGAGCGGCGCATGGAGCAATTGAAATCACCGCCGGGAGCCAGACCCGCCCTCCCTGAGTACGACTTGGGTGAGCGCCTGCACGACAGCGCGACCTCGGCGGCGTACCGGGCGACCCGACTGCGCGACGAGTGCCCCGTCATCCTCAAGGTCCTCAAGCCCGACTTTCCGGAACCGGACGCGCTCGTCCGATACGAACAGGAGTACGAGATCCTGAGGGGGCTACAGGCGCCCGGCATCGTACGAGCCTGGGGCGTCGAACGCTATCGGCAGACGGCCGTGCTCGTCCTCGAGGACTTCGGGGGCTCATCGCTCGACGTCTGGCTGGCTCGATGGTGGCGGAGCGGCACAGCCGGGCTGACCGTCGTGCGGTTCCTCGAGCTCGCGATCCGAATCGCCGAAGCTATCAGTCAGGTGCACGCGGGTGGCGTCGTGCATCGCGACATCAATCCAACCAACCTGGTGCTCAATCCGGAGACGAACGTCCTCAAGGTCATCGATTTCGGGCTCGCCACGAGGGTGCACCCCAAATCGCCGCACAGAGAGCCGGCGAGACTCGTGCAAGGCACTCTTCCCTATCTCTCTCCCGAGCAGACCGGTCGAACGAACCGCCCCGTCGACCACCGGGCGGACCTCTACTCGCTCGGGGCGACGTTCTACGAGATGCTCACGGGTCGCCTTCCGTTTCAGAGCGACGACCCGCTGGCCCTCGTCCACGCTCACCTCGCCAAGCATGCACCCCGCGTCGCAGAGCTCAGACCGGATGCACCCACGGTGCTGTCGAACCTGGTGATGAGGCTTCTCGCCAAAGCGCCCGCCGACCGCTATCAGTCCGCCTTCGGGGTCAAGGAGGATCTCGTTCGGTGCCTGGCGGTGTGCGTTGACGGCGGGCAGGCGCGGCCGGCTCCGCCGGCCTTCGAGCTCGGGACACGCGACGACCACTGCTTGCTGGAGATCCCGGACAGGCTATACGGACGCGCCACGAGCATCGCGACGACCCAGGCGGCCCTGGGGCGCGCGCTCGGAGGAAGCTGCTCGATCGTGCTGGTGACGGGTCCCGGCGGGGTGGGCAAGTCGGCGCTGGTCGCAGAGTTGCGGGAGCCGGTGCGTCGCGGTGGCGGCTATTTCATCAGCGGCAAGTTCGACCCCTATGCGAGCGGCACTCCGTATGCCGCTCTCAGTCAAGCGTTCGAGCGCTGGGTCGCTCTGGCTCTCACCGAACCCGAGGACCGACTGGCCCACTGGCGCACCGGCATACTGAGCACGTTGGGCTCGCACGCGGCTGCGCTCACCGAGGTGTTCCCGTGTCTCGAGCAGGTGCTGGGCAAGCAGCCGGCGGCCGCGGCGCTGGGGCCTCAAGAAAGCCGGAACCGGTTCGATCTTGCTTTCCGCACGTTCGTCAAGACGGTCTGCACGGCGGAACGCCCGCTCGTCTTGTTCATCGACGACTGGCAGTGGGGCGATAGCGCGTCGGTCGCGCTGCTCAGTCTGCTGGCCATGGACGAGACCATCACCCATTTCATGCTCGTCGGAGCCTACCGCGACGAGAACATCGCGCAGGATCACCCGCTGGAAGTGCTGCTCGCCTACCTGGAAGCAGGCGATGTGCCGTTCGAGATCATACGACTGGCCAATCTGGAGCGCGCGGAAATCGTCGAGCTCGTCCGCGACGGCCTGTGTTGCAGTGCCGAGGATGCCCGAGTGCTCGGTGAGCTCGTACACGCCAAGACGCAGGGTAACCCGCTCTTCGCTCGCCAATTCCTGCGCAGCATCTGCGACGAGGATTGCTTGTCGTTCGACTTCGACGAGCATCGCTGGATATGGGACGCCGCGCGGATCACGAGCCACATCAGCGCAGACAACGTCGTCGATCTCGTGGCTGGCCGGCTCGGGCAGCTCCCACGAAGCACGTCGCGTCTCCTGCAGATCGCGGCTTGCCTCGGCACGGAGTTTCGAGTGGATACTCTGGCTCTTGTCGCCGACACGAGCCCATCGGCCGCCTTGGATGATCTGCGTCAGGCCGTCACCGAGGAACTGATCATTGCGCTCGACCCGAACCCGGACGATGCGGATCGCAGCGAATCACTGCGGTTTGCGTTCCTCCACGACCCGGTCTGGCAGGCCTGCTGCAGCCAGCTCGACGAGGAGGCACAGCAACGGATCCATCTGAAGATCGCACGGACGTTGCAGGCGGGCGCGCCATCGGCCGCCCCGGAGCATCGCTTGTTCGCGATCGTGCAGCACTATCGGAAGGCCGAAGGCGGTCTGCGCGATGAGGCGGAGCGCGCGGCCGTCGCCGAGCTCTTCATGGGGGCGGCGGACCAAGCCTACGCTGCGGCAGCATTCCAATCGGCGGGGGAGTACCTGGAACACGCGCTGGCGCTGTTGCCCGACGACGCTTGGAGCACTCGCTACGAGGCCATGCTCAAGGCACACTCGCTCTTGGCCACGTGCCTTGCGCTCACAGGGGGGACAGATCGGCTCGAGACGATCTGCTGGAACACCGAGTGTCGGGCAAGGACGGAACTCGATGCCGCACGCGTCAGGATGGCGCGAGTCACGTCGCTCCTCCTGCGGGCACGGCCCTCGGAAGCGATCGCTCGTACGCTGGACCTCATCGAATCGCTGGGCGTGAGCATTCTTCGCGATCCATCGCCCGAGGAGGCGCGGCGCTACTTCGGCGAAACCGCAGATTGGCTCACCGAAGCGCGCATTGGGGAGTTGCCAGACCTCCCCGATGCGCCGCCGGAGGTCGCCGTCGTTCTGGAAGCCGCCGCGATGGTCAACGGTCCGCTCTACAGCGAGAACGTACACCTCTGTTTCGTCTTCGTCGCGCGCATGGTGCGGCTCTGTCTGGAGCGCGGACTCGGACCCTGGTCGCCCGTGTCTCTCGCCACATTCGCACTGATGCTCGCCGCCGGCTTGCACGACATCGCCAAGACGCGCCTGCTGACCGCGGTCACGATGAAGCTGTTCGAAAAACGTTTCAAGTCGGACAGCCTGGTGGCACCGCTGAACACGTCCTTCGGCGGGTTCATCACGCACCGCTACGAGCACCTGAGAAGCACGCTCCCGCTCCTCGCAGAGGGGGCCGTCATGGCGCCGCGCTCCGGCAATTTCGAGTTTGCTGCCTACTGCGCTTGGTGGCATTCTTGGCATTTCCTTTTCGTCGGCGCGCCGTTGGCTCAAGCAGAGGCCGAAGCCCGCAAAGCGGTCGAGACCTGCGTCGAGATGCGCATGGAGCGCCTGGGGCAATGGTCCGAGCTGGTAGTCCAGCTCACGCTCAACCTACAAGGGAAGGCGGACGACCCCCTGGTCCTCCGCGGCGAGAACTACGACGAAGCGCGGCTGCTTGCGCTGGCGCTCGAGCTCAAAGACTACGCCGAGGTGCTGCGCATCAAGCTGTACCGCGCTCTGTTGTGCTTCCTGTTCGGCTCACCGAAGCAAGCAGCGGCGCAGTTTGCCGAGGCGGAGGCCTACCTCTCGTACGCAGTGGGGCTGTACCTGGTCCCCATCCACTACTTCTATGACACGCTCGCAAACGCTGCGGCCCACGCGGAAGCAACGCCCGAAGGGCAGACGACGATACTGGCACGGATCAGCCGCAACCTGGAACACATGGAGGTCTGGGCACGACACGCGCCGATGAACCACGGCCACAAGCTGGCTCTGATGCGCGCCGAACAGGCGCGGATCACGGGGAGGCATTGGGAGGCACTGCGTCGGTATCAAGACGCCATTTCGGGCGCAGCCGAGCAGGGATTCGTGCAGGAAGAGGCGCTCGCCTGCGAACTCTGCGCTACCTTCTTCCTCGCGCAGGGGCAAGCGGATCTCAGCCGCGTCCACGCCGGCAGGTCGCGTCGGCTCTACGCAGCATGGGGCGCGGCCGCGAAGGTTGCCCAGCTCGACTCGGTGTTCACGCCCGAGCCTGGCAGCATGAGCCCGATCTCCCGACTTCGGAGCGGGGACGAGCCGTCGCAGCGCGCCAGCGCGGTCAGCGCATCGACGGGTGAACGCGGAACAGGGAACCTCGATATCAGGAGTCTGCTCAAGGCCCAGCAGACTCTGTCGCAGACGGTGGAGCTCGACGACCTGTGCGCGGAGCTGATCCGCCTGGTTCTCGAGAATGCGGGGGCCGAACGCGCCGTGCTGCTCTATCGAGACGAGGGCGGATGGCTGGTCGTCGGCAGGGGTCATGCCGACGGCGACACGGTGGAGGCGGGATTGCGCCTTCCGCTTCGCGAGGCTCGGGACCTGTCACAGGCGATCGTCAACTACGTGATCCGTTCGGGCAACGCCGTCGTCTTGCAGGATGCAGGCGTCGATCCGCAATTCGCCGGTGAGCCCTACATCCGGGAGCATCGGGTGAAAGCGGTCCTGGGCTTGCCGGTTTGCCACAAAGGGCAACTCCGACTCGTCGCCTACCTGGAGAATAACGTCATTGCGGGCGTGTTCACGGAAGCGCGCCTCGAAACCCTGCGCTTGCTCTCGGCGCAGATGGCCATCTCCATGGAAAACGCCCTGATGTACGACCGGCTCGAGACCTTGGTCCTGCGCCGCACGGCCGAACTCGCCGAGGCGAAGGACCGGGCAGAGGCCGCGAGCACGGCCAAGAGCACGTTTCTCACCAAGATGAGCCACGAGCTCAGAACGCCCCTCAACGGCATTCTGGGCTACGCGCAGCTGCTCGCCCAACGCAGCGACGACCCGGAGCTCGTCGAAGGCTTGGACGTGATCCGCCGTAGCGGCGAGCACCTGCTCACGATGATTAGCGATCTGCTGGACCTGGCAAAGACGGAGGCCGGACGTATCGAGCTGCGCCTCGCCAAGCTCAGGCTACGGCCCTTCCTCGAGAGCGTCATCAGTCTCGTGCGCAGCCGCGCCGAGGAGAAAGCGCTGACCCTGGAGTGGCACGCTCCTCTCATCTTGCCAAGCCAGATCCTGGCCGATGAAGTCCAGCTGCGCCGGGTGCTCTTGAACTTGCTCGGCAACGCGATCAAGTTCACCGATCGCGGCGGCGTCGACTTGACCGTGGAATCGATCGGGGCGACTCAAGCGGATGCCGGCACGCGAACGGCGACGCTGCGCTTCACGGTCTCGGATACGGGACCCGGGCTCGACCCAGCAGACCGAGCGAGGATCTTCCTGCCGTTCGAGCAAGCGGGTGAGCTGGGGCACCAGGCCGAGGGCACGGGTCTCGGCCTGGCCATCAGCCAGGAGCTCGTCCGGCTCATGGGCGGTGAGATCGATGTCGTCAGCAAGCCGGGACGGGGCTCCTCGTTCTGGTTCGTCCTCACGGTGCCCGATGTTCGGGAAGACTCTTCGCCGCGTAACCGCGGACTGCCCGTCGTCACATCCGCTAGCCTGCTTCGAGAGCCTCCGCTGCGAACCGCAGCAGGCGATCCGGCAGGTGAACAGGACGCAGCCGCGATGGCGCCGCCTCCGGAATCCGAGCTTCGGGTTCTTCATGATCTCGCGCTCCGCGGCAGCCTCTACCGCATCGTGGATCGCGCGTCGCAGCTCGAAACGGAGCATCAGGCATTCGCGCGTCGGTTGAGCGAGCTTGCCAGAGCGTTCGACGAACGCGCGGTGCTCGCGTGGATCGAGCGGTTCATTCCCTGCGCCGCCCGTGACAGGGATGATGGCGCGACTCACGAGAGTGGAGTGTCCTCATGACGGTGCCGCCCGATAGCACGGTCGAGACCGAAGAGCAGAAGCCGACGTTGCTCATCGTCGACGACCGTCTGGACAACGTGCAGCTATTGGCAGGCATGCTGACCAGCGAGGGGTTCGAGACACTGATCGCCCGAGACGGCCAGAGCGCACTCGAGAAGGCCGCGTACGCAAAGCCCGACCTGATCCTGCTCGACGTTCTCATGCCGGGTCTGGACGGTTTCGAGACATGCCGCCGACTCAAGGCATCGGACGCGACCAGAGACATACCGGTCATCTTCCTGACCGCACTCAGCGAACTCGAACCCAAGCTAGCCGGATTCGAGGCGGGGGCCGTCGACTACATCACCAAGCCACTCGAGATGACCGAGGTCCTGGCACGTGTGCGCGTTCATCTGGCCCTGCGCTCCATGCAGCGCCAGCTTGCGGAGCAGAACGCGCAGCTGGCCAGGGAGATCGCGGTGCGCCAGCAGGTCGAAGACGCGCTGCGCCTGGCCCACGAGCAGCTCGAACGACGAGTGCAAGCACGCACGGCAGAGCTAGCCAGCGCCAATGTCGTCCTCGAGGCGGAGGTGGTCCGGCGGCGGCGCGCGCAGGCGGATCTCCAGCAGCGCAACAGGGAGCTCGCATTGCTCAATCGCGTGATCGGGGCGTCCGGCGCCGAACGGCGCAGCACCAGCATGCTGGCGATGACCTGCCGCGAGCTGGTTGACGCGTTCGACCTGGACCAGGCGACGGCAGCTGTGCTCGATGCGTCTCGCGCCGAGGTGACCGTCATCGCATCGCACCACAGAGGTGGCCCTCCGCGACTTCTGGGCGAGGTGGTGAGACTGGCGGACAACCCCGCGGCGCGCCTGGTCTTCCAAGACCAGGCGTCGCTGGCGGTGCTCGATGTCGCCGGCGACCCGAGGCTGGCTTCGGTTTCGGACAGGCTACAGCGCGCCGGGATCACCTCCTTGCTCGCCGTACCCGTCGTATTCGACGGCAAAGCGGTCGCCGCGCTGCTCCTCGGCTCCGTACGACCCCGAGAGTTCTCGGATCCGGATGTCAAGCTGGCCGAATGCGTGGCGCAACAGGTCGCAGGAGTGCTCGCGCGACTTCGACTCAACGAAGAGCGGCGTCAGCTCGAGGAGCAGTACCACCACGCTCAGAAAATGGAGGCACTCGGTAGACTGACCGGCAGCGTGGCTCACGATTTCAACAACATCCTGACCGTCATCATGGGCAACAGCGAGGTCGTACTGTCGCATCTGCGTGGAGACGATCGGTTCCGTGGCGAGATGGAGCAGATCCGCCAAGCTGCGGACCGCGCAGCCAGCTTGACCCGTCAGCTGCTGACTTTCAGCCGACACCAAGTGCGAGAGTTGCAGGTTCTCGATGTCAACGACGTGTTGAAAGCCATGGGAGGCATGCTCCGCACGCTGGTGGGCGAGGACATCGACCTTCAGTTGGTAGTTGACGCTGCACCCGCGCACGTCAAGGTAGACAATGGCCAACTCGAGCAGGTCATCATGAACCTCGTGGTCAATGCTCGCGACGCCATGCCGGAGGGCGGCAGACTCACGCTCGAGGCGCGCAACGTGTACTTGAGCGACGCCTATGCCCACCAGCACGCCGATGTGAGCAGCGGCCCCTACGTCTTGATAGCGGTGTCGGACACCGGCGCTGGGATGACTGCCGAAACCAGGGCGAAGGCATTCGAGCCTTTCTTCACGACCAAGCAGAAAGGCAAGGGCACCGGCCTGGGATTGGCGACCGTTCACGGCATCGTCGCGCAGTCGGGCGGCCACGTATGGCTGTACAGTGAACTCGACCAAGGCACGACAGTTAAGGTGTATTTGCCGTCCGCGCCGGCGGAATCGGAGCAGGCCATGCCCTCCGTACCAGCGATCGCGGGCCGTGGCGGGACCGAGTCGATCCTGCTCGTCGAAGATGAGCAGATGCTGCGCGACCTGGCTTGCCGTGTGCTCGCTCGCGAGGGATACACAGTGACTGCCGCCGGCAGTGCATCGGAGGCACTCACGTTGGTCTCATCCGAGGGACCCGTGGACCTGCTCTTGACCGATGTCGTCGTTCCGGGGGGCGCCAACGGCGTCGAACTGGCTAACCAACTCCGAATCACGTGTCCCAAGCTGCGCGTACTGTACATGTCCGGTTACACCGACAATGCCGTCGTGCACCACGGTATCCTCGCTCCCGGCGCGTTCTTCTTGCAGAAGCCTTTCACTCCGCTCGAACTGACGCTCAAGGTGCGCGAAGTCCTCGACGGTGAGCCGGCGCCGCCCGTCGAGCCAGAAACCTGATCCAGCAGAACAGGAAGTCTGCTGGCGCAACGGCTCGGCTCCGGTCCGACGGGAGTTGCCCCGAGGACCCGGCGGCATGGCTACGAGCCGCGCACAGACGCCGCGTCGTTCTTCCTCGTCGGTCGTGCGGCCGTCGTCTCGGTTCGGGTGTGGTCGCCCGCAGCTCTGGCGCACGCCCGGAGCTGACGGGCCCGGCCATGGCCGATCTCGCAGTGTGTGCTAAGAGGCCGCGCCACCATGCCGGCCCGCGACCAAGACCACCTACGCAACGTCGCCATCATTGCGCACGTCGACCACGGGAAGACGACTCTGGTGGACGCGATGCTACGGCAGACTGGGGCTTTTCGCGCCAACGAGGCCGTGCAGGAGCGCTTGCTCGACTCGGGAGATCTCGAACGCGAGCGAGGTATCACGATCCTGGCCAAGAACTGCAGTGTGGCCTGGCAGGACTACTGCATCAACATCATCGACACCCCGGGCCATGCGGACTTCGGCGGCGAAGTCGAACGGACTCTGAAGATGGCCGACGGCGCGCTCCTGTTGGTGGACGCCGCCGAGGGCCCGTTGCCGCAGACGCGCTTCGTCCTGAACAAGGCCATCGAGCTAGGACTGCCCATCATCGTCGTCATCAACAAGATCGACCGCCACGATGCTCGTCCCGAAGAAGTCCTGAGCGAGGTATTCGACCTGTTCTGCGATCTGGGAGCTACGGACGAACAAGCGGACTTCTTGGCGTTGTTCGCCGTGGGCAAGGAGGGCCTGGTCAAGCGCTCGCTCGATGGCCCGGAAGGCGACCTGTCGGCGTTGTTCGAGGCCATCGTACAGCGAGTTCCGCGCCCGAGCGGCGATCCACAGCTGCCGCTCAGATTCCTGGTGCACAACATCGAGCACGACGACTACGTCGGTCGGCTTGCCATCGGACGCGTAGCCGATGGGAGGCTCCAGCCGGGGCAGCCGGTCGTCTTGCTGCAGGAACGCTCGACCTCAATGGAGAAGGCCGGCACGCTGTTCCGCTACGAGACCAACCGCAGGGTGAAGACGGACCAGGCGAGCGCCGGAGATATCGTCGCGGTCGCCGGGATCGAGCCGGTGCAGATCGGCGACACCCTGGCCCACCCAGACCGCCCGGAGCCGCTGCCGCGCATCTCGGTCGAGGAGCCGACGATCAAGATCCGCTTCGTCGTCAACACCTCGCCCTTCGCCGGCAGAGTGGGCAAGTGGGTCACGAGCCGACATCTGAAAGACCGCCTGGAGCGCGAGGGCAAGCGCAACCTGGCGCTCCGGATAGAAGCCACCGACGAGCCCGACACTTTCATCGTACACGGGCGTGGTGAACTGATGCTGGCCGTCCTGGCCGAGACGATGCGCCGCGAGGGCTATGAATTCGCGCTCGGCATGCCCGAGGTCGTCGTCCGCGAAATCGACGGACAGCGCTGCGAACCCGTCGAACGAGTCGTCGTCGACGTGCCGGAGGAGTTCGTGGGCCCGGTGACGACTCGCCTTGGCGAACGAAAAGGCCAGATGCTGAAAATGAGCAATCTCGGCTTCGGGCGTGCACGTATGGAATTTCGGGTCCCATCCCGCGGCCTCATCGGCTTCCGCTCGTCATTTCTCACCGAAACGCGCGGCACAGGGCTCTTGAACACGATCTTCGACGGCTGGCAGCCGTATCATGGCCCCATGCTGCGGCGCTCGAGCGGAGCGATCGTCGCAGACCGCGCAGGCGTCGCGACCCCCTATGCGCTGTTCCACTTGCAGCCGCGCGGCGTGCTGTTCGTGGAGCCCGGTACCCTCGTGTACGAAGGCATGATCGTCGGCGAGCACAACCGCCCGAACGATCTGGACGTGAACGTCACGCGCGAGAAGAAGCTCACGAACATCCGGGCCGCCGGGCGCGACGAGAACGTCATTCTCTCGCCGGCGCGTATTCTCACCATCGAGACCGCGCTCGACTTCATCGACCGCGACGAGCTGGCGGAAGTGACCCCCGACTCCGTGCGCGTGCGCAAGGGCGTCCTCGACATCAACAAGAGACCCAGACGGGACGCGCCGCAGTAGCCTTCCTGGCACGTCCGGTGGGGTTCTGTCCCTCACCCGCCCCCCAATGCGGCTGACGGCCCAGTAGGCACTACGACTCGTACTTTCAGCGGGAGACCTCGACGAACATCGGGGTTCCTCCTTGGCGGCCAGCACCGCGCCCGTCACAGCGCCTCTTTCGTCGCGATGTTGCACGGGCGCGGAACTGAAACGACCTGTCTGCGTGCGGTCTGCTCGGGCCTCCGGCCCACAAGGCAGCCGTCTGCCGGTGTCTACGCCGCCTTCTCCGACGCGCCCACGCGCGGTTTCGCATGAAGCAACCTCGACGGAAGCGCCGCCAGGGTCTTCCTTGTGACCAGATCGAGCAGCTTGGGCTCGCCCGAGAGCAGCTCGCGGACGCGCTCTCTTCCCTGGCCGATGCTCTTGCCGTCGAACATCAGGTGCGCGCCGTTCTTCTCGAGCGTTCCAACCTGGATCGCCGTCTCCACGACGTCTGCGACCTCGTCGATACCGGTGCCCCAGCGGATATCGAACTCCGCTTCGGCAAACGGCGGGGCGCACTTGTTCTTGACGACTTTGACGCGTGTTCGGTTTCCGACAACCTGCTCGCCCACGGTCACCTTGCCGATCCGCCTTACGTCGAGACGCACGCTGGCGTAGAACTTGAGCGCGCTGCCCCCGGTGGTGGTCTCCGGGTTTCCGAAGACCACTCCGATCTTCTGACGCAGCTGATTGATGAAGAGCAGCGTCGTCTCCGTCTTGTGGGCGACCGAGGTGAGCTTGCGTAGAGCCTGGCTCATCAACCTGGCCTGCAGCCCCATGTGCGCGTCGCCCATGTCCCCGGCGATCTCCGCCCGTGGCACCAGGGCCGCCACCGAGTCGATGACGATCAGACCGACCGCGGCGGTTCGGGTGAGCGCCTCGGTGATCTCCAGCGCCTGTTCACCGCAGTCCGGCTGGGACACCAGAAGCTTCGCGGGATCGATCCCGATCGCCTTGGCGTAGCGCAGGTCGAAGGCGTGCTCGGCATCGATGAACGCCGCGATCCCG
Organism: Polyangiaceae bacterium; assembly: GCA_016929495.1. GTDB lineage: Bacteria > Myxococcota_A > Polyangia > Polyangiales > Polyangiaceae > JAFGIS01. The sequence continues at coordinate 269 of JAFGIS010000181.1, read as the reverse complement.
CCGGAGCCTTGGACCTTGGCGATCGCGTGCAGGGCCAGCGTGGTCTTGCCGCTGGATTCCGGGCCATAGATCTCGACGACCCGGCCCCTGGGATACCCGCCCACGCCCAGCGCCTCGTCCAGCGCGAAGGAGCCCGACGCAATCACCGACACGGGGTCGAGCGCGGCGCCGTCCCCGAGCTGCATAATCGCACCGCGCCCGAAAACCTTCTCGATTTCTCCGATCACCTTGTGCACTTGTTTGGCCTTTTCGGTCGAGTTGTCTGTTGT
>JAFGIS010000180.1 GCA_016929495.1 Polyangiaceae bacterium | reverse complement strand
TCTCGTTGCTCGCCGCGCTCTCGTTGCTCGCCGCGCTCTCGTTGCTCGCCGCGCTCTCGTTGCTCGCCGCGCTCTCGTTGCTCGCCGGGGTCTCTTTGTTGGAATCAGCCATTGCGGTCTGCGATCGTGATTCAATTCGCGCCCTCCCACAAGCCGAATGTGCAGCTATCGGCGCGACGGCCGTCCGCACCGGCCGCTCTCGCTCCGGTCCGGTAGCGGATTCCGCGGATCGGCGAAAAAGATAGCCAACCGGGACGGAGCCGTCTCCGGACCGTTCCGTCGCCTCTCGGCTACCTCACTGGACTGCGGGGTTCGAACAGCGCAGACCGAAGCACCCCCATGCGATGCAACCGGAACTGCAGAGCAGTGACGCAGCACAGGATCCCGTAGCGCAGACCCCGGACGAGAGTGATGCTCGAGGCCTCCTCGAAGTACTTGGTAGGACAAGTCAGCTCGGCGATTCGAAAGCCCAGCGCGTGTGCTTGCACCAGCAGCTGGTTATCGAAAACGAAGTCATCGGAGTTTCGTGCATAGGGGATGGCCTCCAGGACTCGACGCCGGTAGGCGCGAAAACCCGTGTGGTACTCGGACAACTTCTGGCCGATCACGATGTTCTCGAACGCCGTCAGCACGCGGTTGGCCACGTACTTGTAGAGCGGCATGCCGCCCTGCCGGGCGCCGTGGCCGAGGATCCGCGAGCCGAGCACGACGTCGTAGACGTCCTCGGCGAGCACGCTGACCATGGCACGCACGAGCTTGGGAGTGTACTGGTAGTCTGGGTGCAGCATGACGACGATGTCTGCGCCCAGCCCGAGGGCCGTGTCGTAGCAGGTCTTCTGATTGCCCCCGTAGCCCAGGTTGGAGTCGTGCTCGATCACCCGCTCGATGCCCAGCGCTCGGGCGACCGCCAAAGTGTCGTCGGCGCTCCGATCGTCGACCAGAACGACCTCGTCGACGATGTCGAAGGGCAGCTCGCGATAGGTTTGCTCCAGCGTTCTGGCGGCATTGTAAGCCGGCAACACCACCACGACCTTGTTGCCCAGGAGCATGGTTCGGCGAGCGTAGTTGTGGCGCGCGGACGGGTCAAACCAGACCTGACATGAGGGTCGCGCACGAGATCGAACGTGGCGCTCAGACCGCTGGGCCGGCTGCTCTCGATCATGGACGCCTGTCAATCGCTCCGGTCGCGGCGCCGCATCGCGCCCACTCTAGAAACTCGAGTGCAACCGCGGGTTCCTGTGGGGCGCGTCCCGCTTGCGCTCTGGCGCTTTCGCGTCAGCGGCAGCGTCGAGAAACCGGAAGCTATGTGGATACGCTCCCCAGGCACTCGTCGTGACTCCGTTGCGCCGGGTACCCTCATAGCGTCTCGCGCCGGGCGCTTCTCGCGCCATGACGCAACCACCTCGAGCAGCGACGGCTCCGGCGTGCAGCGCCGCCTGGCAGAAAGCCGAGTCCGTCGTGTACAGGTCCGTGCCCCAAACCGTGCCCCCGAACTGATCCGACGCGCAGGTGCACTCGACCTGCGCCGTGCCGATGGGATAGCGCGAGGGACAGCGTTCCTCGCTCGGTGTGGAGGCTGTGGCGCATTTGCCCGTTCCGTGCCCGACGAAGTAGAAACTCGAGCCATAGCTTCCCCAGTCGAGCGTCGTGACTCCGTTGCGCGTCGTTCCGGCATACGAAGCGCATCCTGGCGCCGAACGCGCCGTCACGCGCCCGCCGCTGGCGGTGGTGGCCCCGGCGTGGACGGCCGCCGCACAGAAGGACGAATCCGTCGTGTAGATGTCCGTACCCCAGACCGCAGCCGGCAACTGCCCGCTCCCGCACGTGCAGTCGACCTCAGTGATGTTCCCGAACCTCGAGGGACAGTCGCCTCCGCTGATATGAGAGCCCACGACGCAATCGCCCGTTCCATGGCCGACGAAGTAGAAGCTCGAGCCGTAACTTCCCCAGTCGTGCGTCGTGACGCCGTTGCGCGTCGTTCCGGTGTACGAAGCGCATCCTGGCGCCGAATGCGCCGTCACGCGCCCGCCGGTTGCAGCTATGGCCCCCGCATGGACGGCGGCCGCGCAGAAGGACGAATCCGTCGTGTAGATGTCCGTACCCCACACGGCTCCGGACAGCTGTCCGCTCCGGCACCTGCAATTGACTTCACCCGAGCGCCCGAAGCTCGAGGGGCAGTCGCCTCCGCTGGTCGGACCAGAGAAGGTCGTCGCGGCTCCAATCGCAATGAGCAGCCCCATGCCACTCGCCGCCAGAACCGCAACGAGCACGCCGGGTGCGCGGATCGGCGTGCGGCCGCCTTGGCCCGGAACATGGGGACCTTGACCTTCGGGAAGGCGCTGCGGCACGCGTGCAGGCTGCTCGCGCGTCACCTTCCCGCAGAACGGACAGCGAATGAGGTCGCCCGGCAAGGAATCGTCCAACGGGGCGCCACAGTTTCGGCAGTTGTTCGGCATGCAAGCCTACTTCCTTCGTGTAGCCGGCGCCCACGCGCAACGCCAGGCGCGTCGCACGGCCTACGGGCCGACGCCGAGAATGGCGCCGCGACGCAGCGAGCTCGAATCGCGCGACGGCCCTGTCGTGCGGCCACAGGCACGGTACTCGGGCAGGCGCACCGTGCGCGCAGACAGCTCCACCCGCTGTCTCCTCACGCCCGCCCGATTGGGCTACTCTCTCGTTGCCGCCGGTCGGAGAGAGGCCATGACCAAGAACCCAACAGTGGAGCGTGACGGGGGAGCGGCACCGACCGGTGCGGTGCGTCAACGCGTCATCAAGCACCTGCGCAGCGTGCTCGTGCCCGGTGCCATCGGGCTCACGGCCTGCAAGTCCTCGGTCGTATGCGACCCCATGCCCACACCGCAGGATGCTGGAACGGCGACCGGGCATCCGCAACCGACGTCGACCTTCACGCCCCCGGTCGTATGCGACCCCATGCCGCCGCCACCAGCCGATCCGGTGCCGCCGCCGCCAGCCGATCCGGTGCCGCCGCCACCAGCCGACCCGGTGCCGCGGCCCGCACCACGCCACTTCGCTACGCCGCCACCCGGTGCGTCCACCGCTTCTCCGGGCTCGACGACGCGCACTCCCCCGCGCACTCAGACCAAGAAACGACCTCCGGTCGTGTGCGACCCCATGCCCCCTCCAGCTCCGACACGCGGGAAGTGAGCACCGAACGACACATGGATGCAGCGGCGGCCCGACCTCCTTTCGTAGAGCCCGACATGGCGTCCGAGCTCGACGTCGCCGCCTACCTCGCGCGAGTCCCAGCCTCGGCGAAGTGCAAGGGCATGTTCTTTCGCGACGTCATCGAGGGGGCCCGCGAAGTCAGCTTCGATGACACGCCCGAGCTGCGCCGCCTCCTGCAGACCAGGTACGTGGCGTTCAAGGACTATCCTTTGCGCGAGCACATGGAGCTCACGGCGGCGCTGGCGCCGCGCCTGTACCCGGACCTGCCCACACGCGAGGCACTGCGACGGTTTGGCTGGCGCGCCTACCCGACGTTTGCCGCAAGCCTGGCAGGTCGCGTGGTGGTCGGGCTGATCGCAGGGGACGTCGAACGCTTGCTTGACTTCGCTCCGCGTGCCATCGAGCTTTCACTGAGCGTCGGGCGCGTCGCATCACGCCGTTTGGGTGAGCGCCACTACGAGATCGAGCTCAGAAACGTCTTCGGTTACGTCGACTGCTACTACGTCGGTGTTTTCGAAGGCGCGCTGCTGCACCATCAGCGCACGCCCGAGCTCAGAGTGCGCCTCGAGAGCCTGTCAGACGCGACGTTCGACATCACCTGGACCTGAGTTGGGCCAGTGGGCCGGCCCAGTGACAACCCGCGTAGAGCGACCCGACAAGAATCCCCGCGACCCGGAGTATGCCAGAACCGAATCGGCCCTGCGGAGGCCGGTTCAGTGGCGTCGTTTTTCTCGTTTGACGTTTGCGCCTGCAAACGTGTTATCAAGCTTCTCGGCCCAAGAGGAGGATGGATCCATGGCTATCGAACTCAACAGATTTCTGGCACTGACAATGGCCCTCGCGACAGGGGCAGCGTGTCTGTCTGGCTGCAAGACGACCGACGACGATGACGACAACAACGCACAGGCCGGCAGCGGCAATGCGCAGGCCGGCAGCAGCAGTGCGCAGGCCGGCAGCAGCAGTGCGCAGGCCGGCAGCAGCAGTGCGCAGGCCGGCAGCAGCAGTGC
>JAFGIS010000179.1 GCA_016929495.1 Polyangiaceae bacterium | reverse complement strand
CTAGCGGGGCTCCGCCCCAGCCCGACGAGGCATGCTGCGACCCGAGCCCCGCGTCAACAGTCGAGAGCCGTGAGTCAAGAGCCCGGAATCGCCGCCGTCCGGACTGTCGACTCATGGCTCTCGACTCTCGGCCAGAACCATCAGATCCGAAACTTGACTCATCCTGCACGACTTTCGTGCCCCATAGACGCTAGGTTGGCATCCTACTCCAAGCAAGGGCCAAGGGGGGGCGGTCGACCCCATGCGCTCCAGGCCGTCCCTTGTGTCCGGGCAACAGACACTCGCCGAAGCAACACCGACCTCTGCCGTGGCAACGGCGACGCCCAGATCCGCGAACTCGACTGCAGGTCGGCGGCCTCGCCGACCTTCGGCCGCAGCCCGGGCTCGTGACGACCAGCCGCCGCGTGCGCCGGCGCTCTCCCCCGCAACTGGCCGGCTTTCCGGCGTTGGCAACACGCCGACTCTGGATGCTCCCCCGACGCGGGGTTGTCCGCAATCCATCGGGTGCCACCTTCTGGTACGCTCGGCAGTTCCCGGCGCTGCCGAGCCGATTGAGGACCCCCAAGCCCATGAACCGGAAGATCCGAAAGCTCTTGAACAACCCACGCCTTTTCGTGTCCGACATGGTGGCAAAACGACTCGCGCGGGCCGGAGGGATACAGAAGCAAACGTCCACGCTGCTCGGGCACTACCGCTACTCGGTGGTCTCCGCGGTGTACGGCGCTGCCCCGTACCTGGACGCGTTCTTCGAGTCGTTGGTGAACCAGACCTTGGATTTCTGCCGTCACATCGAGCTCATCATGGTCGATGACAGCTCGATCGATGGGTCGGCCGAAATCATCCAGCGCTGGCAGAAGCAATACCCCGGGAACATCCGCTATGTCCGCCAAGAGAACGCCGGCCAGGGGGCGGCGCGCAACGCGGGGATCCCCTTGGCCAGCGGAGATTGGATAACGTTCATCGATCCAGACGATTTCGTGAACCGCACGTACTTCGCCGCCATAGACCGTTTTCTTTCCCAGAGAAGGGCCAACAGAGTGGCTCTCCTTTGCTGCAATCTCCTGGTGTATCGCGAGGACCGCCAACGCACATCGAACGACCACCCCTTGGCCTGGCGCTTCTCCAAGGGTGACCTGATCGTTCCTGCAGCTCGGCCCGGCCGCCATTTCCAATCCTCGGTCGCCACGGCGTTCTTCAGGCGTAACCTGATCCGTTCTTCTGGCATCCAGTTCGACACCCGTATCCGACCCAACTTCGAGGACGGGCACTTCGTGGGACGGTACCTGCTCGAAGCCCAGGGACTGGATATTGGTTTTGCGGCCGACGCCCACTACTACTACCGCAAGCGAGTCGATGGCACGTCCACCATGGACCAATCCATTACGGATCCACAGCGCTATGATGCGGTTCCGCGCTACGGCTACGAGGGACTGCTAGCGGCGGCTCGGGAACGATTGGGAACGGTGCCGGAATGGACGCAACGGATGGTCCTGTATAGCCTATTCTGGCAATTCAAATATCTCATCAATTCTCCCGACCGCCTCGATTTCTTGGAGCCAAGCCAGCGCCAAGCCTTCGCTTCCCAGCTGCACCGGGTGTTCGAATGGATCGACCCTGCCACCATCCTCGAATTCGAGTTGGCGACGCCGCGCTACTACTACGCGGCGGGCTGGCTCGGGACGTACAAGAAGGGCACGCCGCTTCCGCGATTGGTGTTCCTGGACCGGTTCGACGCCACGAAGAGGCTGCTTCGGGCACGCTATTTCTATCGAGACAACGTGCCCTTCGAGCGTTTCTCACTGGACGGCCGGGACGTCATCCCCGCCTATGCGAAATCCCGAACGGACGATGTCTTGGCAGAGGAGTTCGTTAGCCAGCGGATCCTCTGGCTTCCGGTGTCGGACGAGCGGGAAGTCTTGTCCATCGAGCTCGGCCACCAACCCGTCCACATCGGGATCAAGGACAAGCGCCCGCGTGCGACGGTTAGGGTTCGGGAAATCCTTGCTGCCCTCCGCCCGAAGCCCGTGAAGGAGGGGGATCTGCCGGTCCTGGACCGGCGGCTACGCCGCCTGGCGCGAAGCACGCGGGTGGCCAGCCGCTACCGTGACGCGTGGTTGTTCATGGATCGGGACATGCAAGCCGATGACAACGCCGAACATCTCTATCGTCACGTGACCCAGTGCCGACCCGACATCAATGCGTTCTTCATTCTCCGGCGTGACGCACCGGATTGGGGCCGTCTCAACTCCGAGGGCTTTCGGTTGCTCGAGTTCGACTCAGAGAACCATCGGTTGGCGCTCCTGAATGCCAGTCACCTGATGTCCTCCCATGCCGACCAGTACGTCTATGGGCTTCTGCCTGCCGCCAGATTCCGGGACATGTTGCGCTTCCGGTTCACGTTCTTGCGGCATGGCCTATCGCACAACGATCTCTCCGGCTGGCTCAACGACAAACCCATCGACTGTCTGGTGACCACATCGAACGCGGAAACCCAGGCCATGCTGGCTGACGGCAGCCACGACGCCTTCACCCGCAAAGAGATCGTACAGTCCGGGATACCGCGCCACGACGCCCTGCTGAACAGCACGGTTCCCTCCGAGAAGCTGGTCTTGATCATGCCGAGTTGGCGCAAGCAATCGGTCGGCAAGGCGGCGGGAGCCGGGTGCGCTCGCCTGGAGAATTCCTCGTTCAGCGAGTCCGAGTTCGCCCAGCGCTGGAAGCACCTTCTGCACTCCGAGCGATTGCGCGCGCTGTGCAAGGCCCTGGGCTACCGGATCATCTTTGCGCCGCACATCAACGTCCGGCCCTATCTCAAGTGGTTCGAAGTGCCTCGGACCATCCAGGTGTCGGATCCGTCCAGCGGTGACTCGATCCAGGTGCTGTTCAGGCGGGCCGGCGTGCTGCTGACGGACTACTCGTCCGTGGCCTTCGAGTTGGCGCTGATCGACAAGCCGATGGTCTACTATCAATTCGACGAAGCGGAGATGTTCGGAGGCGGCCATACGATGCGAAGAGGCTACTTCGACTATCGTCGCGACGGTTTCGGCCCCGTGTGTGTGAGCGAGGAAGAAACCCTTGCCGCGCTGGAGGCCATCTTGCAGCGCAATTGCGTCAATGACGTGGAGTATTCGAAACGTGCCCAGTTGTTCTTCTCGCGCCGAGATGGACGCAACTGCCAGCGGACTTTCGAGGCCATCTTGCGGCTCGATGCTCCGGACTGGAGCGATGATCAGTCGGAGGCGCTGCTGACCGAATACGCCGTTCGCGCCAGCGAGGAGAGGGCTTGGGGGCTGGCCTTGGCGCGGTGGACTCGGGTGGTCCACGCCAGGCAAGGCCAGCCCGGAACGGAAGCTCTGGTGCGACTTGCCGAGGCCGCATGTCAGAGTCGCCGACCGGAGGAAGCCGAGGAGGCCCTGGGACAGGTGGATCCGAGCGACGCGGGCACAATGTCCGTCAGAGTCCAGAAGGCGGAACTGGCGAGTGCGGCGGGCCAATGGGCAAAGGCAGCCGAATTGTGGGTCGATGTTCTGGCCGACGCTCCAGGCGACGACGACCTGCTCAAGGCGAGGGCTGCGGCAAGACTCGCCGAGTCGTTCCGTTGCCGTGGGGACCTGGAGAACGCCGCTCGGGCGCTCGCGCGAGCGCCGAGCGGCATCCATGAATCCGAAACCACCCGACAGGCTGCCCTGCTTGCCCGGGACCAGAATCGAGCCTCGGAGGCGGTAGCCATCTGGCAGACTTTTGTCGAGAAGCTCGAGGGGGAACCGCCGCCAGAGGTTCGCTTGAGCCTGGCGGAAGCCTATCATGCCGCGGGCGATATCCCGGAGGCCGTGCACACGTTGGACGTCTATCTCGCGGCTGCTGGGACGCGGGCCACCACCCATGCACGCCTCTTCAGACTCGAAATGCTGGCCACACAGAGGGTGCCGCTGGATCGAGCGACCAAGGCGGAGCTGGCCCGCTTGGCCTCGGCGGCGCCGGAGCCGTCGGAAGCCCTGAGGCTCGTGCGGATCTTGCGCCAGTTTGGTCTTCTGGACGACGCCGAGACGCTGTTGGACGCCATGAGTCCTTCCGCAGACGGCTTGAGCTCGGAGGTCTGGCTCGAACGTGCGGCCCTCCTGAATGCTCGGCAGGATTGGGCGCAGCTGATCGCGATGGATGACATGTCCGCCCTCGGAGCGAAGGAACCCGAACGGTTGCAGGTCCGCGTTGCGGTCGCTTCGGCGTACCATCATGTTGGTCAACACGATACCGCGAGGCTCCGGCTCGAGAGGCTGGCTCAGGAGTATCCCGACGCGCCAGAGGTTCTGGCGGCATTGGGGGAATCCTGTCATGCGACGGCCGACTGGACCCGAGCCATCGCGTGCTGGTCGGCGCTACGGGACAGGTACCCGACCTTCGAAGCGGACCGAGTCAGGACCCGCCTGGTTCAGGCGTTCGATGCGACGGGAAACACTGCCGGAGCCAGAAGACTCCTGTCCAGTCACGCCCGGCTGCTCGCCCTGCAGAAGCTTCAGGATTCTCCGAATGACCTCGGGTTGATCACGGGGATCTTGCAGTCCTACGAAGCGGATGGAGGTCCGGTGACTCATGACCAAGACCCAGAGACTTCAGCCGTCGCAGCGGGCGGTTCCGATAGCTGAGGCACCAGCAACCACGAACCGACGGCGAGCTTCGCGGATTGGCGTTGGCGAACCGTAAGGGAGCTGCGACGGCCAACGATGTCCCACGGCGAGTGCTCCGAATTCAGCATCGTGTTGCTCGCGTCGCCCGAAGAGGGATCCTCGAGTACCGGTTGCATTCCCCAGGCAAGCAGGTTGCAGTCGTTGCCGGCGGACAGCGAGATCATCCTGGTGGCTGACCATGCGGACCTGACCGAGCCGCGCAGAACCCCCCTCGATGTTTCACCCAACGGCTCTCATCATCTGTTGGAGGTACCCTCAGCCAACCGGGCAACGCTCCTCAACGCTGGAATGCACGCCGCGCAGCGAGAATGGGTGCTGTTCGTGGCCGACCCGGGATTCTCCGCGGCAGACCAGTGCCGAGCGGTCTCGCGTTTCCTGTCAGGGCAGGGCGCCCGAGCGCCGCACTGCCTGCGCTGCTTTCTACCCGGTACTTCCGGGACACGCGAGGAAGCCGCACCGACGGGGGACGCCGCCCGATCGCGGTGGCCCGGAGCCGTCGAGCTGTCTCCGGAGCAAGGAAGTCCCGCAACGGCGCTGGTCACCTCTGTCAACCAGCTGGTTGTTCACCGTGCCGCGGCCGTGGATTCGGGATTGAGTTTCGACGGCCGCCTGCTGCCGGCCTTCGTGGACGCGGTCTTTGCTGCATTCTGTGGCCTGTGCCTGCCGAGTACGGCGGACCTTCGGTGGATCGGTATTTCGGCCGAACGCGGAGTCTCGCCGGCGCGGTCTTCTCTCGCAGGATGCGAGGCAACGGAGCTGTTGGCCTCTCTCGAGGTGGGGTGCGCAGGGCTAGCTCACGCCGCAAACACCGGGGGCCAAGGTCTTCCCCTCTGGGTTCAGCAGGTCGTTCTGTGGCAACTTCATGAAACCATCCGCCAGCTGCTGGACGGCCAACGAACCCTCCACCTGGACTCGCCCGACGACCGACGAGCGTTGGTTGCCGCCTTTTCGCGCATCCTTCGGACCGTTGACGCGTCGGTGATTCGCGACTTCACCTGGCGCGGAGTGAGGGCCCTCGACCGTACGGCTTGGCTGAACCTGGCGGGCCGCGCCGAGCCACGACCCCCGCTATTGACGGTCGATCGCTACGATCCCGTCCAGCGCACGATTCGGTTGCGCTACTCGTTTTGCGGCGCGCCTCCGTTCGAGGCCTTCTTCATCGACGACCGGGATACCATTCCAGCATTTGCCAAGACAGAGACGCACGAGCTCCTGGGACACGCCTATGCTGCCCAGAGATCCGTTTGGCTGCGTGTCGAGGACGACAGCCAACGACTGACGGCACAGGTGGGCGACGACGCCGCGATGTTGCGGGTCAGGACAGGCGAGCCCGTCCCGGGGCTTGCGCTTTCGGACGCCAGAACACGACTTGCCGCGCTGCCTCCGGCAACTCCGGACACGAATTCGGAGGCCGCCCTTCTGCGTCGTCAGTCGTGCCGCCCGTGGTTGCGCAAGTACCTGGACCAAGCGTGGCTGTTCGTGGACCGCGACGATTGCGCCGACGACAACGCAGAACATCTTTATCGCTACGTCCGTCGGGTCCGGCCGGACATCAATGCGTTCTTCGTGCTGAGGCGTGACTCTGCCGATTGGAGGCGGCTGAAGGCCGAAGGATTCAGGCTGCTGCCGTTCGGGAGCCGCCTTCACCAGTTGGCGTTTCTGAGCGCTCGGCATCTGGTTTCCTCTCACGCCGACCACTACCTGTACCATCCGGTTGCCACTCGGCATTTTCAAGACGTGCTGAAGGTTCAGTTCACCTTCCTGCAGCACGGCGTCACGCAATCGAATCTATCGCGTTGGCTGAACGAGAAACCGATCCGTTGTTTCATCACCTGCTCCGTGCCGGAGCATGCTGCCATCGCGGGCAACGCGACCCCCTATGCATTCGGCGCGCGGGAAGTCCACCTCACCGGCTTTCCACGCCACGATGCGCTGCTGGGTCTCGCTCACTTGCGAGAAAGATCCCTGCTCATCATGCCTACCTGGCGCCAATGGGCCGTGGGCGCCTCGGGCCAGGGAGGACATCGAAGGCGGCCCAATCCCCATTTCGGCGAGACGCGATTCGCCCGGGTCTGGAAGGCGTTCCTGCACAGCGTCGAGCTCCGACGAAGCGCGTCGCGGTACGGTTACCGCATACGGTTCGTGCCCCATCCGAATCTGGAACCGTACCTGTCTTGGTTCGAAATCCCGCACGATGTCGAGGTGTTCCAGATCGGCCGAGGCACGTCCGTCCAGCTCGTTCTGGGGCGTGCAGCGTTGCTGCTCACGGACTACTCGTCCATCGCTTTCGAAATGGCGCTGCTGAAAAGACCCGTCGTCTACTTCCAATTCGACGACAGCCAGGTTTTCGGGGGAAAGCACACGACGTTGCCCGGACATTTCGATTTCGTGCGGGACGGATTCGGCCCTGTCTGCGAAACCGAAACCGCCACGCTGGCCGCCCTGGAACGGTACTTCGCCGCTGACGGCCGGAGCGAGCCGATGTACCGGGACCGCATGGAGGCGGCGATTGCCTTTCGAGACGGTCGCAATTGTGAGAGGGTTTTGAAAGCGATTCAGAACACCGCTGAACCTTCCGTGCACGAAGCGGTGTCCCCGTCGATCCTCATCGAGTATGCCAGGCAGGCCACGCGAACCGAGCACTGGCGATTGGCCCTGTCGCGATGGGAGCGCGTGGCTGCGCTCGATCCCGGGCTCGTTCCTCCCGACACAAAGGGGCATTTGTCCAGCGCCCGAGTCCGGGCGCGCCTGGAGTGATCGAGGGGTTGGGACGCTGCCGGCCTGCCGGCGTAGCCGCAGAGGACGAGGCGAGCGCACCGCCGCTGACCCACGCGTGCGAGCCTTTCCCGGCATGCCGCCGCACGTGCATATGAGCATTCATGGGGTGGTCGCGGTCCCCGCCACGATCGACGACGAACACTGCGGGCCGCGCGCCCGCAGTGGCGAGCATCTCCCCGCCTTGGCACCACGCCGCAGCGCCGTGCCGGCACTGGGCGGAGCAGATCACGTTCACATGGGGTCGGACCAAACGAGGGATCCGCAGGTCAACGAGTACCAATGGGGCGTCGATCCCGAGCCCTATCTCCGTTCGGTCGGAGTCAGACCCGCCGCTTCTGCGTGAACGGCCACCAGGTCTTTGCTCCGTCCAGCGTGACACTCTGGCCCGCGGCCCTGCGGCGAGATCCGCAGACACCGCTTGCAGGCTCCCCGGAGCCCAGGCACAAGGAGTAGCCATGAGCACACAACGAAGCACTCGCTGGACGGCACGGACCACTCTCGCCACCTGCACCGTCGCCCTGAGCCTCGGCGTCTGGTCGATCGGATGCGACGAAGCGGCGAACACCACGGTCAAGAGCGACGAGACCTCTACGGGCGAAACGGTGCTGGCCAAGGTCGAAAGCCAGAAGACCCGCATCGGGACGAAAACGGCGGCGGGGAAGGAACCGGAGGAAAACTCGCCCCAACCAGAGAAGCCCGCCGTGGATTCGCGCCTGAAGGTGAAGCGACTGGTCGTGACGCACGACGTCGAGCAACGCGAGCCGGTGGCGGTCGATACGCTGTCGACCGACAAGCAGGTCGTCGCATTCGTCGAGCTCGCCAACGACGGTGCCGACGTGGCCGAAATCGAGATCACGTTCGTGCAAGAGGGCAAGCCACCCGTGGGGCACATCAAGCTGGAGGTCCCTGGAGAAAAGCCTCACTGGCGCACGTGGGCTAGGACCCGCCAGGTCAGGACCCCGGGCGAATGGGAGGCTGTCGTCAGCACGAACGGCGGGGCCGAGCTCGCCCGCACCAAGTTCGTCGTCGGCGAAGGGTGAACGTCGGGAGCCAAGAGGATCTCCGGTTGCGTTGGTCCCCCACGTTGCGTTGCCCGCTGGGGTGAAGAAAACCGCACGGGTGCGATCGAGTTTTGCAGTCGCAGGAGGACCCAACGTGCTGGCGTGACTTCGGTGTCCAGCGAGGGGAGATTAGTCTACAGGACGCAGACTCGTGCGATCTTTCCGTCCAGTGGCCCACGTGGTAGCTTTACGGCCTGTCGCAGGGACGAAAGAGGTCGGCCATGAAGCGGATACTGGTCTGTGCACTGGCTCTCGGGGGTCTCGCGTGCGGGAGTACGACCAAAACGAGTGATGGTGATGGGCCCGCCGCTGGCGGCGCCACCGCAACGGCAACCGGTGGCGGCTCCGGCACCTCCACCGACACGAGCGCGGTCAGCGGTAGCGGAGGCAGCACGGGCAATGGCACGAACACCAGCGGCACCACGAGTACCGGCGGTGACGCGGCCTCCGGTGCCGCCACCAGTACCGCAACCGGCGGGACCGCGGGCGCCAGCACCGCGGGAACAACCGGCACCGGCACCGGAGCTGCCACGGGCACGGCCACCGGCGGCACCACCAGCACGGGCACCGGCGGCCGCGCCAGCACGGGCACTGGCGGCCGCGCCAGCACGGGCACCGGCGGCAGCACCAGCACGAGCACCGGCGGCGGCACCGGCACGAGCACCGGCGGCAGCACGAGCACGGGCACCGGCGGCGGCACGAGCGGAGGCGGCGCCACGACCGTAGCCACCGGTCCCACGGCGAAGGATCCAACGACGGCGGCAGAGGGGCTCCCGCAGTATTACATCTCCAACAACGGCGACGACGCCAACAGCGGCACTAGCCCCGAAGAAGCGTGGGCGACCTTCACCAACATCCCGAGGAGCAAGGCCGCGGTGTTCTTCGAGAAGGGCAGCCACTGGACGGTGACCGTCGGCGGGACCGTTCGCTCGGGTCTGTCGGTCAGCGCCGGCAGCGTCTATGCCACCTATGGTACGGGGGACAGCCCGCTCATCGAGCTCGTGTCGTCGGACGGGAAGTCGACGGCCATGGGCGCGGTCCAGCTCGGGGGCAACAACCTGGTCGACGGCCTCAAGGTGAAAGGGTACGCCGTGATTGGGTTCCCGATCGGCAGCGACGGCAATGTGGTCCAGAACTGCGAGGTCGACGGATCCATCGAGGGCGAGCAGTACGGCAAGATGCAGCTCGGCTTCTCCATCTCCGGACAGCACAACCTGGTGGTGGGCAACTACGTGCACGACCTGTCCGGCTTGAGCGGGGACACCGGGAACGTCAACACCTCGGGTGGTTCAGAGGCGTTCGTCATGAACGCCGGCAACAACGAAGTCGCCTACAACACCGCGATCAACTGCTGGGTGCCCAACGAAACCCTCAACGGCGCCGAGGGCGGTTGCCTCGAGATCATCGGCAACCGGGCGGGGGAGCTCATCGAGAACGCCTTCTTCCACCACAACTACTGCGAGCGCAGCGTGGGCCTCTTCGAGGCGTGTGCCGGCAACTTCAGCGGAGACGGCCAGAAGATCCAGCTCAACCACGCCATCGTGCGCCACTCGATGGTCTCGTACAACGTCTCCGTCGATGCCATGTGGCTCTACCTGCTGCAGCCGGTGAACACCGATTTCGATGGCCTCATCTTCGAGCACAACACGCTCATCCACGGGCCGGACAATACCATTATCCCGCAAGGGGGCGCCGCCGCGTTCGGGATCGCCTACGACACGGATCCCGTGTGGACCACTGGGGCCAATCCAACCTACGTATCGTGCACGACAGACGCGGACTGCGGTGAACAGGAGCACTGCCTCGAAAGGCAGGGCGCAGGCAGCATCTGCCAGTACCAGTGGAAGATCCAGCCCGGCAACATCACGGTACGCAACAACCTCTTCGTCGTGCTCGAAGGGGCGGACGCAGCGATGATGGTGCCTCCGCCCGGTCCCGATGACTTCGTCAACAACCTCTTCGTGCCCAGAGCTCCCATGGGCGTGCAGGCTGGCACGGGGGCCATCGTGGTCTCGGACGCGGGGCTGGTGGACACCTTCCACCTGGCGCCCACCAGCCCGGCCGTGGACACGGGCAGCCCGGATGCCATGCAGCCCTGGGTCGACTGGGAAGGCAACCCGGTACCCTGCGGCAACGCCCCGGACATCGGCGCGGTCGAGTACTGCCCGTAGGCGTCATCCTCGGCGTGCCCGGGTCGTCGGGTCGCAAGCACCGTAACACATTTCGCTCCCCCGCATCTCCGTCTCTAGAAGAGCCAGGCCGCGGCAAGCGGATCCGACACGCTATCCGGAGCGTCGCGCGCGGAGGCGGACGGACGAACACCCGGACGTCGAGAGCGCAAGAACGGCAGATCGAGTCCGCTGGAGTATCGCATCATGACTTGCTGCTGGCAGTTGCCACGCTCCAATCGAAGACTCGGCTTCTCGTCTCGATGCTGCTCGTAGGCCAACGCGACGAAGTCCGGGTAGCTGACAGGCACCCCGGCAGGCACTGTCACCCGGCGATCGAGCTCGGTTCGGCCAGGCTCGGCGTGCACGTTCAAGGCCGCACTCATCCCCGTGCTCGTGAGCGTGTGCGGCCAGCGCCGCAGAAGAACGGCTGGCCCCGAACCAGCGGTTCCCAGGGCCCACAATATCCCATCTCATCCGCCAACGTGACGGGGAAGTACTGTCGTTTTGCTGCCACGAACTCGAGCAGACCTCGCAGCTCGCGACGCTTGAGCCACAGATGCGGGGTCGCTCTGGCTCGGCCCTCGGGCACCAGCAGGTGCAGCCCCCAATGCGTCGCACCACTGCGGACTACGGTGGCGAACGTGGGTGGTGGGTAGTCACGAACGCCCAAGAATCCACCGTTGCTGCAAACCGCACGCTGGAGCTAGGCACCAGGACCCGGAGAAGTGATAGAGTCCGAGCCGTGACGCGGCCGTCTCGACGAGACTACGGAAGTGTTTCGAGCAGAAGCGGCGGGGAGAAGCGAGAGGCGTCGGAAAACCCATGAACAGACTGTACTCCCGTTGCTGTCTCTTTCTAGCTGCGCTGCTCGTCAGCATCAACGCTGTCGGCCAGGAGGAAGCGACCGACCAACACAACACGATGGCCGAGGGTCTGAAGGCCTTCGACGAGGGCGAGTACGAGTCGGCTGCCCAGCTGCTGCTCGAAGACCTGAAGAGGAACCCGTGGCCGACCTCTGCGTACTATGCCGGGCTCTCCCTCGAGAAGCTCGGCCGGCTGTTGGAGGCCGCGGAGCTCTACCAGAAGGCGCTCGATCTCGAACCGCCCACCGACCCAGCTGAAGTCGCACAAATGCAGAAGCGGGCGCAGGAGAAGGCCAAGAAGCAGCTGGCCGAGGTCAACCGACGCATTCCGAGCCTGACACTGCGCCTCGAAGGGGCTGCGCCGCAAGACGTGGCGGTCACCGTGGACGACGTTCCGGTACCCGCGTCGTCCCTGGGAAAACCCGTGCCCCTGGACCCGGGTAGGCATCACGTGCGGGGCCGGTGCGGGGACGAAGTCGTCAAGCCACCGGCTGTGAAGCTCGACGAAGAGGCAAAGCAGGAAATCGTATTGAGGTTCGAGTGCGGGAAGCCGAAGCCGGCGGGCGCACCGAAGCCCCCGCGGAAACTCCCGGAAGCTGAACGCAACGGGGAGTCGAGCTCGAACTCGGTTCGCACGCTGGGCTGGATCGCAGTGGGTGCTGGAAGTGCCGGCGTGGCGCTCTGGGGCGCGGCTGGGACCTTCGGGCTGGTACGGCTCAGAAGTCTGAAGGACGAAGGCTGCGACGAAAGCAGCCACTGTTACCCGAGTCAGCGCAAGGATGTCGACCGGTACCGATTGGCGCGCACGCTGTCCACCGTGGGCTTCTACGCCGGCGTACCGTTGCTCGCGGTCGGGGCCGGCACGTTGCTCTGGACCAGCGGCCGCGCAGAGGGAGGCGCAGAGACCGCTAGCGTGAGTGCTTGGATGGGCCCGGGATCGGCAGGGCTGAGCGGGAGGTTCTGATGAGGCGCTCTGGCTGGATCGCCGTAGTGGGAGTCCTGGCAGCAGGCTGCTTGCTGCCGGATCTCGATACCAAGCGTGTCGACCGGATCGCTGCCACCGGCGGGCAACAAGGTACAGGAGCTACCGGAGGCAGCAACGCCGGTGGCGCACAGACCAGCTCGGGCGGCGGCGCAACCGGGGGCGATGGCAGCGCACAGACCGGAGGAAGTGCCCCTGGCGGGACCGGAGGCGCCACCGGCAGCCCGGCCACCGGAGGCGCCACCGACAGCCCAACAGCCGGCGCGGCGGGCATGCCTGCCAGCACCGGAGGCAGCGCGGGCAAGCCTGCTGGCACCGGGGGCAGCACGGACGCGACCGCCGGCGCCGGGGGTGCCGCGGGCTCGGGAACCGCGGGAATGGCTGGGGGTGGCGCGGCTGCGGCCGGGCCCTGCGGGCCCCAGGGGCCTTCCTGCAAGGGGCTCGCGAGCTGCGACGAACAAACCGGGGTCAGTTGTTGCGAGAGCTTGCTCGTTTCAGGGGGTGCATTCGAGCGAAACCCCGGCGGGAGCCCGGCCTACGAGGCCGAAGTGGATGATTTCTGCCTCGACCGCTTCGAGGTCACCGTCGGTCGGTTCAGGAAGTTCGTGGCGGCGTACGATGCTTGGCGCTCGGCAGGGCACCCCGAGCAGTCCGAGGGCCAGCATCCCCAAATCGGCGCAGGGAGTGGCTGGAAGGCTGAGTACGATGCGATGCTGCCAGACAGAGCCGTGCAGCTCACAGGGTCCTCTCGCTTGGATCCAGGCGACGCGTACCAGACGTGGAGCGATGACGTGGGAACGGCGGCGGCCGAACGGCTGCCCGTCAACAGCGTCAGTTGGTACGAAGCGTTCGCCTTCTGCATCTGGGATGGCGGCGGGCTGGCCACTGAGGCGGAGTGGCAATACGCGGCGCAGGGCGGCGACCTCAATCGCAACTACCCGTGGGGCGACAACGCCCCCGACCCGTCTCTTGCCGTGTATGCCTGCGGCGGCGACGGGGACCCCGAGAGCTGCAGCTACGCGGACATCCTTCCCGTAGGGAGCAGGCGACTGGGCGATGGCTACTGGGGCCAGAGCGACCTGGCGGGCGGTCTATGGGAATGGGTCCTCGATACCTTCGATGAGTATCCAGAAGCATGCGCCAACTGCGCCAACCTGTCCGATGGCGCCTACCGCGTAACACGAGGTGGCAGTTGGCACAGTGACGCCGACTCCCTGCTCGGCCGTGAGCGCTACGACTACCTGCCGGCCAATCGCACGTTCTATCTTGGCTTCCGCTGCGCCCGGGCCGCGGAGTGATACCTGCACCCTCCGAGCGGATCACCCACGCGGAGGACCGCCTGCGCGCGCAGGAACGTGGCATCCTGATCGGTGCTTCAGTTGCCCTCTTTGTCCAACCTGCGGAGCATGTCCAGGGCACTCGCTTTCTTGGCAGCCACGCTCGTAGCCGCCGGCTTCCTGCCCGCCTGCGTGGCCCTTGCTGACTTCACGACTTTCGCGGGCTCGCTGGCTCCCGGCTGGGTCATCGGCTTTGGCTTGGCTCGCTTGGCTACGTGCTCGGAGACTGGGCTCTTGTTCTTGGTCGGCTCAGCCTCGGGCTCCGGTCTGGCGGGTTCCTCTTCCTTGGCTGTCGTGGGACTGGCTTCCGAAGGCGCGGCCGCCCGGGACAACTCCGGAGCTGCGGCAGCGGACGCCTTCGCCGCGGCGGACGCAACCGTCGGGTCACTATTCTGGGGCTGTGCCTGCGCAGCAGGCCGGGCCTGCTCCGGCGAAGCGGATCCGGGGCCAGACAGCCAGTAGAGCCCTCCCGCGAGGATGGCCGCTGCAGCCAGCACGAACGCAAGCGGGGACCGTGGCTTCAGGGCGCGCGTCGTGGCCTCGTCCAGGAAAGGCTCTGCGGCACCCGCCGCCTCGCCCTTCCTGGGCGTGATGTCCGGTTGCCTTCCCGCGACAGGCGCCGGCGGCGCCTCGCCGCCCTGCTCGGGCGCAGCGTCCGGTTGCTTTCCTGCGACAGGCGCCCCCTCGCCGCCCTGCTCGGGCGCACTGTCCGGTTGCTTTCCTGCGACAGGCGCCCCCTCGCCGCCCTGCTCGGGCGCACTGTCCGGTCGCTTCCCTGCGACAGGCGCCCCCTCGCCGCCCTGCTCGGGCGCACCGTCCGGTTGCCTTCCTGCGACAGGCGCCGTCGGACCGGGGGAGGACGGTTTCTCGCCGCGAGCGGTAGCGTCTCGGATCTCCCCGAAGGCGACTTCCTCCGACGCCGCACCGGTCTCGACCGCGATCCCAGGCCAGGTGGAACGTCCCTGTTCCGGCTCTGAGTCCGCGGTCGCGGGCTCGCTATGGCGAGCCTGCGCCGACGTGGCCTCGGCAGGGCCTTTCTCGCCTTCAGCCGTTCGGGCGCCGGCGGCCCTCGGGTCCGACGGCGCCCCATCCGCAGGCGGCGTGCTCGCCGTCTGTGCTGCGGCTGGCTCCTCGTGCGTCTCCCACTCGTCAACGTCTCTTGGCTTGCTCTCCGCGATGGTCAGTATGGGCATACTGTCCACGGGCGCCGAGGACGGCATCGTTTCGTCCGCAGCGGGCTCTGCACCTGCTTCAGGCGAAGCGGGCGGCGAGGCTGCTGAGGCTCCCTCGCTACTTGCCGCAGCGGATGGCTGGGCGGCGCCAGGTGAGGCAGCTGCCTTCGGACCACTCCTGGTATCGGTGGGCTGCTCAGCACCTGCGGCCATTGCGTTGGGCTCGTTGCCGGTACCGGAGGGCCCCTCGGAGCCGGGTACGGGAACAGATGCTGCCGACTTCCTCGCGGTGCCCGAGTCCGCCGCAGGGGACGGCTCTGCTGATGGTCTGCTCTCGTGAATGGGTTGCCCCGGGCCGGTGGGAGCCGAAGGCGCAGCGGACGGTTTGCCTGTGCCCGCCGGCTCTTCTGGGGCGATCCTGGAAGATGGCTTCGCTGGCGGTTTGCTGGCGCGAGCGGGCTGCCCGGGGCCTGGTGGCACGGAGGACGCCGCAACCTGGGATCCCGGGGCCAGGGACTTGGTCGTGTTGGGACGTGGGGACACCGAGACCGGCTTGATGCCTGGTGCGAGGGCTTTGTTCGCGCTCGACCGTGGAGCTACGGAGTTCGACGTCGTGCCGGGCCGTTGAGAAACCGCTGCGGGGTGGCTGCCGACTGCAGGCTTGGCCGCGCCGGACTTCGATGCTGCTGCCGCGGGCTGGCTGCCAGCGGCCTGGGGCTTGTTGGCTGGGACTGGCCAGGAGCGCCTCGGTGAGGCCTGCCCTGCCTCGGACTTCTTCTCGCTGGGCCGTGACGACAACGCGACTCGCTCGGACGCCGTACCGTCCGGCTTCCTCGCACCAGGCGGTGAGGACGCTCTCGCGGGCTGGCTGCCCGTGGCCTGCGCTTCGTCCGTGCCGCGCGCGAGGGGCACCTTGGAGGGCCGCGTGTCGGCGGCCGCAGCCGCGGCCGGTTGTTCCTGCGCGGCGGGCTTCAGCGGCCTGGCACCGGCCGTCACTTGCGCGACAATCTCGCGTTCGCGCGAAAGCGTATGGTTCGAGACGGTCGCCAGATACGCCGCCACGTCAGCCCATTTCGCCACTGCCTCGTGCCCCAAATCGTGGATCGCCCGCAGCATCTCCCGGGGGCCCTGGAAGCGTCTGGTGGGGTCGCGATCCAACGCGCGCATGACGACGGCCGCGGCCCCTGCATCCACCGGTCGGTTCGTCGACGTCGACGCGCCCGGCTGCTCGACGCGTGACGAGAAGACGGCGCCAACCACGGCTGCCAGCTCTTGCCCTGCGAACAGTCGCCGTCCCCCGGAGATCAACTCCCAGAGCAGGATCCCAGCAACGAACACATCCGACCGCGGCTCGGCCAGAAGGCCGCCCACCTGTTCCGGAGCCCTGTACGCCGCCAAGTCCGGATGCTTGCTGAACCGGTCCAGAGATCCAACCGCAGCCAGGACACCGGCATCGGTGATCCGTGAGCGACCATCACTGGAGATCCAGATGACATCGGGCCCGAGCAGACAGCAGTTCAGAAGGGCCCCCGAGGACAGACGGCGGGGGCCGACCGCCATCGGAACCAATGCCTCGAGCACGTCCACGACGATGCGCAGAGCGACCTCGACCGACGGAGCTTGCTTCTTGCTGGCGCAGTGCTGCAGCAGACGACGCAGGGGTTCCCCGAGCACGTAGGGGCGCACCCACGCAAGCTGCTGTCCCACCACGACGAGCTCGGTCGTCGGGACAACCGCTTCCTGCTTGACCGAGAGCGCCCACTCGGCTGCCTCCGACAGCAGCTCGAGCTCCTGGACGCTCAGAGCAGCATCCGCTCCAAAGCGCCTGAGGGTGACCAAGTCAGAGGCTGACCCGACGGGCACCTCGGCCCGGCCGATCCACGTTTCTCCCAGGGGAGACTTCGCGGGGCCCACGATGAACTCATAAGTTCCAAGCTTGCCCCCGTTGTCGGCTGCAGACGACATGAGCTCTATTTAGCGCGGATTCGACAGGTGTACCTACCAGAAACTCGTCGGCGCCTGAACCCCTGAGGGACCCGGTGTTGCCGGGCATGTCCGGGCGACCATGACGTGGCGTCCTCGGAAACCTCGTTGGATCTGCCCCGGTTCGTTCTTCCGGACGCAGAAATCTCTAGCGCCGGAGAACCTCGCCTCGCGTCGCCAGATGGTCGTCCGAAAGCGGTCGGCCGGCACCGGACAGGATTCGAGCGTTTCCGGGCACGCAAGAACTGGGCCGGCAAGCCTGGGCGCTCGCTGTTCGTCCGCACCGTCCGCGACGCGATCCGCGAGATGTCTCGAGCGCACCCCATGTTTCCCAGGCCAAGGGCCTGGTCTCTGCGCCTACTCCAACTGGGACTTGCACCAGAGCAGATCGTTGCATCCCGGCTCTCCGCAGCCTTCGCTGGCCGAGCCGAGGTAGAACATGGCCTGGGCGTCGCGCCAGGTTTCTCCGTCTTCAGCATTGGTGGCGTCGAGGGTCATGTCGAACCAGACGCCGTCCCCCGCTAGCAGGGTGCCCACGCTGTCGGGCCACGGTAGGCGCAGCTCCACGACATAGCCTGTTTCGACGAGCTTGCCCTCGTAGAGCGCAACGTGCATCGGCTGGTACGTGCCGCTTGCATCACGCATCACGGCTGCATTCCAGGTAGCGATCGCGTGCACGGCATCCGCGTCGTCCAGATTTCCTGTCGGCGCGCTGCGCACCCTGGCCATGACTTCAACGGCGTCGCCTTCCCACAGGTTGTTGCCGCTCCAAGCGTGGACGGTCGGATCGGTGACTTCGATCCAGGCGTGCAGCGCATCTTCGGACCAGGCGATACGAGCGAGCGCGTGCTCTGGGTACGGACCCTCTTCTCGCCAATCGGTCACAGCATCGTTGTTGTCGGCGAAGTCGAGTTCAAAGAAGGGCACGTCGCAGAACTCGGATCCATCGGCGTCGACGAGCTGATGGCCTTCGAAACGGGGGATCCTGCCACAGGGGTCGCCCGCACCGGCGCAGCTGCCGGCCCTACCACCGGTCGACTCGGCCCCACCGGCTCCGGCCGCTGACTCGGCTCCGCCCGCCGGCTCGGCTCCGCCCGCCGGCTCGGCTCCGCCCGCCGGCTCGGCTCCGCCCGCTGACTCGGCTCCGCCCGCTGACTCGGCTCCGCCCGCTGACTCGGCTCCGCCCTCACCACCGATGCCGGTAGCGCCGCCCTCGCCCCCACCGCCCGCGTCACCACGCGGCTGGCACTGTGCAATGCCAGACACGGCGACGCACGCCTCGCCATCCTCACAGGGCGCGCCCGTGCCGAAACCGTCGCCCTCTTCATTGCACGGTGCCACGCCGCCAGCCTGGCATCGGCTCTGCTCGGCGCTGCAGACGTCCGGCCGGCACACGCCGTCGACGCAATGTGCGCTCGAATCGCACTCCTCCGAGCCGCGGCACTCGACGCAGTAGCCAGCGCTCCGCAGGCAACGCAGCGCATCCGGGCATTCCTCTGTGCTGCTGCATCGCGCGCGACAAACCGAGTCCCCGCAAACCGGCAGGCCTTCCTCGCGGCAGTCGTCGTCGCTAATGCAGTCCACGCAACGTCCGGCGTCGGTATCGCAGACCTGGTCGTTCGCCGCACAGCTGCGTGTCTCGGTGCACGTCGAGTAGGGGACGCACCGGAACTCGATGCATTCGTGGTTGCTCGCGCAGTCGTCGACGTCCACACACTGTACGCACATTCCTCGTTTCTTGTCGCACAGGGTCCGCGCGTCTGGCGCCCCCTCACACTCCTCCTGGGTGGTGCAGGTGTCGTCGAACACGCAGTCGCCGTCCACGCACAGCCAGTTCTGGGCACAGTCGTCGTGGGTGATGCAGTCCACGCACCGCCCGCGCTCGAGATCGCAGAGCAGCCCGAGGGGCTCGCACTGCTCGTCGTTGGTGCATGCCAACGGATCCTCGACGCCGCCCGTTCCTGGAGTGCCGCCCGATGCCGACCCTCCAACGGGTGGGCCGCCGCCCCCGCGCCCGCCGGTGCCGAGATTGCCGGTCCCGCCGCTACGCCCGCGCCCGCCCGAGCCGACGCTACCGCCCGAGCCGACGCTACCGCCCGAGCCGACGCTACCGCCCGAGCCGCTGCCCCCCGAACCGACGCTGCCGCCCGAGCCCAAGGAGGCTCCTGCGACACCCGTGTCGCTGGTCCCTGTCGAGCCGTCAGGCCCCCCGTCTTTCGCACTGTCCGATGGTTGTGCGCCGCCTCCGTCCGCAGCCACGTTCGGGCTGGAACTGTCACAGCCCTGCCCCACCAGCACCCCCAAGATCCCACCCAAGGCAGCACAGCGGCCCCATCGGTCGATTCCAGCTAGCATTCTTGGCCTCTCGTTCGGCTGCGCGCCGAGGACGCAGTCTCTGGGCAACAGCGCCAGGAATACCACGAGCATCGACAGTTGGCTGCGTTGCGTTTGAGGTCAAGGTCCGCCGGCTGCAGCGCCGGCGCAGTTCCTTACCTACAGCGGAGCGCTCCGCTCTCAACGGAACCAGCACGGAGCCTGGTGCGCCGGGGCGTTCTACTGGTTGCGCCATGCTGGCCGGATCGTCTCGGCCGGGCTCGGAAAAAGCGCTACTCTCGCATGACACCCTACGCAATGCCGGTATCGCTGTGCCCAGCATCCCGAGTGCGTGGCCTACACCGTGGACAGATCCGCAGGGACGTGCAGCGCCAGGCCAAGGAAGCGCAGCGCCAGGCCAAGGAAGCGGAGCGCCACGCCAGGGAAGCGGAGCGCCACGCCAATGAGCAACTCAAGGCCCGGATCTCCGAGCTCGAGGCACGGCTGGCCAAGTACGAGACGTGAGCTCAGCAACACCGGTTGGTTCACACGAACCCCGCAGGCATCGAGCCCGGATCCGGCTCTAGTCCTGATTGCGTCGCTCACCGCCAACAACCTCTGTCAGCTCCGGGACCACCGCAGCTTGCGGGTCGAAACGACAGCGCATGGGCCGGACCTCGACCGAGCGGATCTCCGTACGTTCCACGAGCCTGAACAGCCAGGAGCGCTCCAATTGGTCGAGCGGCAACAAAGCTCGCTCCTGCGTCGTCTCGGCGTCTCCCAGGACCACGCCTTGCGACTCGAGCACGGCCACGCACGGAGCGGCCGGCGTGCCATGCACCACCGCTTGCGAGGTCAACATCGCTCTCGCTGGCTCAGTGCCACCCGTCACGAGCACAGGGTGCACGGCTCCGATCGGCGAGGGAAGCACCAGGCGCGGCGTGCTCTCGCGTATGGCCCTGTCACAGGCGCGGGGCGGATCGGCGACGGAAGCCCGACCAGGGACAGCGATGGGCGCGCCGAGGGCCGGGCCCGTGGGCTCGAGCGGAAACACGAAGGACTGACCCTCTCCCGAGCGCGTGGACAACTGGCTGAAGAGGGCAGGCTGGCCAGCGAGGTAGGTCATGTCTATCGACTGCTCGATGCCGAAAGAGTCAGGCTTCATGAGCCCGAGCGATTGAGCGGCCACGCTCGTCGCGTTTCCCTCTCGTCGGCCAACGACCACCGCGGCTCCCCCCTTGACGAATGCAAGACCGACGTGGTGACCTCGAACGTGCGTCATCTCGGTATGAGCACTGAGCAGGCGGAGCGCAGGCCACTTGAACGGCGGCAGAACAAGGACCCGCTTGCCATCCAGAAAGTAGGCCGGTTGGTTCGCCCCCGCTGCCTGATGGGGCATCACGTAGATGCCTCCCTGTGCGATACTGAGCAGGCTCGGCTGGGCGCGCTGCGAGCGCTCACTCGTCTTGGCGTAGTCGTCCGGCTCGTAGGCGCCCGCATCGCCGATTCTTGCGCGCCGGAGCTGTCCTTCGAATAGATTGTCCCAAACGACCTCGATGTCCCGTAGCGCCGGGCTGTTGGTGGATTCGGGCGTGCGGTAGCGCATGGCCGCGGCGCCCTCCACCTGGCTCACCAAGGCCAGTGCGTACTCCTCCGGAGCACGAACCGGCGCGAGCATCGAGAGCTCGGTCACCTGGCCCCGCGACCGCTCAACCAGGGCCATCCCCACGCTGGCCCGATTCGGGTCCGCGGTCGTCACGAACCACACGGTCGTGCCCAAGGCGCTCTGCGCTGCCGTCGGCAGGCTGTCCGCACCATCGATCCGCTTCCACTCTGTGTCGGGTTCGAACACGCAGGCAATCGGTGTGCGCAGACGGCGTTCGCTCCGTGCCGCTTCGGCTTCCGGAGGCGGCAAGAGTCCGACCTTCTGCTCGGATGCCGTGCCCCAGCCGACGCGAGTCGCCGCGTCGGTGAACACACATCCCTCCGCCGAGCACTGGACGGGCACACGGCAATCGCGGTCGCGAACACAGAGCAACACGGGCAAGGGCTGCGTGCGTTCCCACCGGGAGCCGCCATCCAGGGATTCGAAGAGTGTCGTCGTATCGGGGGAGAACGCCAGAGCTCTACTGCCTGCCGCCACCAAGAGCTTCGTCTCTGCGGGCGCACCGACGCTGGAGAGCGAGCGTCCGGCCTCGTCGGTCACAACCAGGGTCGGGTGTCCCCCCGTGCCGCGGAAAACGACCGACACCGTTCCGTCCGGCAAGGTGCCGAGGCCCTCGACGCGGCGGGCTGCCGGCGCACGCTGATTGGCTGGGCTCGACGCGGCGCCGACCGAGCTCTGCGGTTCCAGATCACGTGCCTGTAGATGGCGTCCCTGGTCGCGTGAGACGAACAGGGCCAAGGTCCCGGTCTTGCTGTACGAGCCGACGGCGTAGGCCTTGGCCCCATCAGGAGAGAACGCCAAGGCTTCCGCGACGCCGGACAACCCAGCCGCGGCCGCTCGAAGCAATGCCCAAGGCTGCTTGGCCGCATGGTTCGTCTTGTTGCCCGTCAAGCCACGCGGCGAGCGACTGCGGAAGTAGATTCCGCTCGGCACGCAACCCGCCTGGGACTGGTGGGGTGGACAGATCCCCGTGACCAGAAGCGCGCCGCCGGCGCCCGAGGCGAGCCGAAGCTCGGAGGAGGCCCGACTCACGAACGGCTCTTCGGTCCAGGTCTGGCCCTGATCTGCGCTGGCAAAGAAGCGCACCGTCTGCGCCGTGCGACCTTGGGGCGAAGCGACGATGCAGCCCACGGCCAACCGTGGCCCGAACGCGCTGATGCGAACCGTGTGACAGTCCTTGAGCGGCCCCGCGTCGCGCGCCCTGAGCGGTCCGCCGAAGGGACCGCTCAGCAGACGCCACCGGGGCGCGCGGACGAGCTCGAAGTATCGGCCTTGCGAGATGACAGCATGTCCTTCGGCGAGCGCGGCTGCATCTTCGCCATGGGGGAGCCTGGCGTCGAGCTTGTGCGCTCGCGGAGCGAGCTTGCCGGCAAAGGGGAGGAGCGAGCGCTGCTCCGGCTGCCAGCACCGTACCCCGAGCACTCCGCGAGCACACAGACCGCCGTCGATGCTTCGAACGATCTCCAGCGCGCCGAACGTCTCGACCGGCAGTCTGCTCCAGTCGCTGCCGCCCTCCACACTGGACCAGATCGCCTCGGGGGTCGCCAGGGCGAGCACCCGTCCGTGCTCGTCCACGGCCGCGTCCGCGAACCGAACGCCCTGGGGCCCGACCGAACGCCAGCTGAGCCCGCCGTCCGCGCTCAGCGAGAGCGAGCCGTCTGCGCGAACACCCACGATGGGACCTGACTCGGCGTGGACGGTCACGAAAGGGAGCGGCGGGGCGTTCGAGCGCTCGAAGGGACCGAGCGGCGAGCCTGCTTCGTACACGGTGCCGCTCGTTCCGACGAACTGCCATGCCCCCTCGGACGACTCGGCGATCCCGACCAGTGTCTCCGGCGCGAGCCAAGCGGAGGAGCTCGCCTGCCCGCTCTTCAGATCCACCAGCCAACGTTCACCGCGCGCTCCGGCGAAGACCGCCTGGAGCGAGTCGACCTTTCGCTCGGCGTAGATCTCACCTGCGTGCGAGGGGTGGTAGCGCCACGAGGCAGCGGACGGCCCCGATGAGGGCAACCGAGCCTCGTCGAGCAGCGAGGAGCGCGGGACAAGGACGGGTTGGGGTGTGGCGCACGCCGTCGAGCACGCAGCGAGCGTCAGCCATGCGCCGTGGGTCGCGTGTCGGCAACGTCGACTACACCGCCCACGTGGGAGAAGATGCATACGGCCAGAATCGTAGGGCCCGGCGAGGCCCGAAGCCACGAAGGGTGGTCCCCTATGCCGGCCACTTGGCCTGTGCGATGCAGAGTGATGCCTCGGTCCCGCGTCCCGCGTGGCGAGCAGCGGCCGTCAGGCGTGCCAAGGTGCTTGGGAAGAGGTCCTTCGCGCGCGAGGGTCGTGGTGGCGCAACTCGAGCACCACGATCTCGGGCCGAGCTCCGAGCCGCACCGGAAGCCCAGTGGTCCCGAGCCCGGCATTGACGTACAGCTGGCTCTCCCCGAGTCGGTACAATCCGCGTGTGTACCGGGCTGCGAGCCTGGCCATGTTCACCCAACGACCGAGCAGGGGCAGCGCCACCTGGCCGGCGTGAGTGTGCCCGCTCAGGGTGAGTGGCACGCCAGCGGCGGCGGTCGCCTCGAACACGGCTGGGTCGTGGGCCAGCACGAGGGTCGGCACGCGGGGCAGCCGCGCCAACGACGTCTCAGCTGACAGCGTCGGCCTGCGCGAGCTGCCGATGCCGGCGACCACGACGCGAGCCTCGTCGCGGACGATCTCGACCGCGCGGCCATCGAGGATTCGCGCGCCTCGATCTTCGAGTTGACGCTCGAGCTCGGCGCGATCCCACAGGTCGTGGTTGCCGGTCACCACCAGCACTCCGTCCGGCACGCGCAGCCCGCCCAACAGCGCGGCGACGGCCGGGTAGTCCCTTGTACCTGACGCGACCAAGTCGCCGGTAACAACCACCAGCTCGGCCCGTATCGCTTGCGCACGCTCGATCCAGCGACGCGCCCGCTCCACGGGGTCGAAGCTGCCCACGTGCAGGTCGCTCAGGTGCAGGATCCGGTACCCATCGAACGCGCCAGGCCAGCTGGGCAGATGCACCACGACCTTTCGCAGCCGGACCCTTAGACGACCAGCGGTCGTGGCCCAAACGGCCAGAGGAAGGCCGATCGCGTAGCTTGCGGCCGCCTGGGCCGCGAACACAGTCCCCGACTGCCCCACCAGCCAAGCCCCGAGAACGACCAGCGGCCACAGACACAGGCCGAACAGCCCAGCCACCACGTGACCGCAGACCGGCAGATCCACCCAGCGCACCCAACGCGTCGACCGCGGTGGATCGTCGGCAATGACCCGAACCCGCCACGCGCTCACCGCCCACGCCAGACCGGCCAGACCGACCGCCACGGCGGCGGGGGCAACTTGGAACAAAGCAACGGCCACCACCGCGTGCGCAAGAGCCACGAGCCCATGCAGGACACGCAGGTATACGCGACGCGTCCTGATCACTGCGACCGTGCTCCAGGCGTCGCCTCGGAGCCGATCACTCCTCGGTCAAGGCAACGAGCTTCTGCTTGGTCGTGAGCCCTACGTGCTGAGCCGACCGCGCACCTTGCTTGAAGACCATGACGGTGGGCACGCCGCGTACTCCGTACTTGCCGGCCGTCATCGGGGAATCGTCGATATCGAGCTTGCCGACTTTCACCTTGCCGTCCAGTTCCTCGGCGATCTGGTCGACGATGGGAGCAAGCGCCTTGCACGGACCGCACCAAGTGGCGGTGAAGTCCACCAAGACAGGAACGGTGGCCTTGAGGACCTCCTGGTCGAAGTTTGCGTCGTTGAATACATGTACCTTGCTCGATGCCATGCGCTTGCTCCAACTCGGTACGAAGGTACCGCAGAGAGCAGAACGATAGCGCTCACGCGGTTCTCACGAAACCCCCGGTACCGCGCCCCACGCGATCCAGGCCGGCCCGCCAGCGTTCGTACCGACGCACGACGATGTGATACGTCCCAACCCCCGAGTGCGACGCGACGACGAAGGCACGCTGGAGCTCACTCCTTCCGCAGCGCGGTGGGAGACGCTGCGCGCCCAAGGGTGGACGGCCGAAGGCGTCGTCCAGTTGCTCGAGCCGCTGGTGTTCGAGCGGCGTCGCGAAGCCATGAGGCGGGTGATAGAACGGCGGGTGGGAAGCGTCGTCGTGGTGCTCGATGCCCCCCATGACCCTCACAACGGTTCTGCAATCATTCGCACCTGCGAGGCGTTCGGGGTCCAGAACCTCTACGTTGTTGCGCGAAAGGAGCCCTTTCTCGTGTCACGCAAGATCACTCAGGGCACCGAGCGCTGGATCGACGTCCAGTGCCACCGTGACCCAACTGTGGTGGCCAGGGAGCTCGGTTCCGGAGGCTATGAGCTGGTCGGGACCCACCCAGACGGGGATCTCCAGCCGGACGACCTTGCGTCGATCCCGCGCCTCGGCTTGGTGTTTGGCAA
The DNA here is from genome assembly GCA_016929495.1 of Polyangiaceae bacterium. GTDB lineage: Bacteria > Myxococcota_A > Polyangia > Polyangiales > Polyangiaceae > JAFGIS01. Next base: position 5,232 of record JAFGIS010000179.1, on the reverse strand, counting down.
CGAGCACGAGGGGATCTGCCCCGAGCTCGAACGAGCCGCCCAGCGTTCGGTGCGCGTTCCCATGCGGGGTTTCGTCGAGAGCCTGAATCTCAGTGTCACCGCTGGGATCCTGCTGGCCGCTGCGACACACGCGCGCGCGGGCGACCTTCCCGAGCAGGCCCGGCTCCGGCTCTACGCCCAAGGGCTTCTTCGCACGGTCAGCCGCGCCGGCGACGTGCTGGCGGCCTCGGAGCCGCGGTAAGCCGTTCGAGCGAAATCCAACCCCCAACGCGGGGCGGGGCTCTTGCGGGGAACGCGGTCGGCGGAAGATGTGCGCCGAAAGGTGACAGGCGGCCCGGCCTGTACTAGCGTGCCCCCGGATCCCATGGCGAGATTCACCTCCGAAGGAAGTGTGATCGGTGCGACAACGCGACTCGTTGGCCGGGTTACTGGCAAGGGCGCTCTGCGCATCGAGGGCGTGGTCACTGGCGGCATCGACATCACCGGCCCGGCCGAAGTAGCAGCAGGCGCCACCATCGAAGGCAATGTGCGGGCCGAAGCCCTAGAGGTCGCGGGAACGCTGCAGGGAGACGCGGACGCACAGGGCCCGATCGCGGTTCGGTCCGGCGCTGTCGCTCGAGGACAGCTGCGTGGGTCGCAGGTGACCATCGAGCCAGGCTCGCGGGTGTCGGTGTTGCTCAACACCGCCTTCGAAGTGGAGCCGCTGGACCGACAGCACACGCGCTAGCTGAAGAAGGGACCCCCAACGCGAGTGAGGCGAGATGGCAGGCACGGTTATAGGTGAGGAACTGACGATCGAGGGCGAGATCACCAGCGACGAGGAAGTCGTCGTCGAAGGCACGCTGCGGGGGAAGCTGACCACGGCCGATGCCGTCTCGGTCGGAGCCGGCGGTGTGGTCGAAGCGGACATAAGCGCAAGCTCGCTGACGGTGGGCGGGCAGGTAACGGGCAATGTCACCGCGGCCGACCGCATCGATCTGCAAGCCGGCGGTCGCCTCGTGGGCGACGTCAAAGCGTCACGTCTGACCATCGCCGATGGCGCCTCGTTCAAGGGCAACGTCGACATGGAGCTGTGACGGAGGACCGATGGCCTCAGGATCGGTAATAGGACAGAACACGGTCATCCGTGGCAACATGAGCGGCGAGGGCTCGCTCGACCTGTTGGGTCGCGTCGAAGGCGACGTCACGATGAGCGGAGACGTGGTCGTCGGTGAACATGCTCGGGTCGACGGCAGAGTGACGGGCGCACAAGTGAACGTCTCCGGCACGGTCGTCGGAGACGTACGCGGCACGGACAGCGTGGTCATCGACGCGGGCGCACGCGTGGTCGGCGATCTGAGCGCGCCTCGCATTGGCGTTGGCGAGGGCGCGTTGGTCCGCGGCCATGTACGCACGGACGGCGAGCCGGAGCTCGAGACGGCCAAACGCCCCGCGGCGGCCGTGCGCAGACCTCTGCAGCCGCCCCTTCGGGTGACGCCCGGCGTCATCGCGCGCGCCGCCATGCCCCCGAAGCCCCCGGCGGCGCCCGCGATCGACACAAGCGCCCGTGCGCCGGTCCACCCCCCGGCGCCCCCGGAACCAGCCAAGGTCGACACGCCCGACGAGCCCGAACCCGAGGGGAAGCCCGAAGTCAGAGCCAAACCGGAAGCGCCGCCGCCCGTGGTACCGGCGCTTCGCCACAACGCCAGGGCCAGGAAGAAGAAGACCCACCGATGACGGGCGACGCGGCTCGAACCGAGCGACTCATCGACCTCCTGCGGACCAAGAGTTTCGAGCGGCGACGCGTGATCCTGGCTTCGGGACGCGAGAGCGATTTCTTCATCGACTGCAAGCAAACGGTGCTCACCGCCGAAGGGCATGCCCTGGTCGGTGCGCTGATGTACCGCGCGCTGGACGAGCTTCCGCACTGTGATGCAGTGGCCGGTGTCGAGCTCGGCGGCTGTCCGCTCGCAAGCGCCGTTTCGCTGGTGAGCTTCCAGCAGGGCCGCGGTTTGCCGGCGCTGTACGTGCGCAAGGAGCCAAAGGACCACGGCACGAGCAAGCGTGTGGAGGGGGACAAGTCGCTCGTGGCCGACATGCCGGTGGTCCTGCTCGAGGACGTCATCACGACCGGCGGCTCGAGCTTGCGCGCCGTCGCAGCTCTGCGCGCTTCAGGCGCGAAGGTCGTCGGCATCGCCGCGCTCGTGGATCGAGAAGAAGGCGGAGCCGAGGCGATCCGGCAAGCGGGGCTGCCACTAGTATCGCTCGCCAAGCGGCGCGATTTCATGGGCGAGTGAGCAGCTCACGGCGGGCCGGCCGCAGCTTCGAGGGTGCTCGATTTCACCCAATATCGTGCCGTGCCCGCTCGTCAAACCCATGATGCGCCGTCTCGCACTGGTCTTCGCACTGGTTCTCGCGGTCGGATGTAGTCGCAGTGACCCGAAACGACCCAACTCGCCGATACCGCCCCCTGCCGCGACGCCACCTTGCCCGGCAGCCGAAAGCGTCGTCGTTCCGGAGCCCGTAGCCGGGCTCAGTCGTACCGACTACGCGCAGCACGTGCTCGACCTCCGACGCCGCCTGCCTCCGGGTTTCTCGCTCGTTGTCGAGCCGCCCTTCGTCGTGCTCGGGAACGGCTCGGCCGACCGAGTCCGGCACTTTGCCGTGGGCACGATTCGCTGGGCCGTGACCCTGCTCAAGAAGAGCTACTTCACGCGCGATCCTTCGAGGATCCTCGACATCTGGCTGCTCGAGGACGACACGAGTTACCGTCAGGCATCGCTCGATCTCGTGGGGCGACTGCCCAACACGCCCTATGGTTTCTACGACGACGCAAAGGGCGCGCTCGTCATGAACATCACCACCGGCGGCGGGACCCTGGTCCACGAGATCGTACATCCGTTCATCGAGGCGAACTTCGAGCACTGCCCGGCCTGGTTCAACGAGGGGTTGGGGTCACTGTACGAGCAATCTGACGAGAGGGACGGTGAGATCGTCGGGCTCACCAATTGGCGTCTCCCGGGCTTGCAGCGCGCGATCCGTCGCGGCGTGCTGCCAAGCTTCGAAGCGCTGACGCACACGACGAGCTCGGACTTCTACGATCGAGATCCCGGCACCAACTACGCCCAGGCGCGCTACCTGCTCTACTACCTGCAAGAAATGGGGTTGCTGGTCCGCTACTACCACCTGTTCCTGGAGCAACGCACGCTCGACCCGACCGGCTACCGAACCCTGGTTCGCGTGCTCGGTGGCCCTGACATGCGCCGGTTCAGACGGGAGTGGGAAGAGTACGTGCTCGGGCTCGAATTCCACCCGCGGACGTGAGCGCTCGGACGCTCAGCGTCCGGGGGGAACCGCGGCACCCGGCCGAACGTCCTCACCCCAACGAGTCCTGCGTGGAGCACTGACCTGGGCCGAGCGGCAGTCCGCCCGCCGCCGACCCTTGGGCTGCGCGGGTTTGGGCGCTAGGCTTTCGCCCTCTTCCGAACGGTAGGTTCCATGTCCCGACCGCATACGAATATCTGCCTCAACATGATCGTGAAGAACGAGGCGGCGGTGCTCCCGCGCCTGTTCCGCTCGGTGAAGGACTACATCGACTACTACGTCATCGTCGATACCGGATCCACCGACGACACCATTGCCCTCGTCAAGCGAGAGATGTCGAGCTACGGGATCGAGGGCGAGGTGTACGAGCGGGAGTGGATCAACTTCGGCGCCAATCGCCAGCAGGCTCTCGAACTAGCTCTGCAGGCAGACAAGTCCGACTGGCTGCTCTTCATCGACGCCGACGAAGAGCTGGGCGTCTCCGATCCGCGCTTCTACGAGAAGCTCGAGCCCGGCGTCTCCTACGAGCTGGAGAAGCACCATTCGGGCGTGCGCTACGCCGTGCCCCATCTGGCCAACGTCCGTGCGACCGTCTGGAGATGGGAAGGTCCCGTCCACAACTACCTCGAACGTGTCGAGGGTTCGAAAGAGCGCCGGCTGCTCAAGGATGCCTGGATTATCTATCACGCCGGCGAGGGCGCCAAGTCGCACGGCGTTACGTCGGAGCAGAAGTTCCTTCGCGACGCGAACTTGCTCCTGCAGTATCTGAAGGAACACCCGAACAGCGCGCGCAGCCACTTCTACTTGGGGCAGTCCTACAAGGACGCCGGTCATTTCGAGGAGGCGTACGAGGCGTACACGAAACGGACGACCATGAAGGGCTGGGTCGAGGAAGACTTCATGGCTCAACTGGAGGCGGGGAGGATGGCAGTCCGGATCGGCAAGCCGGAGGAAGTCGTGCTGCGCGAGCTGCTCGCTGCTTTCGAAATGCGACCAACCCGGGTCGAGCCGCTGTACGAGCTGGCGCGCTACTTCCGTCTGCAGAAGATGCACGGCAAGGCCTTTGCGTTCGGCCTGGCCGGCATCCAGATCTCGAGGCCCAACGACAGCCTGTTCGTGGCTCAGGATGTCTACGACTGGCGGCTGCTCGACGAGCTCGGCGTCGCCGCGTACTGGGTCGCAGAGTACGCCGCGTGCAAAGCCGCGTGCGAGGCGGTATTGCAGCGTGTCGAAGGGGGACTCGAGGTACCCGAAGCGGACGTTCGTCGCGTACGCAAGAACCTGGCATTCTGCGAGAACAAGCTCGCCCGGAAGTGAGAGCCAGGCGCTTCGGTGCCCCCTCGGACTGGCGCCCGTTCCCCCACCGCTGGATGTGCGCGCTCACGATCCAGTAAAACTGAAATACTCCACGGAGAGTCCAGTCGTGTGTCCGGAATCCGCGGTGACTTGGCGCGGTCCGTGGTAGAGTAGAGCACTCTCGAGGCATTGACAGGTTCTCTCTCGCGGGCCGTGATCGAGACCGCCTTTTCGTGCGGCTCCGATCGGAGCGCTCGGTACCCGGAACACTTGGACAGAGGTTTTTGGAGATGAACAGGCTAATCATATCGATCCCCAGCGTTTGTATTGCGATGTTGACCGCGGCGGCTTGCTCCGACGAGCCTCCGACCGACGACAACAACAACGCTAGCGGGGGCACGAGTGCAGCCACCGGCGGAACCACAAGCACCGGCGGAACCACGAGCGCAGCCACCGGCGGCACGACGACCACCACCGGTGGAACCAGCCAAGCGACCGGCGGAAGCACCGCGACGGGCGGCACCGGTGCCTCGGGTACCGGCGGTGCCAGCGGTCCCTCCGGTACCAGCGGCCCCTCCGGTACCAGCGGCCCCTCCGGTACCAGCGGCCCCTCCGGTACCAGCGGCCCCTCCG
>JAFGIS010000017.1 GCA_016929495.1 Polyangiaceae bacterium | reverse complement strand
GTGCAGCGACGGACAGTGCCTCTGCGACGGGCTGCCCTGCTGCCAGGAGCCGCTGCTCATGTGCAAGACGGACGATGGCGTCGCGGTGTGCATCGATCCGCAGTCGAGCGACCAGCACTGCGGCGGCTGCGGCCACGCGTGCGGCCCTGACGAGAACTGTGTGGCCGGCGCATGCCAGGGCTGTTCGCTCACCTACTTTCACCTGCCGGTGGCGTACGAGGCAGGACCGCAAATGTGGAACACGAACGAGAAGCCGCTGGTCGAAGACCTCGACGCGGACGGTAGGGTCGACGTGGCCGTGGCGAGCACGGATGACTCCCACATCCTGGTGTACCCGGGGTTGGGCAACGGCGAGCTCGGCGAGCCCGAGGTCGTCGAGTCGCTGCCGCAGCCGTGCACGCCCGTGTTCGCGACGCTGTACGCAGAAAGCGACGGGAGCCGCGATCTGCTCCTGGGCGGCTGGGGCGGGCTGATGGTCCGCCCCGCCTTCGAGTCCGGGTACCGCGGGTACTACGAGCTTCAATCGTTCGATCCGGACTGGGAGTGGCGCAGAACCAAGAGGGTCTGGGTCGATGATCTGGTGGGAGACGAGCAGCCGGACGTGCTGCTGCTGACCGGCTCGATCGATGACGACCTCGTCTCGGTCATACCGACCCGACTCTGGCTCTCCGAGAACCGCGGTCTGGGCTCAGGCCTGGAGCCAACGCTGATCCACTCCACCAACAGCATCATCAACGATCTGCGCGTGGAGGATCTCAACGGCGACGGCGTGCTCGACATCGCCCTGCTGAGCAGCAGCGTCCACGTGCTCTGGGGCAACGGGGACGGCACCTGGACCTACCAAGCCGCGTGGCTGCCGACCGGCTCGAACATCCACGCTCTGCACCTGAGCGATGTGAACAACGACGGCCGCACCGACCTGCTCGCCGCGCACGCGTACGGAATAGGAACGCTGCTCGCCGGCTACTACCTGCGCACCTTCCTCGCCACGGCAGACAGCGGGTTCGAGCTGCTTGCCGTTCCCGACGGTCCGTTCACCGCCAACCTCGATCCGTTGACCGAGTTGGTGGATCTGGACGGTGACGGCGTGGTGGACTTCCTTTCCCGGGAGCAGTCCACGAGTCGGCTCAGCAGCTACCTCGGCAACGGGGACGGCACCTTCACGCTGCTCGGGATCTCGGCCGTGCCCGCCAGCGACGCACCCGGCAGCGGGAGCCCCTTTGCCGCCGGCGACTTGAACGACGACGGGCAGCCCGATGTCGTGGCCGTCCACGGCGATGCCGAGGCGTTCACGACCCACCTGGGCAGGCCGGACGGGACCTTCGACAGCTACATGGCGGGCTTGCCGGACCGGACCTTGCTGCGAGGCGCCCGGGCCTACCGCTACGCTGACCACGACGATCCCGTGGTCGCGGTGGTCGGGGGGCTGGATGAAGGGACCTTCCGAGTGCTCCGCTACGACGACGGGTCCAGCGCGTTCGAGCTCGAGCAGGAAGTCGGGATCTACCGGCCACAGGCGCTGATCCTGAACGACGCCGATGGCGACGGCCACCCGGATGCCCTGATCCAGACACAGAACAACCTGTCCTGGATCCGCTACCAAGCTGACGGGCGCTTTGCCGAGGCGCCCCAGACGCTCGTGAGCCAGCGCCTCTCCTACCCCGTGGGCACGGGCGACCTGGACGGCGACGGGCAACGCGACCTGGTGGTGCGCACCAGTCTGACAGGGTCATCCCCGTCCACGGACTGGCGCATCCTCTCCTTCTCCGCGGACGGCACGTGGACCGAAGCCAGCTCGTCCAGCGACACGTGCAGCACGGCCGCGCTCGGGGATGTGACCGGCGACGGCCTGGACGACATCATCGCCGTGGTCGGATCACGGCTCGAGGTGTGGCCGGGCAAGCCCGAGGGCATGCCCGAGCCCGAGGCCAGCATTGCGGTCACCGGGGCTCTGCGCGTCTTCACGGCCGATCTCGATGGCCAGGGCCCGGCAGAGATCCTGGTGGGCGGCAGATCGGGCTATCGAGCCTTGCAAGTGTCGGAGGATCTGCAGATCAGCGAGATGGGGGCTGCCAGCAGGCCCATGCTCACTTCTTCGAGCAGTGGCACGGCCTTCGTGGCTGACGTGAACGGAGATGGCCTGGACGACGTCTTTGAGCCCTATGCCGATGGCCGGCTGTACCTGTGGACCGCAGACGGCAGCGGCGGCTTCGAACAGAGCGAAGTCTACCTCGCCCTGGGCGGACGCGAAGCCGTCGCTCTGGAGGACCTGGATGGTGATGGGCTCAACGACCTGCTGCTGATTGGAGCGTCGTCGTACGATGGGTCGCTCTTGCCGCTGAAGGGGGCGGTGCGGTGTGAGTAGGCATTGTACGCCGCCGTCCCGAGCGTCGTGCCGCAACAGCCCACGCTGTACGAGCTGTTGGCTCTGGTCGACGCGCTGCGGCTCGGAGGGGCGCGGGAGCGGGAGGTTGCGGTTGTGGAGCTTCGGAAGCGACTGGGGGTGAGCTAGTATTCGGCGTTGCCGCCTTCGCGATCAGTCGGGCCTCACCGCGGTCTTTCCGCGCCGCTCCGCGTCGCTCCTCGACCGCTGCTCGGCTCTGCTCGGGGCTCCGCCCCTGGCTTGCTCGACTTGCTCGGCTCACCTGGCTGACCTGCGAGCAGACGAAAGCCCAGGGCGATGGGGCGGTTGCCCGGCGAGCCGATGCCGCGCCGAGCGGCGCGGCAATCGCCGGCGCCGTAGCCCCAGCCGCCGCCGCGGACGACCCGGAGCTGGCCCTCCGCCGGACCCCTAGGGTCTACCTGCTCTCCCTGCCCGTACGC
>JAFGIS010000178.1 GCA_016929495.1 Polyangiaceae bacterium | reverse complement strand
GCTCCACGCAATCGGCTCCCGAACCGGTGCCGCGGGCCCCTGACCCGGAGTCGAGCATCGACCGCGCAGCCCGTGCCTTGCCGCTGGATGACATCGAGAAGCTGGTTACCTCCGCGACGGTCGACATCGAGCACTACATCGTCGAGGAGGACCGGCTGTACTGGGGCGACGGCAATACCAACGACTACTATACGGCCCGCGACAAGGCCGTGCTCCTCGGGAAGACCGGCACCGAGTTGGTGCTGCTGACGACCTGGTGCGTGGTCGATCCGGACGCTCCGCACACCGACATGGACGACCCCGGCGACAACGAGTTCATCTGGGACACCCGGCGCGTCAGAATCCGGTCGGCCGGAGCGCCCACCACGCATCCCCCGCTCGTCGACGAACGACCAAGCGGTGATCATGCAACAGGCGTGCTCTTCGTGGAGGCGCCATGGAAGCCCCGGTTCAACCTCGGCCTGGTCCACGTCAAGACCGACTCCCCGGCAGGTGTCCGCCTTGCCGGCCACCCGAGCCTCGGCATCGAAGACCCTGTTGGAGCGGTGCGTCGGGTCGTCGGGGGGCTGGAGCACCTGTTCGGGCTCAGGGACCGCGGCGGAGTCCGATGCCCGCGTCTCAGCGCTCCTCCGGAACTCGACCCCGGCGCACCGGATCGCGACTTCGACATTGCCGGCGGCGCGTTCATGATGGCGCTGGCCGCCACTGCCCTCCACGGCCGCGATGTCGACCCGGCGTTCGATTCGAACGATGCCGTTCGGCGCAAGGTCGCCGAAGCGCTCCTGGTGCGACTCGCGCTCCGCGAGGCCGGCACGGCGACCGTCACGACACTCGGTGACCTTCCCCCTGCGGACAGACCCTACCTGCTCGTGGCGTCCCGCAGCTGGCTGGAGGATCCGAGGCTTGGCGGGAAGAGCAAGGAGTACTTGGCGGTCGACCCGCGCATCTGGGTATCGCGGGAAGAGCATGGCCTGCTTGCGGACGAGGTGCGGATGTGGCTGTCGAACACGGCGCCCCCGCCTTCCACCTGGTATCCGGTTGTCGATCGTGCCACGGCTGAGCGGTGGTTCCGGTTCCCAGCCGGTGCGCCCGCCGACGGCGGCATCTACGCGGCGTCCGGGGAGTTCCCGAACGCCTACATCCCGGTGGCTACCTACTACGACGACGTCTGGGCGGAGAAGCTCCGGGCCTTCTGGGCATGCGCCGCAAGCCTGGGGCCGAGCCACGTCGACCTCGTACAGGGCAGCAGGACCGGCACGAGCGCAGGCGGGCGAGCCGACGTCGACTTCGTCGTCGTGACGGCGGGCGGATCGGCGCGTTACGAGAGTACACGTCAGGTGGACCAATCGGTGCGGACGACGTACGGCGCCCCTGCTCCGGGCTGGCGGCCCGACCCGGTCGCCGAGTGCAATCGACCGGAGTTGCGGCAGGTGCGGGACGACCGGATGCTGCGGCGGTTGGAGACGGTCGAGACGCAGTTGACGTCCTCGTCGACCATGTCCGTCAGCGCTGCCGTCCATGGGAGGTTCAAGGCGTGGGGCTTGGCGGTCTCGCCCGACTTCCGGGAGTACGAGGAGCGCCGCTGGCGCTTCTCGGCGAGATTCTGGCCGTTGGACGACACCGGGGGCGTCGTGATCGCGGAGGTGCAAGGACGATGACCGCACGACAGCAAGGACACCGCTCACGCCACCAGTCCTGCTCGCCCCGGCATGACCGGATGCGCTGGCCCGCGCCGGCGGTCGTGCTGGCTGCCATCGCCTCCGTCGGGTGCGCCGGTACGGCGTTCGCTTACCGGCCGCTGTCCCGCCTTCCCCCCGAGCTTCGCCCGACGGTTGCCGCGCGCGGGGAGTCCTTCGTCCTTTCGCTGACCAACGACGGCGGGGCGCCGGTCTACCTCGACTGGCACTCGGCCCGGTTCGTGGACGTGTCCACCGTCGAGCGTCCTCCCGTCATCCGAAGCGAGGGGAACATCGGCACCCTGCCCCCTCGACGTCGCCGTGCGGAGGCCCGATGAGATGACCATCCTCCTTCGCCGGGTTGCCACTGGCCAGGACACGGAGTACCCGACCCTGGAGCACCTGCGAATCGCGGCCTACAACGGCCACCTGCAGCCAACGGACTTGGTGTGGGACCAGGTTCACGAGACCTGGCTGCCCTTGGTGCTGGCCCTGAGCCATCAACCGGACCGCGGCGGTTCGGACCCGGCACCTTCGCCGGCAGCAACGCGTGCTCGTCCCGAACCGGCGGCTTGCTCCGCTGCCGTCTCGCCCGCCCGATCACGCCGTGGTCCCCTCCTTCTTGTCGCCTCTGTTGTGCTCCTGGCCGTTGCAGCCGGCGTGTTCTTCGCGCTCCGTGCCGCAGGGCTACTCCCCGCCTCATCGACCACCCCGCCGCCCATGACCAGCCAACCTGTTGGTGATGACCCCTCGTGGGAACGCGGTCGCAGTGCCATGGGAACGTGCGCCCCTCTCGTGCCCCACCAGGGCAGCGCGTTGACCCAGGCCGTCTACATCGAGGAGGTACTGGTCGGACCCACGTGCCATAGCCCCGCGTGCGACTACGTCCGCCTGTACTGTGACCAGTTCTGCCCCGCTCGCCATGTCCTCCAATGCTATCTCGCTCTCTGGTACACTGCCAGGACCCGCCCTCCGCCCACCACCATTGGCCTCGCCCTCGACAACGGCTCATTTTTCGACGCCGACGCGCTCGGGCGGTTCTCCGACGAGCGATTCGCCGCCAGCCGAGGTCGCGACCACCAGCGGCTCCTTTTTGACTCACTCGTCCTCGCCATCGCCCACCGTCCTGAGCCAGGGTTTGATCTGCATCATCATACAGGCGTTCGTTCCCGTCAGGCCATCGAGATGTACGCTGCGTGCATCCCGCCCGGGCGCGCGGTTGTAAGCGTGGTTGGCGCCGATGACGACCTCTGTGATGCGACCCTTGCATTCACAACACTCCTCGACGTTGACCGCCTCGCCGAGTTTCACCGGCGGGTCCGTGAGATACTTGAGGCGCGACGAGCAGAGCACCCGCGGCTAAATGCCTGTGACAACCGTTGCGGACCGCGCGACGACGAGTGCTACGTCCTCTGCGTGGTAGGGGCCGAGTAGTGGTGGCGCCAGGACCTTGGAGGGTCCGGAAGGGAGACGGGAACAATGACGTTCACAATTCGCAGAGGCGACAACCCGGTCGATGTCGCGTGCACGAGCATCGACGGCATCCGCCAGGAACTGGCGACGGGCCGCCTGAAGCCGACCGACCTCCTCTGGGATCCTCTGCGGGAATCGTGGGCGCCTCTTCACGACGTTGTGCCGGGACTGGCCCAGCCGAAGGACGACCCTTCCAGTGTCCCCACCTCGGGACCCACGGATGGCGCAACCCCGCGCGGCCTTGAGCGCAAAGCCGGTGCAGTAGCCCCTACAGGCGCAGACCCCCGGCGGCGCCATCCGGCTGTCTGGGTTGCGGTCGGCCTGGGGATTGCTTTCGCGGCTGCAATTGCAGTCTTGGTTCTGCAGTTCCTGGACGACGGGAGGGCGTCGGTTGGAGCGAGCGAGGCAACCAGCGGACCGGCCGGGGCGGCGGACTTGAACCTGAGGACGTTGGAGGAGCGCGTTGCGCAGAGCGCACTGAAGAAGGAGAAGGGGGAGAGCTACGTGCGCGACACATATCGGCTCCGGCTGAAGGAGAACCCCGCCGACCCAGTGGGGATGTACCTCTATGCGAGGGTGGCGACCGCAGAAGAGAAGGCTTCTCTGGCGACGCAGTGCACTGAACAGTACCCCGATTACGCCTGGTGCTGGTTTCTGGCGCGGCATTGTGCCGAGGAGAGCGGCGACTGGGAGACTGCCTTGCAGCACGTGGAGCGGGCGGCGTCCCTGTTCGAAGCAACCGAGATAGTCGAGGCACGTGATCGCTTGAGGGCGGCGCGAGCGGATTGGTACGACGAATGGACAGGAAGAAGGTCGGCCACAGTGCGCTTCGAACTGACAAGTACCAAAGTGCGGATTCAGGTGGAGGAGATGGGAAAGGGCTTCGGGTGCCCAGTGCTTTGCAGCAAGCCCGACGAGTTTGCGACTCTGTGCTACTCGGTGACCTGGGTGCACAGCGGGCAGAGCATGGAGTTCGACGTGAAGTCGTTGAAGTGCATTCTCGACGACGGATCACAGCGCGAGGCCGAGTTGGTTGGTAGCGACAAGAGGGTTTTGGAAGGGAGGAGACACGGTCAGGGTGGTACGGCTATCGCGGTTGTTTGTGTGCCACGCGGACGCATCGTGCGGAGCGTGTTCTACTGGCCAGCGGCGTACTCGATGGGAGGCGTCTTGGGGGAGTGGTAGACTCGCAACCGTTCGCGGGCCGGAGACCCTGCGCGCTCTGGAGCATCTCGATTACCTCGGCGGGGTGACCGGGAGGTGGAGCGGGAGGCGGGCCTGAGGTAGTCGGCGTCCCCAGAGCGGAGCGCGCCGACCGGCGGGACAGCGGCGCTGGGCAGTCGTTCGAGGTGGTCGGCCTCCGCAGAGGAGGTGTGATGGCCACGGAGAGAGTGCCCATGCGGGAAGCGAAGGAGATCCTCCGGCAGAAGTGGCTGTTCGGAAAGAGCCACTGCGGCGACGTTGTCGTGTCCCGTTGGCAAGCGTGTAGACCCGCCGCCGGCGGCCCTGTCGGGCGCGGCGCCGGGGCTACCGGCCGCGGAGATTCCTGTAGAGCGTGGCGCGGTGGATGCCGAGCTGCCGGGCGACCTGGCGGGCCG
>JAFGIS010000177.1 GCA_016929495.1 Polyangiaceae bacterium | reverse complement strand
TCCTGCTGTGTGCTTCGCTCGGGTGCGGAGGGACGACGGGCAGCAGCAAACGCAAGGGCGGCACGGGCGCAACGGCGGGCGAGAGCAACGCGGCCAGCGCCGCCACGGGTGGCTCGGCGGGCAGCGCGGCGACCGGCGGCTCGGCTACGGGTGGGCAGGCGAGCACCGCGGGCAAGGACGGAGCTGGTTCGGGTGGCACGGCGAGCGGCGGCAGTGCCACCGGTGGAACGGGGGGAACGGGGGGCGCGGCGACCGGTGGAACAGGGGCCGGGGGAACGGGTGCGGGCGCGCGGGCTGGTGCGACTGGCACGGGCGGAGCCGCATCGGGTGGGCTCGGAGGCGGTCCTATCGCTACCGGCGGCTCGGCGGGCACCTTGGCGGCCGGCGCAGCGGGGATCGGTGGCACCGCGACCGGCGGAACCTCGACGGCGAGCGGCGGCACCGCGACGGGCGGAACCTCGACGGCGAGCGGTGGCACCGCGACCGGCGGAGCCTCGACGGCGAGCGGCGGCACGGGGGGAAAGTCCGTTGTGGATTGCCCGGATGGGCCGACGTGCGATGAGCCCATGATCCGGGGCAGCAGCAATGGTATCGGCCCGGACGGGTGCATCCTCGGCTACTGCTGTGTGTCCGTGACCTTGGACACTGGCTCTGCACGCATGCTCCTGGTGAACGAGCAGCTCACCGCGGCCATCCCCACCGACATGGAGTACGAAGGACTGGAACCGATCGCGTACAGCATATATGCGGACTCACACCAGCCCAATCAGACGCAGACACAGGACTGTGAGTCGCTCACCGTCGATGGGCCATCGAAGCTCTTCTGCCCGGCGAGTCCAGCAAGCCCGCCAGCTTGCGGTGAAATCGTCGAGCTCGAGCTCGACTATGAGTGGGGCACGATGGGTTGTTATGCGCACACGGACTACGCGCAGTCCCTCACGACCGTCCTCTCTGCAGCAGTGGAGTGCCTATCGTGCCCCGCTACCCGACCTGCAGAAGGTGCGACGGAAGCCAATCTTCCAACCGGAACTGAGTGCCTCTACAGCAACGGCACCGTGGGGTGCCGAGTCGTCCGGCCCAGTTCTCCCGCCCCGGAGCTGATCTGGAACTGTGCGCCCCGCGCGGATGCTGGCTCGTAGGCGACTGGGGCGGCCGACCCCGGCGCGCCTCACTCGCTGGTCAACCGCTGGATCTCCTCGCGGATCATGGTCTCGGCGAGAACCGGCACGACTTCCCAGACCACTTTCTCGACCAGGTCGCGTGAGAGCGACAGGACGGCGGCAGCCTGCTCTGGTGTGAGCCCGAGCTCCTGAAGCTTGGGAGCCATCGCAGCTTCACCCGCTGCAGCCGCCGCCTGCATCGGGGCTGCGACGGGCGCGACCGGGGCGGGTGGAGCGGCGGCCGCAGGGGCTGTGGGCACCGGAGCTGCAGGCGCAGGGGCTGCGGGCGGTGCAGCGACCGGTTCCGTGCGAGGCGCGGCAGCTGGCCGCGTGGGCTCCACCAGAGGCAGCTCTGGCTCGTTCGGATAGGGTCGCGGCGGCTGTGGAGCCGCCGTCATGGCCGAAGACACGATGGTCCTGGTCGGCGGCGGCGCGGGTTGCGCAGGAGCAACGGGCTTGGCGGGCGTTGCAGCCGCAACCGGGGGCAGAGGACCGGCGGGTGCGGGCGCGCCAGCGGGTCGCGCTGGCACAGGTGGACGTGCCACACCGGGAAGCGTGGCACCGAACACTGGCGGTGCGGGGCGTGGACGTTCGGCAGCGGGGGTAGCGGCAGGAGCAGGGACGGCGACAGGCGCCGGGGCTGCGGCCACCAAACGTACCGGCTGAGGAGCCGCCTTGTTCTGCGTGAGAGCCACGACCTTGTCGACCATCAGCTGCGTATCGAAGGGCTTGTCGATGAAGTCATCGCTGCCGACCGACGCTCCGCGAGCCCGGTCGTAGGGCTGCTGCTTGCTGCTCAGGAGAATGACGCCCACGCTCGGCGTCTCCCGCTTGATCTCCTGGCATAGATCGTAGCCGCTTTGCTCGCCGAGGTTGGCATCGAGCAGCACGACGGCCGGACGTTCCGACCGCAGTTTCTCCAGGGCCTCTTGCGCGCTAGCCGCGAGCACCGTTCGGAACTCTTCTTCACCTGAGAAGGTGATCTCGAGCACCCGACGCATGGTCTTGCTGTCGTCGACGGCCAGCAGAGTCGTGGTCACAGAGCCTCCAAGGGCATAGCTTGCCTGTCGGGCTATCATCAATTCCAGCCGCAGAAGTGTCAAGGATTTGGCCGGAGTCGCCCACCGGCACGGGTGCACGGCCATGCAACCGGCTTGGATCGCGTACTGTCGTCGCCACGGCGGGCGTGCTGCCCGGATCTCGGCGTACAAGCAGCGAGCGGGCGGGTTGGAACGGTCCGTCATGGACCACCAAGCGCCGTGCTCGGGCTCACTCGGCTTGCGCCCCCGCGCCCGCGTCGGACACTATGTTCTTTTGTGTTGCGCCCTGGGAGCGGCCACGCACACCAGCCCCGGCTTCCCGATGGCCCACACCGGCGCCGCCAGCGGACCAAGAACGACACCTGGATCGACAGGAGCCGAACGGCCGACCCGTGCTACGCCAACGATTGCCCTGGCGCGTGCCGGATGCACACTTGCTTCAAGTGAGCGATCTGTCCAGCCGGGCCGCGTCGGTGCTCTACGCAGTGATCACCGAGTTCATCGCAGGCGGCGAGCCCGTCGGCAGTCGGACCCTCGCTCTGAAGTATGGCCTCTCGCTCTCGCCGGCCACGGTGCGCAACGTCTTGGCGGATCTCGAGCAGGCGGGATACTTGGCGCAACCCCACCCCTCCTCCGGCCGCGTACCGACCGAGAAGGCGTTTCGGCTCTTCGTCGACGTGCTGATGCGCATCCGGCAGATCACCTCGGATGAGTCGGCGAAGATCACCGAGTGGCTGGACGCGCTCGAGCCCGGCAAGGACATCCTGAAGGAGACGGGCAAGCTGCTGTGCGAGTTGACCGGGGCCCCGGCACTGATGGCCCGGCCGCCCATCGAGCAGAGGGATCTGATCAGGATCCGTTTCATCCCGACCCGGCCCCAGGAGTTGCTCACCGTGCTGGTGTTCGCCGACGGGACGGTGGAAAACCGCTTCATTCAGGTGGAGCAGGAGCCGAGCGACCGCGAGCTCGAGCGGCTGCACAACATGCTCAACGACGTCGCGCATGGCCACTCCCTGTCGCACGTGCGAGAGCACTTCGCTCGCATGTGCGACAGAGAGCGGGGTGAGCTCGCCGCGTTCTCCGCGCTCGGGTTGTCGCTGGTGAGCGGCGCTCTGAGTGCCGCCGGGGCAAGAAGCCTCGATGTGCTGGTCGAGGGTCAGGCTCGCCTGCTGGACAAGCCGGAGTTCGCGGATTCCGAACGCGTGCGACACCTGATGCAAGTGCTCGAGGACCGCGAGCACCTGGTAACTCTGCTCGATCGAACGCTGAGCAGCACGCGGGTTCAGGTGTTCCTCGGGCAACAGACGAGTGAAATGGTCGGAGTGCCGGTGAGCGTCATCGCGGCCCCCTACCGCGAGCACGGCGGCCGCCCCGGTGGTGCGGTCGCGGTGATTGGTCCCACCCGCATGGACTACCCTGCCATCGTGCCGCTCGTGGGCGCGGCGGCCGAGGCCGTGACCAGTGCGCTGGCCCGACGCAGCGATGCCACGCAGGGTGGCGCCGACCGTCCGCGCGCGCGTCCCCCCGCTCGCGAAGCCGAGGACCCGGAGTCCTAGTCCGAGACAGGGCACAGTCGGAGCCCGACAGAAAGCCTCGAATGCGGGGAGGTTAGGGTCCCGAACGCGGGCCGTGGTACTCTCCACTACAGCATGCACAACGAACGCGAGCTCGACGCAAGGCAAGGGGCGCTGTTGGATCGGGCACTGGCGCTCGGACTCGAGGGGGATCCTCTCGGAGCGCTGGGCTGGGCCGGCTCGGCCCTGGTACACGATGCCGAGGCGGCTGCGGCCCTGCTGGTGATGGGGCAAGCATTCGGCAAGCTCGAGGAGCCGGAGCTCGCGGTCGAAGCGCTTCGAACGAGCGCCGCAGCGGCTGCTGATGCTGGGCAGCTTCCGGTGGCCGTGGCCGCCTGCCTCGAGCTGCGCGCTCAGGGCATCGATCCCTCCTTCGAGCTCGACGAGCTCGCTGCGACCTACGCTCGGGGCTCGAGCCGGTTGATGGAGCACGGCGCATCGCCTCCGCGGCTGCCCCACGGGACCGCTCCAGCGGGGCCCTGGTTGGACGGGTCGGATCGGAAAGCCACCATCGACCGCGCGCGCAAAGCCATGGCGCAGGCACGGACAGCGCTCGACAGCGAGCGGGCGCGGGGGCTGCCGCTCGTTGCGCGCCAAGGGTTCTTCTCGACGCTCGAGGGGCCGAGCCTGCGCGCCTTGCTCGAAGTGCTGGAGGTCGAAGCCACCCAGGCCGACGCGACCGTGATCGAACAGGGCACGGCGGGAGCCGAGGCGTTCATCGTTGCGCGGGGTGAAGTCGAGGTCTGGCGACGGCCTCCTGTGCCCGATGCAGAGGCTACGGTCCTGGCGCGGCTCGGTGCCGGAGCGCTCTTCGGCGAAATGGCGCTGTTGTCACGGGCTCCGCGGGCCGCGATGGTGACCGCGCGGCGGCCCACCGTGCTTCTCGTGGCGCGCAAACGCGCGCTCGACGAGCTGGCCGACGAGCAGCCCGACGTCGGTCGGGCTTTTGCCGAGTTCTGCCATCGGCGCATGATGGTCAACCTCCTGCGAACCAGTCCGCTGCTCGGCGCCGTGGAGCCCTCGGAACGTCAGCTTCTGGTGCGCCGCTTCAAGACACGGGCCTTCGAGGCAGGCGAAGCCATCATCACCCAAGGCTGCGAGCCGGAGGGGCTGCACCTGGTGGCCTCGGGAGAGGTCGTCGTCATGCACCGACAGGAGCAGGAGGCGACCGTGATCGCTCAGCTCGGCGTGGGTGAGGTGGTGGGAGAGGTGTCGCTGGTGCTCAGGCGTCCGGCCGGCGCGGATGTGGTCGCCACGCAGCCAACGGTCACGCTGCACTTGCCTCGCGAGCAGTTCCTGGAGGTGATCGACCAGCATCCCGTGCTGCTCAAGGAGCTGTACTCGCTGGCCGTGCAGCGCGACCAAAGGACGAGCTCCATCGTCGCTCGACCGTCGATAGAGGTCGATGACTGCGTGCTCGTGTAGAAACGCCCTGCTGGCGAGCTCGCGTCGGGCCGCGCCTGATGGGACCGCCCAGAGCCTCATTCCCGCTGCTGGCGCGACCCGGCCACGTGATCGGGTACGCCCGCCCAGAGCCCACGCGTACGAAAACCGTGACAAAACGCAATCTGAGCCCCCGGGCGCGCCCGAAGCGCTTGGGAGTTGCGCGGACGGGCCACGGCAGCTAAGCCCTGCCCATCATGATTGCGCGCCCGGTTCGCACCCTTCTGCTCGTGACTTCCGCTCTCTCGGCGACGGTGGGGCTATCGCTCCCGGCACAGGCCGAGACCCGAATCGCGGTCGTCGATACCCAGAGAGCCATCATGGAGACCGAGGACGGCCTACGCGCCTCGGCGACGCTGAAGAAGCTGTTCGACAGCAGACAGCGTGAGCTCGACAAGCGCCAGATGGAATTGCAGAAGGAGCGCGACAACATCGAGAAGCAGCGAGACGTCTTGAGCAAGGACGCGATGCAGAAGCGAATCGAGAGCTGGCAGCGCGAGATGATGGAAATCCAGAGCGTGTACCTCGAGTACAACAAGGAACTGCAGAAGAAGCAAAACGAGCTGACCAAGCCCATCTTCGAGAGGACGTTGTCCATCATCCGTCGCATCGCGACCGGTGAAGGCTTCGACATGGTCGTGGACAGGCAAGCGGTCGCCTACGTGCGCGGCGACCTCGAGCTCACGGACCGAGTGATCTCGGAGTACAACCGAGGCGGGGGCGGAGGCTCGGAGCCGGCTTCGAGCTCTAGCTCCACGCCAGCTTCCAAGTCCGGCTCCGCTCCGGCCTCCCGGAGTGCCGCAGCCGCAGCGCCGGCAGCGGCGCCCAGAGCACCGGCTGCTGCTGCTCCCAAGGCGCCCGCTCTACCCGCGCCGAAAGCGAAACCCTAGCGCGCTGATGTCGTTCGGCATCGCCCTCGGCAGGGCCCAGACGCTCGAGGAGCTTTCCGCTTCACTTGGAGGGACTCCCGACGCACAAGCCCTGGGCCTCCGGGTGGACCGCCTGGTCTCGAGCGCCGAAGCGAGCGGGCCCTCGCCCAGAGCGAGCGACCTGCTGGTGGTCAGCAGAGCACGCTACGTGCCGCGCGCGCCGACCAAGGGCGTCTTTCTCTGTTCGCCACAGCTTGCCGAGCGATTGCCCGCGGGTCGGCGCTGGGTTCACCCGCATCCGCTCTGGGCCATGGCGGCCCTGCTCGAAACCATCGAGCGCGAGCAGGACGCGCCGGAGTTCGAGGGTGCTGCGGGCTATGTCTCGCCGCGCGCGGTCGTGCACCCGAGCGCGCGTCTCGGATACGGCGCCGTCGTGCTCGCAGACGCAGTGGTCGGGGCCGATACCCACATCGGCCCGCATGCCGTCATCTACAGCCGCACGGTTGTCGGTGCTCGGGTCAGCATCGGGGCATCGAGCGTGGTCGGGCGTCCAGGGTTCGGCTGGGCCGAGGGCCCCGACGGCAAGCTGCGACGCATCCCTCAGCTCGGAGGCGTCGTCATCGAAGACGACGTCGAGGTGGGACCGCTGTGCAGCATCGACGCTGGCACGCTCGGCCCGACGCGGATCTGCACCGGTGTGCGGCTGGATGCGCACGTGCACGTAGGTCACAACGTCACGCTCGGCCCGGAAACCGTCGTCGCCGCCCAGGTCGGGTTCGCGGGCTCGGCGACGATCGGAAGCGGCGTTCGCATCGGCGGGCAGGCGGGCGTCGGGGATCACATCCAGGTCGGCGACCATGTGTCCATAGCCGCCAAGGCCGGCGTGGTGACGAACGTGCCAAACGGCGCAACGGTGGCCGGCTTCCCTGCCGTCGGCAGACTACGCTGGCTCCGGGGGCTCGCGTCACTGTATCGTAGGAGCAGGCGACCATGACACAGCCACAATCAGCGCAAGGCGCCCTGGACATCGCGGGTATCCTGGGACAGCTCCCGCATCGGCATCCGTTCGTGCTCGTCGACCGAGTCACGGAAGTGGTGCCGGGGCAAAGCATCCTCGGCCGCAAGATGGTGGCCTACAACGAGCCCTGGTTTCAGGGTCACTTTCCCGGCTACCCCGTCATGCCCGGCGTGCTCATTGTCGAGGCGATGGCGCAGCTCGGGGGGCTCTTGGCCTATGCGACCGAGCACGCTGCGGACACGAGCGAGGCGCCCCAGAGCCATTGTGCGGATCGCGGCCGCATGGTCTTCTTGTCGATCGACAAGGTCAAGTTCCGCAGGCCGGTGATCCCGGGCGATGCGCTCGACCTGTCCGTCCAAGTCCTGCACCGTCGCGGCAACGTGTGGCGGCTTCGCGGCGAAGGCCGGGTCGACGGCAAGCTCTGCGCACAGGCCGAGCTCTTGGTCTCGACGGTCTCCGAAGCGTAGGACCGCATGGCCGTCTTCGTCCACCCGTCGGCCGTGGTCGAACCGGGCGCGGTTCTCGGCGAGGGCGTGCACGTCGGACCGCTGTGCTACGTCGGGGGCGAAGTCGAGCTCGGCGCATGCTCGAAGCTCGTAGCCCATGCGACGATCCTGGGCAGGAGCGTGCTCGGCCCGGACAACCAGCTGTTCCCGGCCGCGACGCTCGGGGCGCCGCCACAGGATCGAAGCTACGCCGGAGAGCCGACGCGCCTGGAGATCGGCTCGAGAAACGTGTTTCGCGAAGGAGTGACCGTGCACTGCGGTACGGTCAAGGGCGCTGGGGTCACCCGCATCGGCTCGGGCTGCCTACTCATGGCCGGCGCGCACGTGGCACACGATTGCGTGCTCGAAGACCGCGTCGTGCTGACGAACCATACCGTTCTGGGCGGTCATGTCGTCGTCGAGGAGGCCGTGACCTGTGGCGGACACGTTGCCGTGGCTCCCTTCGTACGACTCGGCCGCCTGTGTTTTGCCGCCGGCGGCGCGTGCATCGAACACAACGTACCTCCCTTCGTCATCGTGTCCGGCGACCGCGCGCGCGTGCGGGCGCTCAATGTCGTCGGGCTGCGACGGGCTGGAGTGCCGGAGGCGTCGATGCGGGCGTTGAAGGACGCTTTCAAGCAGGTGTTCGGGGGCAAGGTGCCACGCAGGGTGGCGCTGGAGACGCTCGACGAAGCGCTGGTGCGCGACGAGTACGTGGCGGAGTTGGTCGCGTTTGTGCGGCGGTAGCGGGCGTCTGTGCCGCTCACATCACGACGCCCTGTCGAGTCTACCCTCCGAAGCCGTAGCGCAGCCCCAGCGTGGCACCGAAGAACAGGCCAGCGCTCGAGGCGACCGACGCGCCGTCGGCGCGTGCAACCAGGCCGTGCGCCACGCCAGCGCTGGCGCGGACCTCGATCGAGGTCGAGCCCGCGAGCGGCGCTTGCAGCGCGGACTCGAGCAACCCGGCCCCCTGCGGGGCCAGTCGAGTCTGGCCACGCACGTCGACGTTGGCAGGCCTGCCCGAGGCCCAAGCAAGGCCGAGCTCGCCCCGCGCTCGCAACCCGAGCTGCCACGCGTCTCCGACCGACAGCACGTCGACCGCTGCCCCGGCCACGGCATTCGACAGACTCACTGTGCCCGCGGGCAGCTGTCGGCGAGTCATGAGCACCAAGAGCTCGCCCTGCACGCTACCGCTGCCCACCGACAGCCACGGGCCCACGAGCCACGTGCTGGGCTGCCCGTGGTTGCGAACCGTGGCGCCCGCGCCAATGAGAGTGCCGTGATTGCCGACCGCGGGGCGCCGACGCGGCGGCGCTGCCCGTCGGGTGGGTGAAGACGGCGGCGCAGCGGCCTCCGGCCGTGGCTTCGGCGGCGCAGTCCGCGCGTCGGGCGAAGGGGCCGGCGAGCCCAACGAGGCGACGATCTCGGAGAGCGCTACGGCCAGTGTCCGCGCGCGGGAGTCGTCGACGACGTCGGACAGATCGATGCGCCGCTCCGCCACAGTGTGACCGGCGACCTCGATCACCAGCGCCGCCTGGTCCGGAGATCCGTCACACAGCCGGATCCGTGCCCACAGCTCGTCCGTGCCCGGAACCGAGTCCGACGGGAGCAGGGTGCGCGGCGCCAGCTCGGCAGCGCTGAGGTCGCGCAGGCGTCGCGTGGGGACCGCGGCCTCCGGGCACTGCTCGACGACCAGCCCCACCCGCTGCGTTTGCGCGTGGGCGAGGTGCGGGCCGGCGAGAAGCGCCGCCAGGGCGGTCACCGAGGTGGCCCGACGCGTCACTCGCGAGGGCTCCAGTGATTGACTTGTGCCAAGCGTCGGCCGTCGGGGTAGCGGGACCGGTAGGTTTCGGCCGAGGTGTGGGCGCGCGCCGCGTCTCCGGCCCGCGCGTACGCCTCGACCAGCCGCGCCTGTGCGTCCTCGGTGAGGGCGGCAGGTAGCCGGAGCGCAATCGCCTGCTCCAGAGCGGCCGCAGCGCGTGGCGGGTTGCCCAGGGAATCGAGCAGCAGGCGGCCCAGGGCGAAGGCCGCGAGCGCTGCGCGAGGGTCAACCGCGTGCTCGCGTATGACGCGCTCGAGCGGCGCCACCGCTTCGTTCGGATGCCCCGACAGCCGGGCGACGTCTGCGAGCGAGAGCAGCTCCGCCACGTCGTCCGACCGCGCGGCTTCTTTGGCCGCGCCACTCGCACCCAGCGCCTCCCAGGCCCGCTTCCAGTCCCGGTCGCGAGCCGCCACGAGCCACGGCGCGATGGATCTCGGGCTCGAACTCGGCGGAGACGGCTGTGACCCGCTGTCGACGTCCACCGATAGGCTCTCCAGAGGCACTGCGTCGGGCTCGCCCGACACCACCAGGCGACCGCCACCATCGATCGCCTGCACGTGGTCGGCCACGCCTTCACCACGCACCAGTACTCGACCGCGCTCGACCTCGATTCGCACGCGACCTCCGACGCGCTCGATCGAGAAGCGCGTCCCCACCACCTCGATGCTAACGGCGCCGCAGTCGATCCGCCATTGTCGCGAGCCGCCGGGCTGGATGTCGAAGCGTACCAGGCCCCGCCGCAGCGCAAGCGACACGGACCGTGTCGACTGGTCCAGCACGTCGAGACGCGCGCCCGCCTCCACGCGCATGCGCGCGCCCTGCCCCAGGTCGAACTCGCGGCCGTCCCGGCCCGCATCGATGCTGGATGGGATCGCGGCCGTTCCGACCGGTTCGCCGCGCTGCCGCACCAGCACCACCACCGCAAGCACGAGGGTCAAGGCACTGGCCACGAGCAGCGCCATCCGGTGGCCGTTGCGACGGCCCCGCTCTGCGCGCCGCCACGCCACGCCCCGCCAGATCCGCTGCACCCGCGCCTCGGGCTCGCTCGCCTTGAGCACCCGGGAGACGGGAATGGGGAGCTCGACGTCATTCATGGCTGACCTGCTCCAGGTTGACGTGCTCGCGGATCGCGACGTCGGCCTGGTTGATACGACGCTTGACCGTCGACAGTGAGCACCGGCAAAGCTCGGCGACATCCTCGAGCCGGTAGCCCTCGACGTGGCGTAGCTGCCACGCGACCCGCTCGTCATCCGGCATCCCCCCGAGCACGCGATCGAGGTGCTTGAGCTCGGCGAGCTGCTCCGGCGACGCGCAGTCGCTGGCGTACCCGAGCAAGACCTCCTGCAGAGCCGAACCGTGGAGCCCGAGCCACCGGTGCAACTTGCGGCGGCGCAGGCGTCGATGTGCCTTGTGCACCGCGATGCGCGCCAGCCAGCGGCGGAACAGCTCGGGGCGCTCCAGCGAGTCCAGCTGCTCGAGCGCGTCCACGAACGCATCCTGCACCGCGTCCTCCGCGTCTGCCGCATGGCAGAGTAGCCGGGTGCACAGGCCTGCAACGAAGTCGACGTGCCGCCGGTAGAGCATCTCCTCTGCCCAGCGATCCCCCCTGAGGGCTCGCGTGACCAGCTCGGCATCAGTCGCTTCCCGGCCGACCGGCACCGCTGGTACCACCCGCGCCGGGGCGTCCGGATCCTGCTCGGGAGGCATGCGGGCCAGCATCTCCTGCCCTACGGACCTCGAGTCCTGCAAAACGGTCCACGGGTCCCCGTCGTGCCGAGGTCGCCCGCAAACTGAAGCAACCCTGGACCGTTTGACAAGCCTCGGGGTCCGTGTAGTCATGAAAAGGCAAAGTAGGGTCGGGCGGCGCTACGAGCTTCTGACCGCGCTCGTAGCCATCGGAGTGGGTCCAGGCTGTGCCAGCAAGGGCGATGTGCTGACCTCGTCGGATGGGGGTGGAGGTACGGATGGACGTACGGATTGGTCGCTGTGCGCGACCGATCCGGCCGGTGCGCAGGCCACCATGGGCGACGCCTGCAGCGGCAACGCGTGTTTCGCCAACGGAACGTGCTGGAGCGGGTCACAGGGGTGCGTGGATGGCGTCTTGTTCTCCTGGAGCGTCGAGGGACTCGATTGCAGCGAGCAAGCTGCTGAAGCCCCCGCGGTCCCGACCAGCTGGTCCGACTGCGTATCAGCCCTCGAGGACGGCCGTTCGGGAGACGCCTGCACTTTCCCGTATGCCTGTTCCCGCCCCACCCAAGACCCCTGTTGCATCGAGCTCGCATCGTGCTCGACCGACGAGTTCCAGCCCGCTCAGCTCGGCCGCTACCGCTTCTGCGCGCCGAGCTGCACCCGGGTGTCACCGGACACGAGCAAGCCCCTGGCCACGGGATGCGAGCACCAAGGCTGGGGCCTGGACCTCCTTGGAGCGCCCTGCCAAGGAAGCTTCGTGTGCATCCTGGGTGACGACGTCACCGCGAGCACGCTGAGCCCTGGTGGTGGCCAGGTGAGCTTCTGCGCGGCAGGCCTTGTGGTGGGGGACGTGTTGAACACCTACCTGCTACCCCCCTGAGCGGGTTCGCTTTCCGACGCGGCCCGCACAAACCTGAGCCATCGCGGTACCTGTCCCGGCACCTTCGGTACGGCCTGCCGGAGTGATCCGGGTGGTAGCGTGAGTCGACGGCGATGGTCCGACCCCCCAGCACCAGCCCCAGCCCGAGCGGCGAGGTCATGGCTCTGCCCGTGCAGCGGAGCGATGCCGACCTCGTGAATGGACTCAAGGCGGGCGACGCGTGGGCTCGAGTGATGCTGTTCGATCGATTTGGCGTGCTGGTCGAGCGGCTGGTCCGCCGGATCCTCGGTCATGAGCGGCACACCGACATCGCAGACGTGGTCCACGATGCTTTCGTCGCTGTGTTCAGCTCGGTGCATACGCTCAAGAGCCCCGAGGCTCTTGTCAGCTGGATACAGAGCGTGGCGACGCACACGGCCTGCAAGGCGATCCGTCGTCGCAGAGCAAGGGCGTGGCTCCGATTCGTTGCTCCCGAGGATCTGCCCGACGGCGCCGCGCGCCCTCCGAGCGAGGAGACGGTCGAAGCGCACGACAGGACCTATCGCATCCTCGAGCGCTTCTCGGCCCCTGATCGTGCCATCTTCGCGCTTCGCTTCATCGACGGCATGCCCCTGGCGGACGTCGCCTCGGCCTGTGGGATCTCGCTCGCAACAGCCAAGCGGCGCCTCGCTCGAGCAGAGCGCCGCTTCGTTGTATCGGCTTCGTGTGACCCCGTGCTCGCACCATGGGTGAGAAAGGGGGACCGATGGACGCCGTAACAGAGAGGCTCGAAAAGCTGGGCGAAGAAGTGGCGAGGATATCGGATGCGTCCGCCTTGCCACACGACACGCTGGCAAGTGTTCGGAAGCGGCTTCAGCACGGTTCGGCGACAGGACGACCTCGCGCGCGCCGCCCGGTTTGGATATTGGTGCCCTCCATGGCACTCGCCCTGGTCGCCGTGATCGGCCTGATCCTCGCTCGCGCCCCGCGTGCGGACCCTACGGCAGAACTGCTGTTTTCCGTAAACGGAGCCGAGCAGCGCGCGGCCGAGGGTGGATTCATCGAGGCGAACAGGAAGCCGGTCGAGGTGCGATTCTCCGAGGGCACGCGCATCGACGTCATGCCCGGCTCCGGGCTCCACGTGCTCCCTGCCGACTCCGAGCACGTGGGCTTGCTGCTCGCGCGCGGGTCGGCTCGACTGCATGTCACGCACGTGCCTTCGCGTCAATGGACGGTGACGGCGGGCCCGTTCCTGGTGCGCGTGACGGGTACGCGCTTCGATCTGAACTGGGACCCCAACGCACGCACGTTCGATCTCGACCTGTTGGAAGGCAGAGTCGAAGTGACGGGTCCGCACCTGCCGCGCGGGCGGCCGCTGGTCGCCGGCGAGCACCTCCAGGTGTTCGTCGCAACGGGACAGATGACGCTTTCGAGCGGGCGAGCGCCTTTGGCTCCCGACACGAGCGCCTCGCGGCCCCCGGCTTCCGCCTCGGACGCGTGCACGACGCCCGCGCCTTCCTCCCAGCCGAGCACGACGGCCCCCACCTGGCAGCAACTCGCGGCCTCGGGACGGTACCGAGCTGCCCTGACCGAAGTCGAAGCCCTGGGATTCGACAACCTTCTGGGCCGGGCCAGTGCCAAGGAGCTCCGGCTGCTTGCCGACACGGCACGCTTCGGGGGTCAGCCTCGACGTGCTCGTGACGCTCTTCTCTCTCTGCGCAGCCGCTTCGGAGCACGCGGCGAGACCGCCTTCTTGCTCGGCAAGATGGAAGCGGACCAGTTCGGTGCGCCGGCGCGGGCGCTGCGCTGGTTTGAGACGTACCTGAGTGAGGCACCGCGCGGAGTCCTCCGCGAACAGGCGCTCGGCAGGAGTCTGGAGCTCCTGCGCAGCGTCGATCGGACCCGCGCGCGAGCCGTTGCCGAGCGGTACCTCAGGGACTACCCGAGGGGCGCCTACGCGTCGCTGGCCGCGGCACTGGCCGAGCCGGGGGCTGCACGATAGGGGCGAAGGGAGTAGCCCTGAGTGCGCTCATGCAGCCCTCGCGAGACACCGACCTGAACCGGCAGTTGCTTGGCATCGCCCGATTCGAGCTGCGCTACCCGATGCAACGTCGCTCCGGGCATGCGATTCGGCCAACGAGCCTTTGCACCCTGATCGCGTGTCTCGTCGTCCTCGCCACCCCCGTCCGCGCCGCGTCAGACCCGACGCGGGTGCTGCTCGATGGCACGAGGTCCGATCCGGTCTATCGAAGGATCGAAAGCGAACTGCGGCTGCTCGAGATCCAGGTCGCCCAGGGGTCGGGCGCTGCAAGCCTCCCGTCGTTGGGCTCCGACTCGAACCCGGGCGAGCCTGCCGCGGTCGTCCATGTGGAGCCAACTCGCGTTGTGATCAGTCTCGGACAGCGACACGCTGGCGGCGAGCTCGTGATCCAGCGGCGCCCTGGCCAGAGCCCTGGGATCGTCGCACTGGCCGCTGTCGAGCTGCTGCGCGCGCGCATGCTTCACCCTCGTGAAGCGGCCGGATCCACCCCGCCATCGGGTCCCTCCGACTCGAGCGATCGCACAGCGTCGCCATCCAAGGACCAGAACGCGCCGAGCAGCCCACCTGCCACCGCGAGCGCGCGTTCAGCTGCCCGGCCGTGGGGTCTGTTCGTGGGCCCTGGCGCGGCGGCCTCCGCCGGAGGCGTGCCAGCGGCCGTCGTAGTCCACGTTGCCGCCGATTGGCGCAGCCGTGTCGGCTTGTACGCTGCGGCGAGACTGGTCCCTGGCCTGACTCGGACCTCATGGGAGATCGCGGCGGGTCGTTGCACGCAACAGATCGGTTGGGCGGGCGTGGCCGGCGGATATGCGTTCGTGTTCGCGCGCGATCAGTTGGCTCTGGCTTTTGGAGCCGGCGGCGGGGTGCTTCGCTCAAGCTACCAGACCGTCCCCGACGCGGCAAACAAGGCCTCCGAGGCCCTGAGCGGCGTGGCCTGGGCGGGCACGCTGCACGGCGAGACGTCCCTGGCCTGGTATCCCCTCGCGCACCTCGGCCTGGCTTTGTCGGGACTGTTGGCTACAACGACCTCGAGCATCGAGCTGCCGAACAGAGCGCGCACGCTCCCGGAGTCGTCCAACGCGAACCAGACCGGCGCCTCGTTCGGTCGTCCTCTCGGGCTCGTATCCCTGGGGCTTGCAGCCCGGCTCTAGTGCCGCGGGCTATTCGCCGCCCTCGCCCAGTCGCCCAGTCGGGGGCGGCGAATAACCCATGGCTTCAATCGAAACGCGGCACTAGCGGTCCTTGTGCGACATTCGTTGCTTGGCCTCGATTTCGGCTTCCGACCGCGTCTGCGCGGCGGGCTCGGGTGGCGCCACGTCGACGCGCGGACGCGCCGTGGGGACCTGGCGCAGCTCACTGGCGAGCTTGTTGAGGACCGCGGCCACCCCCTCCTCGACGGCCTCGCCGAGCTGACGGGCACCTTCCTCTATCCGCTCGTGGCGCAGACGTCGCCGCGCACGCTCGTCCTCACGCAGCTGCCGAACCGCGTGGCGTTGCCGCCCTTCGGCTCGGGTCAGCTGTCGGCGCAGCGCCCTCGGGCTGACACGGCTCGATAGCGAGTGCCACATGTGGAAGAAAAGGCCCAGGCCCCAGGCTGCCACCGGAAAGAGAAACCACCACGCACCGGGGGAGGTCAGCCAGTTGATCAAGAACAGAAAACCATTGATCACAAAGTAGACGATGAAGTGGTTGAGTAGACCACGCCGACGCCTCGACAGCACGGAGGCCTTGGCCATCCGCTCTGCCTGCTGAGTCTCAACTTCCGCAACGGCGCGTTCGACCGCGTCGCGCGAAATCCCGACCTCGGCCGCTGCGGCGACCAGATCCTCGTGGCCCAGCGTGGCGTTGGCTTCCGCCCCCAGTGCGCGCTCGAAGATCGCACGCGCTTCGTCGTCCGTGTACCGTCGCCTGGGCCCGGAGTCGCTCATGGATGGACGAATATCTAGCAACCCGGGGCCACGAGGGCCAGAGCGCCGACCTGCCTGCCAAGTTCCCGCGCTCGTGGAGCCGGCCCCCAAGGCTGTGCTCCCTGGGTGAGGGGCCGCACCCTCGGGCGCCCCCGCGGCTCGACGGCGACCGCCACCAAACCCGAAGTTCTGCCGTTCGCGTCTACTTGACCACCGTTGCGGCCTTCACATAGTCGAGGCGTGGGAAGGCGTTTTGGAGATAGGCGTTGCCCTGCACCTGGATCATCTGCTGGTCTGGCTGCTCTTCGTATTCCTTGTTGATGGAATCGACGACGTCCATACCCTGCACGACCTGGCCAAAGGGAGGGAACCCCATGTCGTCCAGCCGCGGGTTGTCCTTGTAGTTGATGAACAGCTGGGTGGTACGCGAGTCTGGGCCACCCTTGGCGTAGGTGACCGTGCCACGGTCGTTCGACTGCTTGCCCTTCTTGTCGTCCTTGAGTCGGGCCTCGCGCCAGACCGCCGCGACCTTCGGATCGCCGTGGATCCCGAACTGGACCACGAAGTTGGGCACCACGCGGAAGAAGCCGACGCTGTCGTAGAATCCGAGCTTGACCAGATTGTAGAAGCGGTCCGCACCGATCGGGGCCCAAGCGCGGGTGACTTCGACGACGAAGTCGCCCTTGGTCGTCGTGAACTTCACCTTGAACTTGCCAGGGGCTTTGGCTGTAGCGGCTCCGGGCTTGAGCAGCGCCGGGTTGACCGGCGCCGAGGGAAGGGTTGCGGCAGCCGGGTTGGGGGCGGGTTCGGGTTTCGGAGCCGGCTCAGCCGGCGCAGGCGCAGGCTGGCTCTGGGCCTCGGGCTTGGGCTCCTCCGTCTTCTCGCAGGAGAGCGCGCTCAGCGTCAGGGCGAGGGTGACTGCTGTACGAGAGTGAAAGCGGTTCATTGTCTTGCTCCTGGCTCGGACGACCCGATCCGTGCCCGTTGGTGCCTCGTGCTTGCGGGCCATAGCATCCCGGCTCGGTGGCGTTCAACTGCCGGCAAGGCCCGTGCCTCGAGGCGCCGAGCTCCGGCGTCAGCGAGAAGTGGCGCGCTGCGCCAGCGTGGCGGGATCTGCCGTTGCGGCAGGCTGCCGTGCCGCTTGACGAGCCAGACCTCTGGGGCTCGGCCTCGGGGTCGGTGGCAGAAGCGCTGGCACGATCCCCTCACGGCTCGAGCGGAGGGACCGGCGCGACGACCTCGAACTCGCGCGAGGAGATGGACTTCAGCTCGTCCAGGACGTCTTCGGGCCAGTCTGGATCTGCGTCGCCCTGGAAGTAGAAGTCGCTGCCATTGTCCGCCATGATCATCCCGTAGTGCTGCATCGCAGTGAGGATGGTCCGGGTCTGCTCACCGAAGCCGCTGATGGCGAAATCCCTTCTCAGCCGCACCCTCAGACCCATGGGCGGCGAGATGTCCTCGTCGCAGCTGCCGGGCACGGCGAAGTGAGACGCCGGCTTGACGTAGTGCGGCGAGGAGCAGTGGACGGTGAAGCGAATGGCGTGGCGTACGGCTCCTGCCACGACTTCGTCGTAGCGCAGGATGCCCGGGGTGATCGGGAGCCCTGCCGCGTCCGCAGAGGTCCAGCCGTCCGGGCGTTGTCCGTAGCTGTTCCGTGTTAGGTCCCACTTGGCGCCCGAGCCGCAGTCCCAGCTGTCGCCTCCATACTCGCACGCATAGCCTTCGTAGAGCATGCACGTTCCTGATTGGATGACCAGGAGGTGGCAGTCGCCTTCGCACGACTCCGGGCTGTGCCCCTCGATCTCGAAGGTATCTTTGCCTGGGACAGGGAATGGGTACGGCCCTGGGTCGCTCTCGTCATCGTAGCCGAAGCTCACGTCCACCAGAGGCTGTGTTTGGGGGACCACGTTGATGGGGATCCCGTATTCGCCCGAACCACCGAAATCGGGATGGATCCTGACGCCGCCGACCAACTCTTGAAGCCGCCCGGTCCAATCCGCGTCGGCTTCCTGTTCGTACACCTCACGGTTCCACTCATCGTCGTCCGTGAACAACGCGCAGCCGCCCAGGGCCGGGAGATCAACCGAACCTGCTACTCCCGTGCCAGCGGATCCGGGCGACCCTGCATTCCCCTGACCTCCTGAGTCGGCCGTCGAACCGCCACCCGATGTCCTGCCCCCGGTTGCCCTGTCGCCCCCGGTTACCCTGTTGCCCCCGG
>JAFGIS010000176.1 GCA_016929495.1 Polyangiaceae bacterium | reverse complement strand
TGGCTGATCTCTCCGACGGTTCTCTCAGGCTATTGGCGTGGTTCACGCTGCTCACGAGCCGAACGTTGCCGCCTCTGGCGTGTATCGACGAGCCTGAGCTCGGGCTTCACCCGCGGGCGCTGCCGATCGTTGCCGGAGCGTGCAAGGTCGCCTCCGCGCGCTCGCAGCTCATCGTGGCGACCCACTCACCCCAGCTCTTGAGCGAGTTCGATTTCGAAGACATAGCGGTCATGCGCAGGGAAGAAGGCCGCGTCGAGATCGTCAGACCTGCTTCCCGCGCAGCACTCCGGACCGAGGTCGAGGAGTTCGGCGGCGAAGCCATCGCCCGTCTGTTCACCTCCGACGAGCTCGAGGGACGATCGTGAGGGTACTGGTCTACGTCGAGGGGACTTCGGACCGTGCTGCACTTGAAGCGTTGCTCGAGCCGGTGCTGCAACAGGCCCACGGGCGCAGAGTGGCAGTCAACTTCCTTCCGCTCCGCAGTAAGGATCGGGTGCTCGAGGAGGCACCCAAGAAGGCCGCGCTGGACTTGCTCGAGCGACCTCAGGATTGGCACTTCGCGGTGCCTGATCTCCATCCCATGGGCAGGTTCCGTCATGGCCCTCTGCGTCACGACTGCGGCGAGGCACTCTGCGAGCTGATGAGACGCCAATTCGCGGAACACGCGCAAGCTGTGCATCTCGAGACGGCTCTGCACGACCGGTTTCGCGCACACTGCCTTCGCCACGATCTGGAGGCCCTCTTGCTCGCCTGCCCTGGTGCGCTGCAGAAGCGACTGGCGACGAAAGAGGCTCTGAGCAAGAGCTACAACCAAACGGTCGAGGAACAGGACGACGACCGGCCACCCAAGCGAGTGGTCGAGGAGCTCTTCAGGAAGCACCTGAAGCGGCGGTACGTCGAGACTGA
Source organism: Polyangiaceae bacterium (assembly GCA_016929495.1). Classification (GTDB taxonomy): domain Bacteria; phylum Myxococcota_A; class Polyangia; order Polyangiales; family Polyangiaceae; genus JAFGIS01. The sequence goes on along the minus strand of JAFGIS010000176.1, from coordinate 2,262 downwards.
CGACGCTCCGTGGATACTCAGGCACGGCGACCTCGCGACTGTCGAGGCCGCTTGTCCGCTGGGATTCGGGGCGTTCGTGCGAGACTTGAGGCGATGCATCGGGCTGTAGTTGCCTACTCCACCACCACCTTGTCACTCGCCCCCCGCGGCTGCGTCCACCACCAGGGCACGCCGCTCTTGGCCACGTTGGGGTCGGTGGTGGATTGAATCGGACCCGGTTGCCCCCGCGTTGGATCCCCATGCGCGGCCGGCGTGCTCGCCCTGCGGGTTCCGCGCGCCGGGACCCCCAAGCGCGGGACCCCAAGCTGCGGAAGCGGAGCTGCAGCATAGCTTGGGCGACTCGCGCGCGGCAAGGCCGCGTGCTGCGTGTGCGCGGGGATACCGAAGGCCGACAGCGCGACTGAAGGCGAGGAAGGCGCGGGCAGCGTCAGGGTAGACGCCAGTGGGGTACCAGGCTCGGCAGCTCGTGTCGGCGCCGCACCCGACGAGGCTTCCGATATCCGGAAAGGCATTGCCGGGCGCGGTGCCGACGACGAAGGTTGGACCGCTCCGGTGTCGGCAATGCTTCGGTGGACATGCACACGCTCGGTCCAACCTCCGTCGTCCGGCCTTGGTCATCGAACCGTGGGCTTCCAGGCAACGCGGCGCCGCTATCGTCCCGCGCGACCGCGTTGTTCCCGGCGTCGGGGCTGCCATGGTCGCGCGGAGCCTGGGCTCAAGCCGCGCGCAAGGTGAACATGACAGGCTCCACGTTCGGGCCGCTCAAAGCGGCCCGCGCCATCTCCGCCTCTGCTTCGTCCTGTAGTTCTTTGAGCTTGGCGCGCGAGCGATCGCTGAGCGCGTCGGCGAGGTAGCGTTCCGCGAGTTGAACTGCGCGAACCAGGTCGCCGGCGCTCATCGACGCAGTCACCGCGCCCAGGCGCGCGACCTCGCCCTGAACCGTGTTTGCACCGGCGACCGCGGAGATCTCTTCCTCCAGCTCGGCCACGTAGCGGAACGCGCGCTCCGCTTCCCAGGAGCCTGGGACGAGTCCCTCGGCGCGGAGTATGGCGCTGGTCACGCTGCGGTTCAGTTCGTCAAGGCCCATGAGCGACCTGCAGTTTCACGCTGGGTTCCAGGAAACGTACCACACACGCAGCGGGCATGCCTCGCTCGGAAAACGGCGAACGCCGGGCCTGATCCATCTTCCGAGCAAGGAGCGGCTCCAGGTCCTGCTCGTCCGTCCCACCGATCTCGAGGACGACCGTCGACCCGGTCGAGGTATCGAGCATCAACCAATCAGCGCCCTCGGCCAGTCTGGCCTGGAGGCGCCGTTGGATGCGCCACGCGCTCTTCGAACAAGCGAGCGCGAGGCCGATCGCTTCGGCGCCTTCCTCGGTCACGCGGTTGATGTCCTCGTACTCGGCGGCGCTGGGCGTCCGCCGGCGCCAACGGATCTCCTCGTCGATAGCAGCATCGTTCACCATGCCGGTCAGACGGACGCCGGGATCGTGGCGTCGCTCGAGCGCGACTGCAGCGCGGTGCGCAAGCGGTGTCGCGCAGTCCTCGGGCAGGCCGAGAATGCCGGCGAGGGCATCGAGGTCGATCACTTCACGAGCTCTCCGACTTGGAGGTGCAGTGCGGCGACGAAACCTGCGACGACGCGTCCAAAGACGTCACCGTCGAATGTGCCGGCGCGCGGGTGCATAGGGGCTCCGGTCGTCGGCGCGAACTCGAGTTCGAGCGACGCACCCCCGGAAGTCGCCACACGTGCGCTGGCGCTCACGAGGTCCTGGAGGGACTCGACGAAGAAGTGCCTGAACTCGATGCTGCCGGCACGGCCCCGCTGCGTGCGGTACGCGGCGACGTGAGCCGCGAGCCGATCGCCGGGAGGTACACCCAGGACGACGTTCAGGGGAGTCGAGTCGACTCGATCGCTGTACCCGTGAAGCTCGAGGCTGAGCCATCTCACGCGTACTGCGTCCTCGGCGTCGGTGTACACCCTGAGCGCTTCGGTGGCGGCCGTAACCGGGTCGACGCGGCCGTGATTCAACCGGAGCTGAAGCGATCGCGCCCTGTCGCTCAGGAGCTGGCGGAGTTCCGGCGTCATTGTCAGCGCCTACTGGTGTCCAGAGCGGCCGTCACGGCCGGCATTGTACTCCGGCTCAGCCCCGATGCACGAGCGAGCCGGGCCGACGCCAGGGCGACCGCATCTAATTCTGCTTTCCATTGGGCGGGAAATGTGTTCCATGCCGGAAGATGCAGCCCCCGGCGATTTGGGCC
>JAFGIS010000175.1 GCA_016929495.1 Polyangiaceae bacterium | reverse complement strand
CTCAGACTGCGGGCATTCGCCGCAGAACTCGACGGCTTCGCCCCGTTCGAGGCCGTCGAGTTCTGCGGCGAATCACGGAGACAGGACACTGACCCACGCACGTGGCGCGCCGCCCAGCTCCGGTCTATGCTGCCCTCCGTGGCGCCTCCCGTCTCGTTCGTGTCTGCAGCCGCAGCATCCTCGCGCCGGCTGGCCAGCGGCTCACACGTGGCTCGCCTGGCGAACCGCTGGGCGAGCGGGGCGTGGGCCATGCGACTCGCCGTCAGCCTGACGGTGTGGACGGCCGTAGCCACCGCCGCCACGATGGCCGCGGGTGCTCGTGAGGACCCGGAGATGCCCGTCGGTCTTCTCGTGGTGCGCGCTCTGGGCTTGCTGTCCTGGGTCAATGGAGTGCTCGTGGCGTGGGCGCTCGCAGGGGAGCTCCGCCGCTCTGAGCTCAGCCGAGGCGTTGCCAGCCTGATCGCCATGCGCGGCTACGACACTCACGCGCTGGACGCCGGACGTCTGGTCTCGGCCGCTGTGCGTATCGCCGTGCTGACGGGTGGACCTGGGCTCGTGCTGTGCGGGGTCGCGGCGACGCTGTCGCCGTCTCTCACTCGCGCGCCCTGGCTCGGACTGCTGACCGTCGGTGTCCTCGCCTATGCCTTGATCCTGGGCGGCGCCGTCGCATTGCTCGTGTACTGGTCAGCCAAGCTCGCGCCGCGACATGCCCTGTTGTTGCTGGCGGCCGTCGTCCTCGGGCCCTGCCTGGCAAACTACGTCTACAGTCGCGTCCCAACCCTGCCCGGTCTGTTTGCGTGGCTTCTGCGCGGTCTTTCGCTCATCGGGGTCGCAGCATGACGACGATCGTCGAACTAGATCGCGTCAGCGAGCCACCGCTGGCCGCGCTCGAGTGGCGCGCGGGCCCGGGAATGCATGTCCTGCTGGCGGAGGTCGGCGCGGGGGCGGAGCTCCTGGTCGAGCTGGTTTCCGGATTGCGACGGCCGCGCCGCGGACGCGTTCGAGTGGCGGACACGGATCCAACTCGTTCACCGGGAACGCGACGACGTATCGCTTCGCTGCTCGCCCGGGAGACGCTCATCGACGCCCCGACTGCACTGGAGTCGCTCGAATTGGAGCTCGCCATCCGCGGGACCAAGCTGGACGCATCCGCGGTGCTCGGCGAGTGGGGACTGGATCGGCTGAAGACGTCCCGGGTATCGGAGCTGGAGCCGGCACAATGCCGAGCGCTCGGATTGGCAGCCGCTCTGAGTCTGCCCGATCCGGTCGTCGTGGCATTGGTCGAGCCCTTTGCGGACAACTCCGGCCTGCCGCGCGAGAAGATCCTGCAAAGGCTGCTCAGTCTTGCGCACAAGACGTGTGTGCTGTGCGCGACCGCCGTGCCTCGAGATGCCATCGAGCTCGGAGGAAGCATCTCCCTGTTGCGTTCTGGCGGACTCGAGCAGGTGGCCTTGCCCATGGCGGAACCCTTGGCCGGCTTGTTCGGCTATCTGGTGGTGGCCTGCGAACGGCCTCGGGAACTGGTCGAGGCGCTTGCGGGTGAACCGGCGGTCGCAGGACTGGAATGGCGTGACCACGCCGGGGGCCGGGTGTTGGTATGGGGTCCGAGCGCAGAGCAGCTCGCGCTGACCGTCGTCAGGACATCGCGAGCCGCCAACACTGGCCTGTACTCCATCGTGCCGGCTCGAGCATCGCTCGAACTCGTGCATGCGGCGCAGAGCGGGTGGGCACGCGCGCTTCAGGAACGCGCCTGGTGGCTGGCTCGGGCCGCCCCGCCTCCTTCGAGCACTTCGGTTGCGCACGGGGAGCGGTCCACGTGACCTCTCTTTCCATCGGGGCACGGCTCGCGCGCCGCCGTGTGTTGGCCGCTCGGTCCTTGCTCGCCCTGACGGGCGCCATCGCGCTGGCCGCGATCTGCGCCGCGCTGGAACGGGCGGGCTCCGTGCTCGCAGCCGCTGACCGGGCTCTTGCCGGCGCGGCGTGCGGACTGCTGTTGCCGCTCGGCGTCTACTTGCTCGTGGATCATCTCTGCTCGGGGCATCGCTTGGACGAAGCTCTGCGCGCGGCCACGCGACGCGGGATCCATGGTCGTGCGAGCGGGCTGGGCGCGCTCATGGTGGTCGCTGCAGTCAGCGCTGGCTTCGCCTGCGTGCTCGCACTCGTTTCCGTGCTGTTGGCGCGCGGCGGCGGCGACCCGAGATGGGGGACGGACGCCGCACAGAGCGTGCCGCTCGCGGCGCTTGGTTCTCTGGCGTACGTTGGTCTGTTCGCGATGGGCTCCGAGTTCGGAAGGTGCGGACAGGGACGGGCTGTGCTCTTGGTTGGCGACTGGCTGCTTGGAAGCGGCACATCCACGCTCGCGCTGCCGTGGCCGCGTGGGCACTTGAGGAACCTACTCGGTTGGGAGCCCGTGCTCGGCATCTCTCAGCCCTTCGCGAGCGTCCTGCTGGTGGTTTTCTCGCTCGTTTTCGTGGGCGTGGCGCTCTGGCGCGTCAGGCCCTGACCCAGCAGTTGGGATCGACTGGCAACCACTGGAGACAATGTGGGCATTTGCCCAGTGGCCTGTCTCCAAGACAGGCCACGTAGGAAACGGCACGTTTTCTGGCTCAGACGCGGGGTATTCGCCGCAGAATTCGACGGCTTCGCCCCGTTCGAGGCCGTCGAATTCTGCGGCGAATCACGGAGACAGGACACTAGCGTCTATGG
>JAFGIS010000174.1 GCA_016929495.1 Polyangiaceae bacterium | reverse complement strand
TTGTTGGTAGCCGCGGCCGGCGGCGCGGCGGGATCGATGCGGACCCGGGTCTGGATGACGAAGTCCTCGCCGGGGTCGATGGCATGGCGGAGCTTGGGAGCAAGGTCCACGGTCGTCCAGCTGTCCCAGTTGAGCCCGAGGTCCCCGAGAGCCGGTATCTCCCATCGCCACCAGTTGTTGGCGCCGTCCTCGACGATCGAGTAGAGGATCCCCGTCTGCGGCTGATGAAGCTCGAAATCGGGATTCTCCTGGGGATCGTCATCGAAATCGTCCTGCACCTGGGCCACGAGCGCTGTCGGGGCAACAAGGCCGAGGAACACAACCGCCAGGGTGGAAAACCTGAGCCATCGGTTCATGATCGACACCTCAAACAAGCTCTGAACTGACATGAAACCCTTGCCAGAAGAACCCGAATCGTCCAGCGCTCCTCGTTCAGTGCGCTGCTGCGTCCGTCGGACGCGGACGGGCTCTCGGGGCGGATGCGTCCCGAGCCCCTCGGACTGCGGCTCCGTATCGCGCTCCTCGCCGCCCGGCAGGAAACCTCGTCCTGGGGCCGGCCAGGGAATGCGATGCGAGGACCCTGACATCGCTCGAAACCTTCCGTCGCTGGGCCATGGAGACTCGACCGCAGAGTCCCGTGGCCTGCCACCAGCGTAGCCGCCCTCGACGGCGAGTCAACATCCAAACTGGAGGCGACGGGGCTCGGCGCGGACGCCCAGAGGGGCGGCTCGACACCCGGGTACGCCCGCGTCACGGTGTCCGGGAAGAACCGGGGCCCGCCTCAGGGCGATACGGTCGTCTCCACCGCATACCGCACGGTCACCGGCCCCACCAGGCCCGCCGGCTGGAGGGGCGAGTCCCGCCGGACCGTCGGCACGAGCAGCCGGGTCCGCCGCTCGTCCGGAGGCAGCGCGGCATCGCCGACCAACCGGTTGTTCCAGACGTTGACGATCTCGACCTCGAGAGCGTTCTCGCCGGAGCGCACTGCGCCGGTGATGTCGAGCTGAAAGGGCTCCATCCAGAGCGTGCCGAGCTCCGTGCCATTCACGCGCACCGCCGCCAGGTCCCGCACCTCGCCGAGATCCAGGGAGATCCGGATGTTCGAGGCGGCGGCCTGCGATGGCGACAGTGAGAAGGACTTTCGATAGGTGGCCTTGCCGGAGAAATGCCTGATGCCCTCGTCGGGGTGCTCTGTCCAGTCCCGGAGCTGGGCGAAGGTAACACGCTCCGGCGCACCGAGGCCGGCAGCGAACTGTACATCCCACGGCCCGCTCAGCGGCTGCGGCGCCGGCACTGCGGGAATGTGCAGCGTGCGTCTCTCGCCGTCTGCCATCAGCAGCTCGTAGTCGCCGGGCCGGGTCGCAAGCGCAGAGAGAGCGCGGTCTCGGATTCTGAGCTGGAGCGCCGGAGCGGCCGCGGCGAAGGTGAAATCGTCCGGCGGGACAACGCGTCCACCTCCGAGAAGCGGCGTCACGCGGGTCCCCAGCACTTCGTTCCCCCCATGCGTCACCGAGACGACGCGGTCCGCCGCCGGCGCGGCTCTGTCCCGCAGTACGACGAACACCGAGCCGTGCGGCCCGAAGGACAGAGGCAGCCGCACGACGCCTCCGCTCGAGTCGTAGACGGCAGGGCGCTCGATCCGGCCGGAATCCGGCCACCAGAGCTCGGGGGCCTTGTCGCCGGCGCGGAATGCCGCCGTCGTCGCGACTGGCTCGGCCTTCGGATTGGCGACGAAGTAAATCTCCGCATCGCCGCTGCGCCGGTGCGTGAAGCGCAGCGGCGCGGAGCTCTCGAAATCCGCTGGAGAGCCGAGCGAGGCCAGCACCTGCTCCAGCGTCTTGCCCCAGATGATGCGCCCTTCTCCGAACTCGCGCTCTCCGGATCGATCTGCCTCCGGCCGGCCCCAGAGCTCATCCGCGAGCTTCCGCACCTCCGCATCGCACTGGGGATAGCCCTCCATGCTCGGCGAGCGCGAGGGCGGCCGGCCCAGCACGGTCGCGCCGGCTTTCACGAGGTCGCGGATCTTGCGAAGAACCTCCGGGCGCATCGTCTCGAGCTGAGGCAACACGAGCACGCGGTAGGTGGTCCCGTGCGGCAGGGTCAGAGCGCCACTTCTGACCGCCAGCTTCTCGAGGATGACATCGGCGTTGATGTAATCGAAGTCGCGCCCCTGCGGCAGCGGAGGCTGGCGCACGCCCGTCATCTTGGGCGCGTCCTCGCCGATGAAGTACGCCACATCGGCGACCCGATGGCCCTGCTGCAGGAGCCAGCAGCAGCGCCGCAGGTAGTCGATCCATGCCGCGCTCCGTTCGAACCAGGTGTTGTGGCGGTTGAACTCCGTGCCGAACCACGCGTTGACGCCGGGGACCCTGTCCTCCCACGGCTGGAGGATATACACGTGCAGAACGAAGTGGTTGATCCCTTCGCAGAACGACCAGTCGCCGCGGGCCTTGAGCGCGCGCGGCGCGTTCTGGAACGCCGGACCGCCGGTGAACGCCTCCGCCGAGACGAACCGCTTGCCGTAGGTGTTCGCGCACGACGAGGCGGCGCGGCACTCGATCGAGCCGAGGTCGCCGGTCACCCAGTACTCGCCGCCGATCCGATCGGACTCGGCGCCGTACTTCAGAAACTCGCCGGGAAAGCCCCAGTGCCCGTAGTTCTCGAGCCACAGGCCGAGGCCGTGGGGTCTGCAGGCATCGCGCAGGCCGCCCACGTATTCCGTCGCCACGCGGTCCGCCACCAGGCGGCGCAGGTCCCATAGGAAACGCTGGCTCCGGTCCGCGCTGCCCACGAGCCGGCCGCTGAGCACCGGAAGCCAAGGCTTCGGATCGTAGCCGTAGCGCTGCCTGAATTGCTCGTCGAACCCATCGGTCCAGTTCTGCGCGCCCATCTCGTAGCTGTCCGCAACGACGCGCTTGAGGGCCTTGCGCCCCGAGGGGGGAATTCTCCGCAGAATCTCGCCGACGAACGACTCGAAGTGGTGCGTCGCGAGCGCACGGTTCATCTTGTCCACCTCCAGCCCCTGCCCCTCGGGCGAGGCGGGGCTGTTGCGCATGCCGGTGGGCGTCATCCCGATGCGCTGCACGATCCATTCGCCGGGCGGTACGCTCCACTCGATCGTGCCATCAGCACCCATGTGCCGCGTGATATCGCGCACATCGCCCGCGGGGACGATGAGCTGCTTATCGTCCGGCTCGGGCTGGGGCGGCCAGAGGTAAGCGTCCCACATAGGCAGCGGCGTCGGATGCATCTTGCCGAGCTGCTTCTCGACGAAAGACTCGAGCTGCGCCCCGCTCGACAGGTCGATCTCAGCAAGCTCGATCCGCTCGCGGCTTCCGAACGCACCGGTGAACACGAGCCGGAACCCCCTCGCCGTCGTCGCGGGAAACGAGACTGTCACCGGCCCGCGCGGCAGGAAGCCGACGCCGACGGCCATGTTGGAGCGATCGCACTTGAACCGCCGCACCCGCTGGAAGCCCCCCTTCGAGCGAGCGGCCTGCAGCTCGACGTCGGCCCCGAAAGGCTCGGTACCGGGCACGATCCGCAGCGAGCGCGCGGTCAAGGGTGAAGACAATTCGAGATCGACAACAAGGGGGGTCTTCCCCCGGCCGGCGCCAGCGGGAAACTCGGCCGCTGTCGCCGGATCTCCGTCCACGAGCTTTTCGAGACCCGCTGCGGCCGGCGTGGAGGTGATGCGCGGCGATCGCGCCGCCAGGGAGTCCCCGTCGCCATGCGGCGCCGGGAACGCGAGCACCGCCACGTCCTGAAACGGCTGCTTCGGCGCTGGCAGCTTCTGCGAGAACAGCATCGGCCCCCTGACGCGCGCCTCGGAAGAGGCGAGGTAGCGCATGGTCTGCTCGGGCTTGATCCACGGCCCGCCGGACTGGCTCCAGCCCGGACAGTTGAACATGCCGATGTCGACGCCGATGCGACCAGCCTCGCGGATGGCGTGCTCGACCAGCGACCACCACTCGGGCGACAGCACCTTGATCTTCCCCGCCGGCACTTCGTCGAGAAAGATATTGCCGATGAACGCCTCGCCGATGCCGACGCGCGCCATGGCTTCGAGGTCGCGCGTGATGCCTTCCTTCGAGATATTGTCGCTGATCCAGTACCAGTAGCACCACGGCTTGGTCTGCTCCGGCGGTTGCGCGAAACCGGCGGCGAGCGGGTCGGCGGCTGGAACAGGAGCGGGATGGAGCAGCAGGACTGCGCTGAGGAGGAGGCTGGCTCGTCTCATGATTCACAGGTTCTCGGGTGGTGACTCGACGGTGATGCCCGCAGGCGCTTTGATACTCGAAGCGATGGTGCCGTCGGACTGCCGCTCGTGCCGCACGTGGATCGGCCCGAGCGGGGTCGGATACGAACCCTCCGCCCACTTGAGACTCCCGAGCTGTGGCGCGATGCGCACGCGCTTGCAGCCGGGCTCCAGCGGCTTGACGCCAAGCACCACCTGGCTCAACCACGCCGTCGGCCCGCTGGCCCAGCCGTGACACAGGCTGTGCCGGAATCCCTTGTAGCAATAGGCGCCGAAGTCTCCGTGGATGTCCTTCTTGCCTGGCGGCACGAGCTCGTCGATGCGCGCCGCGTCTTTCGTCCATTCCAGGTCGAAGTCCTCCCAGAAAGTCGTGGCCCCGCAATCCAGCATCGCTCCCCAGTAGGCGCGGATGAACTCGAGCGCCGTATCGACGTCGCCTGACCTGGCGAGCGCCATGAGCACGTAGAGGCCGTAGAACGTGGAGACGCCCTTCGGCCCGCCGGCCTTGAGCACGGTGTCGGAAGTCTCCTTCGCGTCCATCATGCCGGCCAGCGACAACAGCGCCGCACCGGACTTGGATCCGTTCACGTCGGGCACGACCCTCCGCCCCCGCGCGGCCGCCTCGCTGCAAAGCCTGCTCGTCGCATCGTCGTCCAGCGCCTTCATCAACCGCGCGCCACTCTCGAGAGTCATAACGAGCAGCGCCTGCAAGCCAGCGGTGACGCCTTGCTGGTTGGGCGAGCTGGGCCAGTCGAGAAAGCGCATCCCGTCGATCCGCTCCTTTCCGTCCGGCCCGACGAGGTCCGCCAGGCGCTCGAGCAGCGCCGTGAGATACGCTTGCTGCGCGGCGAGGTATTCGCGATC
>JAFGIS010000173.1 GCA_016929495.1 Polyangiaceae bacterium | reverse complement strand
TCGTCGCCCACGTGGAAGATGCCCTCGATGCCGTCCTTCAACGCAGCGGCCGTCATGACCTCCAGAGCGTCCGCCTCGGACACGAGGTGCACCCACGTCGGCTCGCGCCAAACGCCGAGCAGCCTGCGCTCGGCGAGCCAGTGCGCTGCATCCACCATGAGAATGCCTCGGCCGTAGACCATTCCCAATCGGACCACGACGGGCGTGGTGGAGCTGCCCTGGGTCCGGGCCAGCAGACGGCGTTCTTCCTCCAACCGAGTGCGTGCGTGCACACTGACCGGCTCGCGATCGAGCCGTCCAGCGGCGGGCTGCTCGGGGCTGGTCGGCCCCTCCACGTGCGCAAACGAGATGAGCACGACGCGGGCGACCCGTGCGTCCAGGCAGCTCTCGAGCAGATTGTCGAACCAAAGGGTATTGGTGACGGGCAAGAATCGCTCCGGCCGCGGAGCGAACAGCACACCGGCGAAGTGGATCACCACGTCGGCGCCGGCAACGGCCGCCCGAAGCGTCTCGGGACGGCCGAGATCCGCCGTGGTGACCGCGACGTTCGGGGCATCGACCAGATCGTCGGCGAGCGGGGTGCGGTGCACCATGAGCCGAAGCCGGTGCTGTGAGCCGACCAGGCGTCTGGCGAAGCGCGATCCCAGGTTGCCCGAAGCACCGGTGACGAGAAGAGTCTTCGGACTCGGCATCTCAAGGTGCGGCCGCTCGGGCTGCGTACTGCCGCAAGAAGTAGCGCACGCCGACCGGGATCAGCCCATCGTGCGCCTCCTGGCCCTGACCGGTGTCGACGACCAGCGCGCGCGTGGTGCCCTCCGGATCGGCAGCGCAGCGAAAGTCGAGCGGACGCAGCGGCGCTTCGGGGAGCTGTTCGGGGCAGGCGGTGGGCTCGAGCCCGAGAGGTCGGTAGACTCGGCCGAAGTCGAAGTCCGGCATGTATTCCTTGGGTTGGCGCGGACGGAAACCGGCGGTCTCGACACTGTGCATGAGCAGCGTCGGGATGTGGTCGCGACGCAGTGCACGCACGGCCTGGCCGAAGCCCGGACCCACACACGTGTCGAAGAAGCCCACGGCCCTCGGATGGATGCGAGCCGCCTCGTTCAGTCCCCGACCCCCGCACCCTGCGGCGGCGGAATGACCAAAGAGCAAGAAGCCGCTGATGGAAATCCCCTCGGCCCCGAGCCGGCGCGCGACCTCGTCAGCGAAACGCGCCAGGTCGAAATCCGGCCACTCCCGGCCTTCGAAGCGGAACACGGGGAGGGCCAGTACCAACGGCTCGACTTCACCACGCTCGACCAAAGGCAGCACGGTCTCGGTGACGGTGTGCACGAACGCATAGTCCCTCGGCGCCTGGCCGCGTTTCGGCTGACCGTGAAACGCAATGACGACGGGATATCGTCCGCCGCGCGCAACAGCCCCCGGAAGAACGAGCCGATGCTGGTCTTCTGGTTCGGTAGCAGCGTAGATCCTGGCGTTACTGCCGGGCGGACGCCACGCGAAGTAGATCGTGCGCGGCGCCGAGCTCGCCGCGCGCGGTCGCGCCGCGTCAGCCAGCGCGAGCGATGGCCCGGCATCGGGAGCCGCGTCGAGCGGACCGGAGGAAATGCGTGCCGACGCTGGCGGCTGCGACGTCGAGCGAAGTGTCGGCTGAGCGGTCACCGGGCCCGGCGCTGCGCGCTGCGGCTCCGGGTCGTGGCGAGGACACCCGGCGAGCCAGACGGACGCGCCGGCGGCAAGCGAAAGTCTCGCGAACCTGGCTCCTAACGAGGTCATGGCAGCGGCACGAGCCTTGCACATCGCCACCCGCATGAGCAACGCGTACCCCTCGACAGCACCGACGGCCCACGAAGATGGCCTGAATCCGAATCCGGCCCAGGACATGGCCGCTGCTGTCGTACCCATGGCTACGCCGCGCGCCGAGCCGGGGACAGGGTCGGGACCACGCTCCATCGACAGCCTGGCGTTCGTCATGGACGTTCCCGTGGAGCTCACCGTAGAACTCGGACGCAAGAAGACACGGATCGGCGATGTGCTGCGGCTCGGCCCGGGCTCGGTGATCGAGCTGAACAAGGGCAACGGCGAGCCGCTCGACATCTACGTGAACGATCGACTGGTCGCTCGGGCAGAAGCCGTGGTGGTGGGAGAGCGCTACGGTGTACGCATTACCGAAGTGCTGGTCGTCGATGACGGCAAGTGCTCGGGGCAGCGCACATGAGGCCACGCCTCGCCCTCTGCGTCGGTTTGTTGGCGCTCGTGGTCAGCGCGCTGACGCCCGTGTGCGCGCTGGGGGCTGCACCTGCTACTCGGGAAGCCACGGTGCAGCGTTCGTGGCTCAGGGGACCGAGCACGGCCGCAGCCAAAGCAAAGACGGCGGCGGGCCCGCGGTCGAAGTCGTTCGGTCCCGTCCTAGCGGGACTGTTGCTCGTGGCGCTCGCGTCGGGAGCACTCTATCAGCGGTGGCGGCGGCGGCAGACCGCGCGTGCAGCGAGGCTGTCCCACATCCAAGTCATGAGCGCCACACGCGTGGGCCCCAAGGCTCAGCTCGTGATCGCCTCGGTCGGGAGCCGTGTGCTTCTGCTCGGGGTGACCGAAAGCCAGGTGACCAAGCTCGAGTGGCTGGACGAGTCCCTGGACGGCGCACCCGATGCCGACGCCGAAGAGGTGCCGGCAGCGCTCGCTCCACGGAACGGAAGACAAGGTGCGCCTCGAGGGCATTTTCTCAGCGTGCTGCGGGACGCGATGGGTACAAGACGCGCAACTCTGGCGGATGGGTCGACGAACGCCGCGTTGGAGCTGGCCCGGCAGACTCGAGACTTCGTGTCGCGCGGCATGGACGATGGCGAGAAAACGCGTGCGACGGGTCGCTCTGCCAAGACCACACCGGCCGCCCTCCCTGCGCGTAGCGCCCGGTCGGACCGGATCATGCTCGCCCACGACCCCGAGATAGAAGGCATCCACGTGGAGGGGCAGGCCGCCGGGCTCGTCGCACGGCTGGCTCGAAACCGGCCATGAACCCACTGGTCGACCTGCTCAAGGACCAGCCCCTCGCGCCCTCGCTCAAGATCCTCCTGGTCTTGACCCTGCTGGCGCTGTTGCCAGCGTTCATCCTCACCACGACCTCGTTCGTACGCACGGTCGTGGTGCTCGGCTTCGTGCGCCAGGGGCTCGGTGCACAGCAGGCGCCGCCTTCCCAGGTCATCATCGGCCTGAGTCTGTTCGTCAGCGCTTTCACCATGGCGCCGGTCGCCCGCGAGGTAAACGCCGTCGCTATCGAGCCCTACCAGCGCCACGAGCTGAGCGAGATGCAGGCGATCGAGAAGGCGGTGGTGCCGCTCAAGCGCTTCATGCTGCGTCAGACCCGTGAGGCGGACCTCAGGATGTTCTACGATGCGACGCAGACGCCGCTGCCGAAGACTCCGGACGAGGTCATGATGCGCATGGCGATGCCCGCCTTCGCCATCTCGGAACTGACGACGGCATTCCAGATGGGGGTGATGATCCTGCTGCCCTTCCTGGTCGTGGATCTCGCCGTGGCATCGCTTCTGATGAGCATGGGCATGATGATGGTCCCCCCCACGATGCTGAGCCTACCCATCAAGCTGCTGCTATTCGTGCTGGTCGATGGCTGGAGCCTGGTGGTCGGCTCTCTGCTCAGGAGCTTCGCATGACGACGGACGGCGCGATCGAACTGTTGGTCAAAGCCCTGATGACGGCGGCGCTCGTCGCTGGTCCCATGGTCTTGGCCGGGCTGTTGGTGGGGCTGGTGGTCGGCGTGCTGCAGGCCGCCACACAGGTCAACGAAGCCAGCATCGCCTTCGTCGCCAAGCTGCTGGCCGTGGTCGTCACGCTGGCCGCGCTCGGGCCGTGGACGCTGCGGCGCATGGTCGACTACACCTCGAGAACCCTGTCCGAGACGGCCGATGTCGTGCGATGAGCCCGGTTGACTCCTGGCTGTTCGCGGAGATCCTGGCTTTCCTGTTTGCATGCACGCGGGCCACGGGGATCATCGTTGCGGCGCCGCTGTCCTGGGCCACGGCTCCGGCGCGAGTTCGGGTGGTTCTGGTCTTGCTGCTCGGCCTGGCCGGATACAGTCAGAGGCCGGCCGTGGATCCCGGACTGGCACGCCAGAGCACGCTGGTTCCCCTGGTGACCGAGCTGGGCATCGGCCTGGCGATGGGATTCGTCGTTCGCCTGGCCATTGCAGCCGCCGAGATCACCGGCGAGCTCATGGCCCCACTCATGGGCATCGGCGCCGCGCAGATGTTCGATCCGGCCACGCATACGCCCGAGAACGTTCTGGCCAAGATCTTGCGCAACTTCGCCGTGCTGCTCGCCCTGCTGGTGGGCGTGCACCGGGTGCTGCTCGAGGGACTGCTCGCCAGCTACCGGGTGCTCCCCATCGGCTCCTCGCTCGACCCGTCCCGTGCCTTCCCGTCCATTCTCGCTCTGAGCAACCAGGCGTTGCTCGTCGGGGCGCGCATCGCGCTGCCCCTGCTCGCCATACTGTTCATGACGCAGGTCACGTTGGCGTTCATAGCCAGAGCCGCGCCTGCGATGCAGATCTTCAACGTGGGTTTCGCCGTCACCCTGTCGGTCGGCGGCCTCGTCTTGGTCATGATCATGCCTGATGTCGGCCACGGCCTTCTCGCCGACCTGTCGCACGTGGGGATCCGGATCGAGTCCGTCTTGCTCGACCTGGGGGCACTTCCATGAGCGAGCAGGACGAGACCAGCAAGACAGAGGAGGCTACCCCAGAACGTATTCGCAAGGCGCGCGAAAAGGGCCAGTTTCCTAGGTCGCGCGACGCGGGGGCGGTGGCCTCCTCCGCGGCCGTCCTGCTCACCATGATGGCGCTCGGGCCGGTCATGGTGCAGAGAATGCACGAGTTCTCGGTGCGCTGCTTCGGACACGCTTCGACCTCCCTGGGGGTTGGCTTGCGCCAGTTGCTCGTGGAGCTCGGTTTGACCGTCGCGGTTCTGGCGCTGCCGCCAGCCCTGGCAGCCGCCATTGCATCGATCGCCGTTGGTCTGCTTCAAGCCGGGTTCCATCCGATCATGCAGCTGGCTTCGCCGGACCTGGACCGCCTCGACCCCACGCCGAAGCTCACGAACATGTTCTCGCTGAAGACGGGGGCCATGGGCCTGCTCATGTCTTTCGCCCACGTTCTCGTGGTCGGCGCCGTCACTTACTGGGTGCTGAGCGACGAGTTCGCCAACCTCGTCTCGCTAGGCCGGACCGAGCTAACGGCCGGCATGCTCGTGGTGCTGCGCGTGTGCCTGAAGCTCAGTGTGTCAGCGGTCGGCGCCCTCGCTGCGCTGTCGGCATTGGACTACGGGTACAACCGCTACAAGCATTTCCGCTCGATCCGGATGACGCGCCAGGAGGTCAAGGACGAGCTGCAGCAGCAGGAAGGCGACCCGAAAGTCAAAGTGCGCCAGCGCCAGCGCGCGAGAGAGATCGTCAGGAGAGGCATCGCCCAAGAGGTCAAGCGGGCGACGGTCGTGATAGCCAACCCCACCCATGTCTCGGTCGCACTTCGATACCGCCCCGAAGAGGGCATTCCAGTCGTGGCGGCCAAGGGCTACGACGAGATAGCTCTGTACATTCGTCAGCTGGCTCGGCAGCATCACGTTCCGATCATCGAGAACCGGCCCTTGGCGCGGGCTCTGGCGGAGAAGGTGCGCGTCGGTCGCACCATCCCCGCAGACCTGTACGCGGCGGTCGCCGAGGTGCTTGCCCTCGTCTACCGTCTGCAGAACAAGGTCTCGCGGCGTCGCCGGTAGTCGGCGGACCGACACCACGCCTCCGAACTGGCACGTGTTTCGCACGGTTCGACTGCGTGGCGACCGCTGCACCGGCCCAGGAGCGTACCAGCTTGGCGCGAGAGTTCGCGGTTCCGCTCGGCATCGTGAGCATCGTGCTGATGATGGTGCTGCCGCTGCCGCGCTTCCTGGTCGACGTGATGCTGGCCTTGAGCCTCGCGGTTTCCATCTCGGTCTTCCTTATCGGCTTGTTCATGGAGTCGCCGCTGCAGTTCAGCGCGTTTCCTGCGGTCATTCTCATGGCGACCCTGCTGCGCCTGAGCCTGAACGTGGCCACGACCCGGCTCATTCTGCTGCACGGAAAGGAGGGCAGCGGCGCAGCAGGTCACGTGGTCGAGACCTTCGGCCTGTTCGTGGTCGAGGGGAACGTGGTGGTCGGGCTCATCGTGTTCTTGATCCTGGTGGTCATCAACTTCGTGGTGATCACCAAGGGCGCCGGCCGGGTCGCCGAGGTTGCCGCTCGGTTTTCGCTCGATGGAATGCCGGGCAAGCAGATGGCCATCGACGCAGATCTCAACGCCGGGACCATCACCGCCGAAGCGGCCAGGGCTCGCCGCCAGACGATCGAGCGTGAAGCGGACTTCTTCGGCTCGATGGATGGCGCCAGCAAGTTCGTCAAGGGCGACGCCATCGCCGGCCTGCTCATCACGGCCATCAATTTGATTGGCGGCCTGATCATCGGCGTGTCCTCCGGGATGACCCTGGCGAGCGCGGCCGAGACCTTCACCGTGCTCAGCGTGGGCGACGCGCTCGTTTCGCAAATGCCAGCCCTCATGATCTCGACCGCGGCCGGTGCGGTGGTCACGCGGTCGGCGACCGGCGATCAGCTCGGTCGTGCGCTGCGCCACCAGCTGCTCGGGAGTCGGCGGGCTGTCGCTGCGACCGCCGGTGTCATGACGGTCATTGCGCTGGTGCCTGGCATGCCCGCCCTGCCATTTCTCACGTTGGCCGCGGCGCTGGCGTGGGCAGCCCGTCAGGCGCCCAAGCCCGCGGAAGCCGAGCCGGCGGCCGAAGACCTGGAGGAGAAACCGCCGGAGCCTGGCTCTGCGCAGGACATCGAGTCCGCACTGCCGCTGGATGTCCTCAGCCTGGAGGTCGGATATCAACTGGTGCACATCGTGGACCCCCAGCTCGGCGGCAACATGGTCGAGAGGATTTCCGCGCTCAGGCGCGAGCTGGCCCTGCAGCTCGGCATCGTCATCCCACCCGTGCGCATCCGCGACAACCTGCAGCTCGAGGCCAATGCCTACAGGTTTCTTCTGCTCGGGTCCCAGATCGCGCAGGGGTCGACTCGCCCGGGCCGCCTGCTGGCACTGGACGCGACCGGGTCGGCGCCGCCGATCGACGGCGAGGTCACCAGAGATCCGGCCTTCGGGACTCCGGCGCGATGGATTGCAGCGCGCGACCGGGAGCTGGCCGAAGCCCTAGGCTACACCGTGGTCGACCACACGACCATCATCGCCACCCACCTGTCGGAGGTGGCGCGCGGCCATGCGTACGCCGTGTTGGGGCGCGGCGAGCTGCAGCAGCTGTTCGACGTCTTCTCGAAACAAAATCCGAGGCTCGTCGACGAGTTGGTCCCGAACTTGCTCTCCTTCGGTGAGGTGCTCAGGGTCATGCGGAACCTGCTTCGAGAAAACGTATCGATTCGCGACCTGCGCACGATTCTCGAGGGCCTCATCGAAATGGCTCCCAATGTGCGCGATACGGAGCAACTCACCGAGATGACGCGACAGAGACTGTCGAGGCAGCTTACCCTGGCACACACTGGACACGACGGAACCATCTCGGCCCTCGTGCTCGAACCGGAGGTGGAAGAGCTGTTCCGGCGCTCCCTCCGGGAGATCGCCGCCGGTACCGGCGGAGCGCTCGATCCGGAGCATGCACGTCTGCTCGGCATCTCCCTCGAAAACGCCACCTCACAGATGATGTCCCAGGGATTGGCCCCGTGTGCCGTGGTCAGTCCCGACGTGCGCCGCTACGTCCGTGCGTTCGCCGAGCGGCGCTGTCCCACGCTTGCCGTGCTGAGTTACCGCGAGCTCGAAGCGAACGCGAACATCCGGCCATTCCAGACCATTGGATTCTCGCCGTCGGCGGCCGCCGCCTGACGCTGGGAGGTAGACCGTGCAGCATCAAGTATTCCGTGGCAACGACGTGAGAGACGCGATGAGCGCGGTCCGAGCGGCGCTGGGACCTGACGCGATCATCGAGTCCACACGTCACGTGACCAACGGCCGCTCCGGGGCCCTTGGCCACGCCTTCGTGGAAATCACGGCCACGGGAATCCAGAAGCGCACACCGTGGGCCTTCGGCACGGAGCCTGCCGGCGCCGAACGTCGATCCGCGCGCGGTTGGCAGCGCTCGGGACTCGCTCTGCGGTCCCTGGATCCGACACCAGACGACGGCTCGCACGCACCGGACCTCAGCGAAATCGAGCAGGAGCTCAGGCTCCTGCGGGCCATGTTCGAGCAGCTCAATGCCACGCGTCCGCCCCGGGAGCGCGCGCTCGCCCTGCTGCAGTCGGTGGGCATCGGAGAGTCTCTGGCACGCGAAATCGCTCGAGGCGCTGGCCGCGTCGTTCGACGCGATCCCGACGCACTACGCGACTGGCTAGCGAGTCGCATCCGGTCCAGGCTCGCCATATTCTCGGGGCTCCTGCGCGCCGACGAGCCTCTCGTCGTGGCCTGCGTCGGCCCGACCGGCGCCGGCAAGACCACGACCCTGGCCAAGCTCGCGGCCCGAGCACGACTGGATTTCGACAAGCGCGTGAGCGTGATCAGCCTGGACACGTATCGGGTCGGCGCCGTCGAACAGTGGAGGCGCTACGCGGCCTTGATGGGTGTCGGCCTCGGCATCGCCACCAAACCCGCAGAGTTTGCCCGCCTCGTCGCCGCTCAGAACAGCGACATCGTCCTGGTGGATACCTCCGGTCGTCTCGTCGACGATACCGACGAAACCTGGCCCGTGGTCCCGTGTCTGGCGACCGTGCAGGACCGCCGCGTCCACGTACTCGTCGCGCTGCCCACCTGGCTGCACGCGGCCGACGCCGAACGCGTGATGCAGCAGTACCGCTTCAACCAAACGACGAGCGCCGTGTTCACCAAAATCGACGAAACGCCGCGGACCGGAGGTGTGCTCTCGGCCGCCATCAGCGCCGACGTCTCCGTCGCCTACCTCTGCAACGGGCCTCGAGTCCCCGAAGATATCGTGGAGGCGAACGCGGAACTCCTGCTCGGAGCGCTGTTCACGGGGGCTTCATGAAGTTGGTGCTCGCCAACGAAGCCCCCGAGGGCAGCCACGCCGCCGGTACTGACCAGCAGCTCTACGAGCGTTATACCCCGCTCGTGCGACGAATCGCCATGAAGACGATACGCTCGCTGCCGTCGAGCGTATCGCTCGACGACCTGCTGTCTGCCGGATGGATCGGGCTGGCCGAGGCGCTTCGCCGGCGCACCGCGAACATGACCGAGGAACAGTTCGAAGCCTATGCCTCGCACCGCGTCCAGGGCGCGATCCTCGACTACTTGCGCACGCTCGACCCATTGTCGCGCCGGCTGCGCGGCGCGTCGCGACGCATCACCGAGGTCTCGTTCGAGTTGACACAACGCCTGGGAAGGGAGCCGACCGAGGAAGAGATCGCCGGAGAGCTCGGCATCACGCTCGAAACGTACTATCAGCTGCTGACGGACATCGCCGACGCAGGCCTGGCTCGCCTCGAGCTCAACGACGCCACGATGTTCCTGCCCGACGAGGGCTCGCCGGAATCGATCGCAACCCGAAAGGAGCTTCTGGAAGTGGTGGCCTCGGCCATCGACGCGTTGCCGGAGCGGCTCCGCCTTGTGCTGTCCCTGTACTACGAGGAGGACTGCAACTTCCGCGAGGTGGGCGAAGTCCTGGGTGTCACGGAGTCTCGGGCGTGCCAGATGCACACGGAAGCGGTCCACCGCGTTCGGGCGAAAATCAGAGCCCCTGCACCGTTGGCTGCCCCCGGTTGGGCCACCGCCAGAACGCCCGCGCCCCTGGGGTAGCCAGCGGCAGCGTCGCGAGGCCCAAGAGCAGCGCGGCGCGGCGGACGTGGCTCAAGCTCTCGCGGGTAGATCCGTTCCCGGGAATGACAAGGAGATCGGCGACTCGCTGACGCCGAGGATCACGCGGTGGCGAACAACTCGCATTTGTCAGCCTTTGCAGCTGGCCTGCAATCCCTCGAAGCAAGGCGACGCGACCCTGCCCCCTCGGTCGCAGCAGCGCCGTCGCCCGAGCTGATGGAGGTCGAACGAGCGTCTGCGGCCGCCTTCGCGATCCACGACGCCAAGAACCTCGCCGCGGCGCTGTCCGCCAACATCGACTGGCTGCGTACCGTGTGCGCCGACGTTCACCTTCCGCCGGAAACGGTCACCGCGGTGCGCGAAATGTCGGAGGTCTGCGAGCAGCTGACCCGGCTGCTGGTGGGGGCGCTCGGGGCCTGCCGCGCTGCTTCTCAGACCGTCCACGTCTCGATACACCCAGCGACCGTCGCCAACGTCGTCTCCTCGGCCCTTCTGCGCATCCGCCGCAGGGCCGATGCTGCTGGCCTACGTGTCGAAGCCGCCGGCCCGACCGGGCTCGTGGCCCCATTCGACGTTGGACTCATGGGCCGTGTGCTCGACAACTTGCTGGACAATGCCATACGTGTCTCTCCGCCAGCAGGCCGTATCTGGGTCGAGTTCGGCGTACACGGCGGCAACTTGCTGCTCACGGTCAGCGACGACGGCCCAGGGGTGTCGGAAGAGGACAGGTGTCGGGTTTTCGACATGTACGTCAAAGGTTCGACGCTGGCAGGGCAAGGTGGGACAGCGGGATTGGGCCTCGCCTTCTGCCGTTCGGTGCTCGTCGAACATGGCGGATACCTCGACGTGGAGAACCGCCCGGAAGGCGGCGCCCGATTCGTCATGCTTCTGCCGATGGGCGACTACGGCTCCTGGCAGGACGCAAACGACCTCGATCCGGATGGCGCCGATTTTGCAGAGGTCCCGCTCGACGAAGATCGGCTCGCCGACGACCTGTCGGCAAGCCTGTCAGAGCGGAGCATCACCATGATCATCATCAACAGTCAACGGTTCGGCAGGATCGAGATTAGCAGGGACGACGTCATTTCCTTCCCGACTGGCATTGTCGGTTTCCCGGAAGACAAGGAATTCATACTGCTCCGCAACGAGCGCTCCGACATCATCGGTTGGCTGCAGTCGGTCAGCAACCCGGCCCTGGCGCTGCCCGTGGTGTCCGCGCACTGCTTCGGAGACGAGTATCCTGACGTTTCCGTTGCCGACGCAGCCCAGAACGCCGGCCTGGACGGCGACCCGGAGCAGCTTGCGGTCCTCGTGGTCCTGGCGGCGCTGCCCGGCCAGCCCGCGACGGTCAACCTGCTGGCGCCCATCATCATCAGCGCCGACACGCGCACAGGAGCTCAGGTGATCCTCGAAGGCACGCGCTTCACTACCCGCGAGCTGTTCGTGCTCCCCGGCACGAGGGCAAGAGAGGTCTCGCGGCCGGCGACAGCCCAGGCGAGCGCGACACCCTAGTCGCTCGCGACCCCGGGTATTTGTGACCCCCTGCCCCTGGACGGGGCCAAATACCCGGCAAGACCGGGCACTCCCGAAGCCGATTGAACCGGCTCTGCTGACCCGGTGCGCTGGACCGAGCGATCTGGGGTATAGTCGGTTCCATGATTTCGCGTTTCGGCCACGGCCCGTCTCAAGAGGTCGAAAGCTGCCGCGTCTGCGGCGGAGACGGACGGATCATGAACTCCTTCGGGGGCAGCACGAAGACGTGCCCAGCCTGCCGAGGCACAGGGCGACGGTCGTTCGAACCCCTGCTGCGGGACGTCACCAAGACCAAACCATCGCACTATGCCAAGACCAGAAGCGCCCCCGTCGAAAAGCCGACGTGGCCATCGACCGGCGACGGCGCCAAGCTCGCGTCCGAAGTGCGCGACTGCCCCTACCTCTCGAGCGACACCAAGACGCGGCTGGTCCGCGAGATCATCGAGTACGAGGGCTCTCACGGCGTCTGCACCCAGACGTTCTCGCGGAAAATCCGCAAGCAGCTGAAGGGGCCGACAGCCAAGTAGGCTCCGGAAGGGCCTCCCTATCTGGTTTCGTGGCGTCCAAGCCCCGCTCGGTCCATCGGCTCATCGCGTGAGCATTCTGGCCAGCAAAAACTGGCCAGCAAAAACTGGCCAGCAAAAACTGGCCAGCAAAAACTGGCCAGCAAAAACTGGCCAGCAAAAACTG
>JAFGIS010000172.1 GCA_016929495.1 Polyangiaceae bacterium | reverse complement strand
CGAGAGCCGTGAGTCCAGAGCCCGGAATCGCCGTCGTCCGGGCTGTCGACTCATGGCTGTCGACTTTCGACCAGAGGCATCAGATCCGAGAGTTGACTCAAATGAAACGGCTTTCGTGCCCCACAGACGCTAGTGATGGCGCAGGATCACGTGGAATCCGAAGGGGGATTGTACGACGTCGCTCACCTCGCCCGGTTCTAGTGCGAACGCGGCATTGCCGAACTCCTCGACCATCGCAGAACGGCCGAACGTGCCGAGATAGCCGCCGCTCTCCGCGGCACCCGGCTCGTCCGAGTACTCGCGTGCGAGCTCTCGGAAGTCCTGCCCCGCGCGGGCCTTGTCTCGAGCCTCTTGCGCACGGGCGAGGGCCTCCTCCTTGGAGCGAGTGATCGAGGTGGAAGCGCGTCGAGCGCCGCGGTACTGCACCAACAGGTGGCTCGCCTCGATCGTCGCGGTCGCCTGTGCGTCGTCGCCGCCTGCGGGTGGCCGTGCGCCGGGCGTCGACGTTTGGCTCGGGAGCGCTTTGGGTTCATACGGGTGCGCCATGACGCGCGGAGGCTCGCCGGGGCCCTCGAAAGTCGTCGTAACGCAAGCGCTGGCGCCCATGATGCAGAGCCCGCCAGCCCAGACCGAGATCCGCATTCTACTGGACTCTCTGGATCACATGGTAGCCGAACGGTGTCTCGACCACGTTGGAGATCTGCCCCGGCGCCAGGGCGAAGGCGGCATCAGAGAACGCCTTGACTTTCTGACGCCGGGTGAACCTCGAAGTACGGCGGCCGCGGGTGGCAGCACCCGACTCATCCGAGTACTGAGCTACGAGCGCGCCGAAATCAGCTCCGGTTCGTGCCTTTGCCAGCGCCTCTCGTGCACGTTGCTCGGCCTCCGGCTTGCTGCGTGTGACGGAGGTCGGAGCGCGCCGAGCGCCCTGGTAGGCAACGAGTATCTGTCGCGCCTCGATGCGTTCCGCGTTTGCGTCAGACGCTCCCGACCTCGCTGCGGACGAGGTCTTTGCCGGGGACGTCGCCGAGTCGATTTGCTCGATGGTGGGGGCCTCAGCCGAACCGAATAGCCCGAGCAGTCCGGCAAGGCCAGCCGATATGATGGCGATCAGCACGAGCCAGGGAGCCCAATTGGGGATCCAGTCTTCCTCGGTGCTTCGCACGTGGCGAGTGCGAGGGGACGGTGGTCCGTCGTCGTCCTCGTCGTCCTCGTCGTCGTCGTCGTCGTCGTCCTCGTCGTCGTCCTCGTCGTCGTCGTCCTCGTCGTCTTGGTCCTCGTCCTCGTCCTCGTCGTCTTGGTCCTCGTTCTGTTCGTCGTCGTCGGACTCGTCTTCCTGGTCGCGGTGCGAGTCCTCGTCGCGCCC
Source organism: Polyangiaceae bacterium (assembly GCA_016929495.1). GTDB lineage: Bacteria > Myxococcota_A > Polyangia > Polyangiales > Polyangiaceae > JAFGIS01. The sequence continues at coordinate 7,742 of JAFGIS010000172.1, read as the reverse complement.
TGATGTTCGCTTGCCCGAAGCCTTGCGATCAGACGCAGCCGTGTGTACGGCTTTGGACGCGCCACTTCTGCTGTCATCGCTTTTGCGTCGGCTCATGTCTCTTTCCTTGTGGTTCTTGAATCAACGAGTCGTTGCCCAACAGGCGCCCACGACGGGCTCGCCTCGGCCCGCAGAGAAAGCGCGGATCGCGTGGCGCCCGTCCGAAAGGCGATACCCCTCCGTTCGCAGGCTGTCACCCGGCCACATGGGACGCCTGAACTGAGCGCTGACGGACCGGAGTCGCTCCGCGCAGCCGCTGCATGCGCGCAAGATGACGGCCCGAGCGATGATGCCAAAGGTACACATGCCGTGCAGGATCGGCCCCTGCGGAAAACCGGCCTCCCGGGCGAACTCCGGGTCAGCGTGCAGAGGGTTCAGGTCCCCGCTGAGACGATACAGTAGAGCCTGCTCGTTGGACGTCGCTTGTTCGTGCTCCCAGTCGGCCTGGGCGCCATCCGGCACCGAGAATCGTTCGCCCCTAGGGGGTGCCGCTCCGCCGAAGCCCCCTTCACTGAGTGCCAGCAGGATCCATTCGGTTTCGCAGCAGAGCTGGTCGTCGTTGTGCGTCGTGGCGGTGACGACGACCTGTGCCATGCGCTTCATGTCGTACACTCCGCTGACGCGTGCCACGGTGGACAAGCGGCCTTCTGGCGGCAGCGGGGCGTGCACGGTCACGGTCTGGCTGCCGTGCACCATCGATCTGAGGTCGAGTCCCACCTTCTCGACCAGTCTCTGGACCGGCGCGTAGGCCGCAGTGATAGCGAACGTCGGATACACCTTCGGTCCGCGAGCCTCGTACAGGAAATCTAGCTCGTCTCTGCTTGCCCCGATCCCTAGGGCGTACAGTACTGCTGTCTTCCACGTGTACTCGAATTCGAAGGGTTCTGTCTTCTGGCCTGCGGCGTTGTGATCGAGTCCCATGCCAGATCCTTGCGTTCGACGCGTTACTGGCCGAGTCGCGCCGCGTCAACGCGGGACTCGCCTGTCAACTCTGTTCCGCTCGTCGCCGAGGGACGACAAACGGCGCGGAGCTGTTTCTTCCGAGGTGTCCAGCCGGCCGATTCGGGCCATGGGCAATGAGGCGTGCCATAGGCTCGCGCGCGGCTACAACCAGCCGATGGACGACCTGAGCTCGATGCGTGGCGCAGCGGATCTGTTCGGCTCCGTGCGGGCAGCGCTTGCGCTCACCGAGGGCGAGCTCGAAAACTGGATGATCGCATGGGCTCGGTTTGTCCCGACCGTGACGCTGGTTCCCGCGTTTGGGCTTCGGGCATTGCCGGCGGCGGCGCGCGTCGTTCTGGGGCTCGCGCTCTCGGCCGCGGTCGCAGGTGTCGTGCGCCCGACGTTCTGCGCGGGACCGTGGGCACTACAGATGCTCGCGGAGTTGATGAGCGGCTTGCCCGTCGCCGTGTCCGCGGCGGTGGCGCTGTGGACGGCCACCATGGCGGGTGGCGTCATGGATGACCTGCGAGCAAGTCGGCAGGTGTCTGCGCTGCCGAACGTGGAATCCGGGGCCACCGTCTCAGGCGCTCTGTTCGCCATGCTCGCTGCGCTCGTTTTCCTGCAATCCGGCGGCGCGGCGCGCGTCGCTTCGAGTCTGGCCCACGTCGATTCGGATTTGCGCTATCCGCTGATGTCCGCCGCTCGACAGCTTGCCGCCGGTATCGAACTGGCTGTGGCTGTTGCGACCCCGATCGTTATTTGCGCGATCGTGGTCGAAGTGGCAGGGGCGTTGATTGCACGCGCTGCCACTCCGGCGGCCATCGAGCGGCTGCTGGCCCCCCTCCGATCGGTCGTTTTGCTCGCGGCGTCGGCCTTGCTGCTGGACCGCATGGTCGCTCTGGTCGTGTTGCGTGCGGCCCACGCGGGGTAGGGGCTAGCTAGTGCATCGTTTCAATTGAAACGATGCCCAAGAACGAGGGGTGCCGCGGGTCAGATCGGTGGGAAACGGCGGGTTTTTCGCCGCCTTCGCCCGGTCGGGGGCGGCGAAGAACCCATCACTTCGATCGAAACGCGGCTAGAGCGTCACTCGATACGCGAGCGTCAGACCAAGTAGGAACATCGCCGTTCTTCCCGTGAGCGAGGCCTCGTCTCCCAGGGCGTCACGTCCAGGCTGCTGCGGTAGAAACCAGCTGCCAATCCGGAAGTTGCCTCCGAAGTACCAGTCCGCGGCGAAGTTGTAGGTTGCGCCCGTGGCCAACCCCATCGTGTAGCCCTCCGTGCGGATGGTGACACCGCGCGGTCCCGCGAAGGCCTTGTCGCTCTCCTGCACCGAGGGACTGGACGAGGTGAACGTGTCACCGACAACGACCAGTCCGGTGGTGAGCCCGACCCAACACTCGAGAGTCCGGCGGAGCACGGGGTAGTAGCGCGCGATGGCCTCCCCTGTGAAATAGCCGCGCCGGTGGTCGCGCTGGATGCGGCTGGACCCCGTGGGGACCGCGTCTTTCGTCGGGATCACACCCAGGGTGATGCCTGCTCCCACGGCGAAAGCGCGGCGCGGGCTCACCAATTGCCAAGCCTCGAGCATCAGACTGGTGCTACTGCGACTGCAGTCGGTCGCCTCCTCGCCAGCGACGCACACTCGCGCGTTCGGAAGCGTGAGCACGCCGATGCCCAATTCAGCCATACCCCGGACGCCGGGATCCGCCCCGGACCCAGAGGATTGCGCATTGGCAGAGTGCGGCAGTAGGGCCGCCGCCACCACGCATGCGCACAATGCCGTTCGTAGCTTCGCCTGTTCTGCCACGACTCCCTTGCCACGCTAGCATGAGGCGGGCTTGCCGAACGCACCGATTGAGGTCAACGGACCGCAATGCTCTGCCCGTTTGTGGGAGAGGTTGTCCCGGTGCCGACGCATCGGGGCGTCCGCTAACGGCAGTTTCACGCCGGCGCTCGCCTGTTGGGCGCATGGTCAGCGCAACAGGTCTGTCTTGTCCGGCATGGGCTGGGAGCTGGCCAGCCGCTGGGTTGGTCATGTCGGCGATCCGTCTCGGCTGTTCTGGCGGACCCTCGTCGAGCAGGGCCTATGGGCCGGAGTCATTTTGGTCGAGACGCGACGGCCCCAGTTCTTGTATCTGACTCGAGCCTGCCGGGGGCGACGATGCCCAGCTGCAGCCAGCCCGGAGAGCAGACAGAGATCCTGCGCAGATGAAGGATGAGCGTGACAAGGCGGCCACTGAGCCGACAACTTCGGCTCGGGGCGCCGATGCCCAGGCGCCCAACGGTTCTCGCACGGCCGTTGGCTACTCCGTCAGTCTGCCCGAATTCGACGGGCCACTCGATCTGCTCCTGAGTCTGATCCAGGAGCACGAACTCGACATCCTCGACATCCCGATCGGGTTCATTGCGACCAAGTACGTCGAGTACATCACGCTGATGCAGCAGCTGAACATCGACTTGGCCAGCGAATACCTGGTGATGGCAGCGACGTTGGCGCACATCAAGTCGAAGATGCTGCTGCCTGCGCCACCCGAGGATCAGGAGGAGGGCGACGAGACCGAACTCGACCCGCGTGCGGAGTTGGTGCGTCGCCTGCTCGAGTACCAGAAGTACAGGCACGTGGCGGAGCAGCTCGCGAATCGAGAGCTGCTCGGGCGCGATGTGTTCGTGCGGGCCGCAGGCAACCCGGTACCGGAGGGTCAGCCACCCCTGGCCCCAGTGACGCTGTTCAAGCTTCTCGAAGCGTTCAAGCGCGTACTCGATAGGGCCCATCGGACCATCGACCATCAGGTTCAGTTCGAGCGCTTGTCGCTCACCGACCGCATCAACGAACTGGTGGATCAGCTACGCGAACAGGCAAGTTTCGTGGTCAGCTCGCTCTTCGAGGCGCAGCCGTCACGGGCAGAGCTCGTGGTCACTCTGCTGGCGCTGCTCGAGATGACTCGCCTTCGTATGATCAGGCTGACCCAGTCGGGTCCGCTGGAAGACATCGTGGTCGAGCTGGCGGTCAGCGAACAGGAGGCTGTCCTGGCCGCGGCCGCGGCCGCCGCCGCTGCCGGCGAGGGCGATCGGCACGAGACCTCCGTCGCCGGGCCCAACGACACGGACCGTGTCTCGGGTGAGAGCTCGGAGCACGCGGCGGGCGACTCAGCACCGGAGCCCGAGGGCTCTGCGGCCGAGGAGGGGCTCGCCCCAGAGGCAACGCCCCACGTCGAGAGCCCGGCAACCGGAGGCTGGTTGGAGCCTTCGCCGGCGGTCGCCGAGGACCCTCCTCGCGATCGCGACGGCAGTGAGGGCGCGGAAGCTTCAATGGATCCCAATCCGGAGCAAGATCGATGAGCGAATCGAAGGGTGGCAAGGGCAGAGCCGCCAGGCCCGGCATACCACGCAAGGTCTCGGGCTCCGCCCGGCAACGAGAACAACGCGTGGCACCTCGCTCGCGGGGAAAGGCACAGCCGAAGGCAGTACCCCCGCGCGTGAAGGCCCAGCCGAAAGCCGTGCCTTCGCGTGGGAAGACACAGCCGAGTGTAGCGCCCGCTCCCGACGATGCGGTGCTCGACGAAGCGTTGGTGGACGTGGGTCCGGAGCAGGTGGGGGAGGCGGAAGTTCCGATCGAGGCCGCCGTCGACGATGGGGCCACCGAGGCCACGGACAGCGACGGCGAGCACGCCGAGGACTCTGTCGAGCAAGCGGAGCCCGAGTTTGTCGCGGCCGAGGAGGCACAAGCCGAGCCTGAGCCCAGCGGCGCGCGAACAGACCAGGACGACAGCGGCGCAGACCTGCAAGCGCTGCCCGCGCCCGAGTTCGCAGGGCCGTCGGAGCAGCAGGACGCCGGCACCTCGGAGGGCGCGGAGCCAGCAGAAGAGACTGCTCTTCCCAGGTGGCCGCGCGTCGTCGGTGACGATGAAGGGCTGTCCTGGCCGGACTCTGGCGAAGAAGACAGCACGGACGAAACAGGCGCCGAGCAAGAGCAGGACGTCGACGACACCGAGGCGTTCCTCAAGGGGCTCGTCGAGGCCATTCTGTTCGTCAGCGAGCACCCGCTTCCCCTCAAGGAGCTGGCAAGAGCCTGCAAGATGGACCAGATGCGAGCCAGGGAGCTCGTCGCGCAGATTGCTGCCGAACGGCACGGCCGCGGAGTACGGATCCACGAGGTGGCCGAGGGCTATGCTCTCCGGACCAGTCCCGCGTACGGCGAGTACGTCCGCGCCTTTCTCGCGCACCGCCCCGTCCGCCTGTCGCGCCCCCAGCTAGAGACGCTGTCCATCGTTGCCTACCGACAGCCCATCACCCGACCCGAGATCGACGACATCCGCGGAGTGGACTGTGGCCCGGTGCTCAAGGGGTTGCTCGAACGCGATCTGGTGAGAATACTGGGCAAGAAAGACGAGCCCGGGCGGCCCATGCTCTACGGCACCACTCATGCCTTCCTGGAGTTCTTCAACTTGCGTTCCCTCCAGGAGCTACCGACGCTCAAGGAGTTCACGGAGCTCACCGAGGAGTCACGCCAGGAGTTCTCGCAGCGCACGGGGGAGGAGGCGCCCGTCGACCCGTGGGGCACCGACCCAACGGCAGTGAGCGGCCAGAGCGATGCCGTGGCGACCGACGGTTCGGTCCGCGAGCCCCTCGAGCCAGAGCAAGTCGATTTTGTGTCGAGCTCCGGCCAGGGATCCGGCGAGCCAGCGCCATTCGACGCTATGCCCATGCCAGGTGGCGGCGAGGGCACGGAGCAGGCTCAGAACGAGCCTCGTGACGAGTCCTGCGACGGAGACGAGGACGAGGACGACGGCGAGGAGGACGAGGACGAGGGTGACGAGGAGGGCGACGAGGACGAGGAGGGCGACGAGGACGAGGAGGGCGACGAGGACGAGGAGGGCGACGAGGACGAGGAGGGCGACGAGGACGACGAGGACGACGAGGACGACGAGGACGAGGACGAGAAAACACAGTAGGCGTCCGCTCTGGACGTCACGGGCGCACGGCGTCTGGCCTACTGACCCGTCCGTGTTTTTGTGCGCAACACGCCTTGGGTCTTGGCCGAACCCTTCTGCGTGAAAGCGCCATCGATTGCTCTGTTCGGCTCGGCGGCTCTGCTGGGTCGACTCGTGTCCGCCTGTGGTGACCCGCAGCTCGAGCCGCCTGACTCGTTCACACAGCGCCGTTCGTTCGACGTAACGTGCGAGCCCGAAGCGAGTCTGGATGCAGCCACGCGCGTCAGTCGGTTTCGACTGATCCCGTCCGGCTCGTCGTTGTCCGTCACCGCGGGTGCCGAGATCTATCGGGGTGAGCTCACGGACTACTACGTCGCTCGGATCCGTGCGGGCGAACCTCCGAGCACCCTTGCGGAGCGTCAGGTGCCCAGCCGCAGCTGGCGCGAGGAAGCGTCCCTGGTCGTCGCTCCCACGGTGGCGCTCGAGGCGGGCGGACAGTACACGCTCATCGTACGCTCGGGGCAAAGCGTTCGCTTCACCGTGCGTACGGACGACGAGCGGCCGCTGCTGGCTCGAGTGTGGCCGCCCACGGAAGCTCAGGCTGTCGGACCGGTCGCGGTCTATTGTGGCGACCAGGTCGTTCTGGTCGCGTCAGTGCGGACGCAGCTGGCGCCCGACGGCGTCTCGGCCCTCGTCGAACGAGGCGCGGCGCCAGGCGTCGCCGTCGGACGCTGTCTCCAGCTCAGTGTCACCGAGGCCGTGTCCGCAGGCAGCTGGTTCATGCCACCCCCCGTCGTGGACGGCTATCTCATCGATCCGGCACCGCTCGATATCGGCCGGGAGAGCCAGCCCAGCCGTCTGCAGTGTGGCAGCGGGCTCGTGCGTGCGGGTCCGGGCTGCGCCGAGATCGCTGACGATCGCTTCACGCTACAGTCGCTCGATGCTCCGCTCTTCTGGGCGATCGGTGGCTCCGGCGTGGACTATGCCCAAGCGCTCGAAGCGTCGGGCCGCGCGGTCGTCCGTGGACTCGTGCCGAATGAGTCCATGGAGCTGCGAGTCAGGGCCATCAGCGTGGGTGGGTACATCTACGATGACGTGTTCACGGCAGAAACCCACGCCCCCATGCCGCACGTGGTCATCAACGAAGTGCTCGCCGATCCAGCGGGACCAGAGCCGGCTCAGGAGTGGGTGGAACTGTACAACGACGGGCTCGAACAGGCGGTGATCGAGGGCTGGACCTTCGAAGACACCGGAGGCAGCGTTGCTCTGGACGCGAAATCGATCCCCGCCGGTGCGTATCTACTCCTGGTAGGAGAGGATTTCGATTCGGCGTCCACCGCCGATGTGCCCCCGCGGGAAGGAACGACGCTGCTCGGCGTGGCTGGCCTGGGCAAGAACGGGCTCAGCAACACGGGTGAGCCCCTGACGCTGCGCGATGCAGCGGGCCGTGTCGTATCTCGCTTCCCCGCTCTGCCGAAGCCGAAGACGGGTGTCAGCGTCGCGCGTCGCCAGCCCTGGCTCGAGGACGATGACCCACGGAGCTTCGCCTACCACGGCGGGGTCGGCTCCTCGCCGGGCGGTCCGAATCAGGTCGAGTAGGGCTGCCGGCATGACGCCGGCCGACACGCGGCGGACGCCCAGGATCCGTCTGCTTGACCCACAGTGACCATGGGCGCATGACCCTAGTCACAACATCATGTCCCGACCTCACTCACCGCTCCCTAAGGCCTTTGATCCAAATTGCCTAGTCAACTCGCGAGGTTGCAGTTCATAGTCCCATTCGCCTCGGAAGGCATTCGGTCGCAACGCCAATTGCCGCATCTCGGCGTT